>CAZPIQ010000031.1:2592-18819 GCA_964586665.1 uncultured Ignatzschineria sp. | reverse complement strand
TAAGGAGAATATGCCCATGAGCATTATTCGTCGTTTAACTGCGCTGGTCGCTATTTTCGGATTATTTCAATTTTCACTAGCGGAAGATAAGCCAAGAGAACTCAAAATTTATAATTGGGTTTCTTATATTGATCGTGAACTCATTGATGAATTTACGGCACAAACTGGCATCAAAGTCATTGCTGATGCATTTGATAGCAACCAAACCCTACTCGCAAAAACACTTACCGGCAATTCAGGCTACGATATCGTCGTACCATCAGATTTTGCGGTGACCTATCTGATGGCTGCAGATCAACTCCTAAAGCTTGATCTGAATAAAATCCCAAATCATAAAAATCTCTGGCCATTTGCACTTGAGAGCTTAGCGACATTTGAAGGCATCAATGATTACGCCATTCCTTACTTTTGGGGAACAACCGGCGTAGGCTATGATGCGAAGAAAATCGCAGAAGTCGCGCCAGATGCGCCTCTTGATTCTTTTGCCTTACTCTTAGATCCACAATATGCACAGCAAGTTGCTGAATGTGGTATTTATATGCTCGATAGCCCCGTTGAGACAACACCTTTAATCAACATGTATCTCGGACAAGAGCCGGAATCAACAGATAAGAAAGATATAGAAAATGTACAAAAAGTCTTAGAAAATATTCGCCCTTATGTGAAAAAATTCCACTCATCAGAATATATCAGCGCTATCGCTAATGGCGATGCTTGTGTGGCGCTTGGTTGGTCAGGCGATTTCTTTATCGCGAAAAATAGCGCAATTGAAGCAGGTCGTGATAACGATATTCAATATATCTTGCCAAAAGAGGGAACAATCGTCTGGTTTGACGAAATGGTAATCCTCAAAGATGCGCAAAACGTTGATGAAGCTTATGAATTTATTAACTTTATGCTCGATGCTGAAAACAGCGCTAAAGCTGCTAACAAAATCATGTTCCCGATGGCGAACGAAGCCGCATTTGAGTATCTCGATCCTGAATTACGCAATAACGAAATCCTCTTCCCGCCTGAAGAATCCCTCAAAAATGTTCATATCAAGCGTCCTTATGACATTCGCCAGCAAAAAGCATTAACACGCATGTGGATGAAGATGAAGAGCGGAAGGTAATTCCTTTAGATCATTGTAAGTTCAAAACAATAGAAGCCTTCGGTTCTCCGAGGGCTTTTGTTTTAAAAAACATCTTGGCTTCAACCTCACTTATTTCATCAAGACTAAACTGCAAGCTTTATTGCCAAGAGAATGCTACCTTTAAAGAGTCTCTCAAGGCAATAATATGCATCGCTTTGTAGAAAATTCTTATAAAAAATAACAACAAGCATTACCACCGAGGACACCATGTTTGAAACACTTCTCTCCGTACTTCCCATCTTTGGGTTAGTCGTGACGGGCTTTATTGCCAAACGATTATTGCCGAGTAGTGATCTCTGGAAAGGGATTGAAGCGCTCGTTTATTATCTCTTTTTTCCGATCTTATTAATCCTTGAAGTGTCCAAAGCAAACTTCGCTGAACCAGGACTCTTTGGGGCACTGATGGCGACTTTTATCGCGACGCTGATGATCGGCGCGGTTCTGTTTCCCATTAAGCGTATTTTTAATATTGAAAACACCCTTTTCACCTCGATTTTTCAAGGTGGAACTCGCTATAACTCTTATGTATTTCTAGCACTTTCACAATCACTTTTTGGCAGTAATGGCATTATTATTGCCGGCGTTTTTATGGCATATATGATTATTATCCTCTGTATCTCGGTGCTTAATCTTTATGGCAGTAATCAGAGCGGAAAGAAGAGCGTTGCCGGCATTCTATGGGCATTGCTTAAAAATCCCCTAATCGTCGGTGTGCTATTAGGGATTTTAGCGAATTTCCTCAATATCACTTTTACAGGCCCTATAAAACAATGGATGCTCTATTTAGGCAGTACCGCAACACCACTGAGTTTAATGTCTGTCGGCGCGGGGCTCATTATTATGATGGATGCCAAAAAGATGGGCGCTGTGAGCTTTGCGATTATCCTCAAACTCCTCGCAATGCCAGCGATTACGCTTCTTATCTTACAAATCCTCAATGTTTCCGGCACAACTGCCGGCGTTGCACTCCTCTTTGCAACTATGCCATCTGCCGGCAATGCGTATATTCTTTCAAGACAAATGGGCGGAGATTCAGATGCAATGGCCTCGATGATTACTTGGAGTACGCTTCTTTCAATCATGACGATTCCGCTGATTATGGGTAGTAGCGGGTATTATTAGAGATAATTGAGAAGCTAAAACTTCTCAACTGTTAGCGCGGGATTTTAATCAACACACACGCCTATCTCACGATATCATCGCAACTTTAAATTCGCTCGGCGTCATATTAGTGAATTCTTTAAACTTTCGGCTAAAGGCGCTGTGATCAATGTAACCACATTGCATTGAGACTTCTGTAATCGAAATATCCTTTGCTAATAGTTGAATGGCATGTTCAAAGCGTTTTTTCTGAATAAGCTGTAACGGTGTCATTAAGAAAATTTCTCGAAATTGTCGATTAAGCTGTGAAACAGATAAATGCGCAATATCTGCTAACTTCTGTGTCGATATCTGCGTATAAAAATTCTCATCGATATAATCCAAAACCCGATTTAATCGGATGTTCAAATCCGTTCTAACAAACCGATCATTTTGCAAATCCACCGAAATCCCGACAACACCCACGACTTTTAGTTCTTTATCAAAAAGTGGCATCTTTGTCGTCATGCACCAGCCCATTAATCCATTGTTATAAGCATGTAATTCCAGTCGATTATAGATATGTTTACCGCTCTCAATCACTTTAAAATCTTGCGATTCATAAGCTGAACCAAATTGCGTCGGAAACAGAATGCCAGAAGTTTTTCCAATGGCTTCTTCCATATTATTTAAACCGGTTCTTTCCAAAAAATAGCTATTGACGAGTTGATACTCTGCTTTCGTATTTTTAATAAAAAATGTGATATTCGAAAGTGAATTAATAAGGGGCATGATCAGTTTTATGTTACCCGCAAACTCCTCCAAACTGCCGACTAAAAAAGTCTGTTTACCATGGTGCTTATCCAAAAAATCCTTAATAAACATAAAGTTCCTCCTTTAAGTTTAAAGCAATATTAAAGTGATATTTCACGTGTTTATTGTCATTTTTTTACGTGGGTTTTAATTTTCATTGTGCTAATTTGCGCATCACTTAGATGAAAACATATCAAGAAACGCTGACCTAAATCAAGCAGACTGAGTATCAACAGTTACAGATTCTTCATCAAAAAAGCCCAGAGCGCTGATTTGAATCATGTAATCAAACAAAACAAATATAACAATAATTTAAAAAAATAATTAAAAGCTTAGAAGATCACTCGAAAATAGACGGTTCAAGATTCATTTACTAGGAAGTTAAAGCATTACTTAACCCCTCTTAGCCACACTAAATCACATTAAATGAATCCGATTTTACAAATCTGTTAATGATCTTCCAAAAGTGAAATACCCCATTCAAGGAGAAACCCAATATGAGCAACACTATTCAAACAATTCGCGTACTCGATTCTCATACCGGTGGCGAGCCGACACGTCTCGTATTAGAGGGTTTTCCTGATTTAGGGAATGGCTCAATGGCAGAGCGCCTTGAGATTCTCAGAGACCAGTTTGATCACTATCGGGAGGCTGTCATTTTAGAGCCTCGTGGCAACGATGTCCTCGTGGGCGCCCTCCTCTGCCCGCCACGAAACCCTCAGGCAACTGCCGGAGTGATCTTCTTTAACAACAAGGGATACCTTGGCATGTGCGGACACGGCACCATTGGCTTAATGGCATCTTTAATGCACCTTAAGCGCATTGAAGCCGGCGAGCACCTGATCGAAACGCCGGTAGGGGATATTACAACCACCGTTCATGAAGATGGCTCAATCAGCCTTAAGAATGTGCCAGCATATCGTTATCAAAAAGCGGTAACGGTGAATGTGCCTTCGATCGGCGAAGTTACCGGCGATATTGCTTGGGGCGGAAATTGGTTCTTCCTCGTGGATAAGCATTTTGCGGATATCAAATTAGAGAATGTGAAAATACTCAGCGATATCACGATCAAGATTATGGAAGCATTAGAAGCGCAAGGCATTACCGGTAAAAATGGCCAAATAATTGATCATATCGAGCTCTTCGAAGATTCGCCAACAGCTAATAGCCGAAGCTTTGTCATGTGCCCAGGAGGCGCTTATGATCGCTCTCCTTGTGGTACCGGCACAAGTGCGAAAGTCGCTTGTTTAGTGGCTGATGGCAAACTTCAAGAAGGCGAAATCTGGATTCAAGAGAGTGTGATTGGCAGTCAATTCCAGGCAAGCTTTGAGCGAGATGGCGATAAAGTCACGCCGATTATCCGCGGAACTGCTTATATCTCCGGCGATAATACACTAATTCTCGATCCTAATGATCCATTTTGCTACGGCATTACAACTTCATAATCACTTCAACCTCGACAATATAAATCATCATCGGTTACAAGTTTCGGAGTGTCTGTTATGAGTGAAAAAGTTCATCAATTTACCATCGTCGGCGCCGGTATTATCGGCGTAACGATTGCGCTCTCGCTTCAAGAAGCTGGCGTACAAGTACTTTTATTAGAAAAAGATACGGTTGGAAAAGGGGCTTCTTGGGGTAATGCTGGCCATATTGCCACTGAGCAAGTCTATCCTGTCGCGGACCCTTCTGTCTTAAAACAGCTCCCCAAAATGCTCTTTGATCCGCTTGGCCCGCTTCGCTTAGATTGGCGTTACTTGCCGAAGCTGATGCCTTGGGGTATTAAACTCCTCAATAATATGCGCCCACAACCTTTTAACCATATTCATACACAGCTACAAATCTTAAATCATGTTGCTCTGCCGGCTTGGGAAGCGCTTCGTGATCAATGGAATTTGAACCAATGGGTCAAAATTGAAGGTTCGCTCTTAGTCGCTGAAAAAGAAGAGACCATTACAACACTTAAAAAGCATGGGGATTATCTTAATTCCATTGATGTACCAAATCACATGCTGGATCAAAACACGCTTCATGAGATGGAACCCGCATTAGCAGATTCACAAATCGGCGGGCTCTTTTTCCCAGATACAGGACACATTATCAATTTAGGCGCAATGATTCAGCATCTCACCCAAGCGTTTCAAAAGCTCGGCGGGGAAGTAATTGAACATTGTGAAGTGACAAAATTCACGCAAGAGAATAATGGTATGATCGCCCTGTCCACCAATCAAGGGGTGATTAAAACAGAAAAAGTACTCCTTTCAACAGGTGCGTTCTCGAAACCTTTTGCAAAGCAATTAAGCAAAATAGAAGTTCCCCTTGAAACTGAGCGCGGATACCACTTAATGCTTCCGAATGAAACGAATCGCATATCTATCCCTGTTTCAAGCGCTGATCGAAAATTCATTATGACGCCGATGGAAGAAGGCTTACGTCTTGCCGGCACTGTTGAATATGGTGGTTTAAAACTGCCACCGAATATGAAACGCGCACAAAACTTTATTCCACTAGCGTCACCGATGCTTAAGGAGAAGCTCGATCATAGAGAGAGTACTGAATGGATGGGCTTTCGTCCGACAATCAGCGATTCACTACCGGTGATCGATCGAGTGGGCAACTGCTACTTCGCTTTTGGCCACCAACATTTAGGTTTAACCCATTCGGCAATCACCGCCGAGATTATTAAAGCAATGCATTTTAACCAACCACCACCGATTGACTGTGAGGCCTTTGCAATCGATCGATTTAAGTAACGCTTGTTTCAACATATTTTTTAACACGTTGTGAACACGTTTTTAATAACTATTATGGAGAGTTTAATTATGAGATTTAATGGTATTTATGTTCCTTTAGTAACCCCTTTTAATGCAGATGGTAGCCTTGATGTTGAGACATTAAAAGTCTTAACCCAAAGCTTTATTGATAAAGGCGTATCGGGACTCGTTGCTTGTGGTACAACAGGTGAATATTATGCGCTAACAGAAGCTGAGCGTGAAACAGTTCTTAAAACAGTTGCAAGTGTCGCAAAAGGAAAAGTCACTTTAATCGCAGGGGCCAATGATCTCTCAACAGAAGGGGCTTGTCGCCGTGCGAAAGAAGCTTTAGCACTTGGCTATGAAGCATTAATGGTTGCACCGCCGGCATACAGCCTTCCAGATCAAGCTGGCGTGATTGCCCACTATGAAGCGGTTGCAAAAGCGACTGATCTTCCGATTATTATGTATAACTTCCCAGCAAGAATCGGGATTGAGATCGAATACGATACGGTTGTTCACCTTGCAAAAAATCCTAATATTGCGGGCCTTAAAGAGAGTAGCGGAGACTTCAGCCGTGCACTTCGCCTATTACAAACACCATTTGAAGACTTTGATATCGTCTGTGGTTGTGATGATCAGCCAGTTGATTTCTTCTTCTGGGGTGCAAAAAGCTGGATTGCCGGCGCGGGGAACGTTTTCCCTGGCGAACAAGTCGCGTTATTTAATGCAACACAAGCCGGCGATTGGGATAAGGCTCGCGAGATTATGGCGCAAATCTATCCTGCGATCTACTCAATGGAATCAGGCAACTATAACCAAAAAGCAAAACTAGGTTGCTTAAATGCAACGCTTGATGTGGGTAAAGTACGTATCCCGCTCTCTGATCTTTCACAAGAAGAGCGTGATGAATTCCTCGCATTCTTTAAGTAACGCATCTCACTGATCAGCGGGTAAGGCTTCTCGCCTACCCGCCTCTATCATCAGAGTAATCACAACTCATACTCATCATCAACACCAATGTTCGAGTCATTTGGAGGAATCTATGGTTAAGCGTAAAGAAGAGATCTTTGCACTCGCAGAGAGTGGCAAACTCGTAGTCAATAATTTAATTTCAGGATACACAAGCAATGCCGGCACACTTGAAAATATCTCGCCTATTGATAAGAAAGTGATCGGTACTATTGCCGATGGCGATGCAAGCGATATTGATGCAGCGGTAAAAGTCGCGCGCGAAACATTCGAATCAGGCGTTTGGAGCAAGCAATCACCGGCTGAACGTAAAGCCATCATGCTTCGCTTCTGCCAATTATTAGAAGAACATCAAGAAGAATTAGCCGCGCTAGATTGCGTCGATGCTGGTAAACCCATTACTGAATGTCTCAATACCGATATTCCGGCAACGATTGAAACCTTCTATTGGTACGCGGAAGCGATCGATAAGCTCTTTGGCAAAATTGCACCTACCGGTCATGATGCTTTAGGATTAATTGTGAATGAGCCGGTTGGCGTTGTCGGCGCAGTTCTCCCTTGGAACTTCCCAGCGCAAATGTTTGCATGGAAAGTGGCGCCAGCACTAACAGCCGGAAACTCGGTCATTGTAAAACCAGCAGAGCTGACCTCACTCAGCGCTTATCGTATGGTTGAGCTCGCTTATGAAGCCGGTGTTCCAAAGGGTGCATTAAGCCTTGTATCAGGGCTTGGCGAAAAGGTTGGAGAAGCATTAGGTCGTCATATGGATGTCGATGTTGTCTCATTTACAGGCTCTACAGAAGTTGGTCGTTATTTCCTCAAATATTCAGCAGAGAGTAACTTAAAAGAGATCATCTTAGAGTGTGGTGGAAAGAGTCCACAAATCGTCTTTGAAGATGCGGATCTTGATGCAGCAGTTCCCCACATTTTAGCCTCAGCATTCTGGAACATGAGTGAAAACTGTAGCTGTGGTTCACGACTACTCGTTCATGAATCTGTCAAAGAGAAGCTTCTTGCGAAAGTAGTTGCAGAGCTTAAAAACTGGAAAGTCGGAAGCCCGCTTGATCCTGAAGTTTCAATTGGCCCGATGGTGGAAGAGGCACACTTTAATAAGGTGAAATCCTTCATCGACATCACGCTTAAAGAAGGCGGTAAGCTTGTTGCCGGCGGTAAGATTCATAGCGATCTCGGTAGCGGCTGGTATGTTGAGCCCACGATCTTTGATGAAGTACGCGCAGATATGACGCTTTTCCAAAATGAAGTTTTCGGTCCTGTGCTTGCTGTCTGCTCATTCTCAAGCGATGAAGAGGCGGTTGAACTTGCTAATGACTCACATTATGGATTAGCAGCTTCGTTCTACACGGAGAATCTCAAACGTGCATTCCGCGTTGCTTCTAGCATTAAAGCCGGTACGATCTCGGTCAATGGTTTTAGTGAAGGGGATATTACAACTCCGTTCGGCGGATTTAAACAATCTGGCTTTGGTGGCAAAGATAATGGCCTTGAAGCATTTGATCAATACACACAACAAAAAGTGATTTGGTACATGAACTAATACGGTAACAAACACATTTGTTAAACAGGTTAAATCAATAAGATGCATTAACACAATCACCACAAAGCAGTGCTGGCTCAAAATACTATAAATAACACAATATTTGAGCCAGCTTTGATATCAGGAGGATATTATGCAAGAGATCGTTAATACGCTCGTTGGCTATATATGGGGGAACGGCCTTGTTGCCCTCTCTCTTGGCGCAGGGCTATACTTCACCATCGTCACTCGCGGGGTACAATTTAGATACCTCATACAAATGATCAAACTCTTAAGAGAAGGTAAAAGTTCAAAAGAGGGAATCTCCTCATTCCAAGCATTCTGTTTAGCGCTTTCAAGTCGCGTTGGAGTCGGTAATATTGCCGGCGTTGCAACAGCTATCGCAGCCGGTGGTCCTGGTGCAATCTTCTGGATGGCTGTCATGGGGCTTTTAGGCGGTGCAAGTGCTTTCGCTGAATCCACCCTTTCACAAATTTATAAACAAAAAATTGATGGTCAATATCGTGGGGGCGCGCCTTACTACATTGAGCGAGGACTTAAGTGGAAGCCTTTCGCGATCTTAATGGCCGCAGTGATCTGTATCTCGTATGGCTTACTCGTTCCCGGCATTCAATCAAACACGATCGCTGATGCATTTAATACCGCATTTGAGATTCCACCAATTGCAACGGGCTTAGTCATTACAGCGATGATGGCTTATCTCATCTTTGGTGGCGTCAAGCGTATCGCAAATTATGCCGATAAAATTGTTCCCATCATGGCATTACTCTACATTATCTTAATGTTTGTTATCTTAGGTTCAAATATCAGTAAAGTGCCGGCAATGTTCGAGCTCATTATCAGTAGTGCATTTGGAACAGATGCTATCTTCGGTGGTATCGTAGGCCTGGCTGTTTCTTGGGGGGTTAGGCGCGCCGTATTCTCAAGCATGGCTGGCGCCGGTGAAGCAACGTTTAGCTCAGCTGCTGCGGAAGTCAGCCACCCTGTTAAACAAGGTCTTATCCAAGGTTTCTCAATCTATATCGATACAGTCATCGTTTGCGTAGCAACGGGTCTTATGATTTTAGTGACCGGTATGTATAACGTCATTCCCCCTGGCGGTGCACCGCTTGTTGAATATGTTCCAGGCGTTGCAGCTGGAAGTGCTTGGTCACAACTCGCTGTTTCAAGCGTCTTCCCAACAATGGGATCTGGTTTTGTTGCGATTGCGATCTTCCTCTTCGCCTTTACCACCTTGATGGCTTACTACTATATCGCAGAAACAACAATCGTCTTCTTAGATCGTAAAATTAAATACCCCATCTTAACGCTAATCCTAAAAGTCGTATTTTTACTCACGATGTTCTTCGGTAGTATCGAATCTGTCGATTTAATGTGGGGCTTTGGAGATATTGGCTTTGGGAGTATGAGTTACCTTAACTTAATCGCCATTATCCTTCTCTCAAAACCACTACTTCGTACCTTTAAAGATTATGAGCGCCAGAAGAAAGCTGGTAAAAATCCGGTATTTGACCCAAGAGTTGCTGGTGTTAAAAATGCTGACCTTTGGATTGAGATCAGTGAAAAATATGAAAAAGGCACACAATATACAGAGCATTCTATTTCTGATCGATTAAAAGATCGAGAGAGAAAAAGCCCTCAAAAAAACAAGTCAAAACCATCGAAATCATAACTCAAATATTGAGAAAAACTGAACAAACAAATACAAAATTATTAAGAAAATACCCCTCCTACGGTATTTAGAAAAGCCCTAATATGTCATTATTGTTAAATGCATATTGGGGCTTTTATTTATGTTTCTTTTACTGATAAAAAAGGGATCTATTGCTAGATCCCTTTGTAAACACATTGTAAAAAATCATCGAATTAACTGCCAAGTAGCAACATCAAGAACGCGCCGAAGATAACAAGGTGCGCAACGCCATCGACTTTATTGGTGCGTCCGCTATCAAAAGTTGCGCCGCATAAGACGAATAACCCGGCAAGAAGTACCACATCTGTAATCGGCAGTCCTAAGATGATCTGCTGGCCCGTGATAAGCGAGATCGCCACAACTGCCGGCACTGTGAGGGAGATTGTTGCTAACACTGAGCCGAAATACATATTCACAGCTCTCTGTAAGTTATTGCTCAATACCGCACGTATTGCACCTAAACCTTCTGGCGCGAAGATTAAGATCGCAACGATTAAACCGGTTAATGCTTTAGGGGCATTGAGATTATCTAGTAGGGATTCAAGCGGGCCTGAATCCACTTTAGTAATCGCAACAACCGATACTAAGTGAATCACTAACCACATTCCATGCCAGAAATTTGAGTGTGGCGAAGGAATACCATGATCATTTTCATCGGTATCTTCATGCTCATAGATAAAGAGACTCTGATGCGTTCTTGTTTGAATCACTAAGAACACCGCATAAAGTGAGGCAGATAGAAGTGCTACAAAGACTAATTGGCCCTTAGAGAAAGTACCGCCATCCATAAAGCTTGGCAGAATTAAAACCACCAAGACTAACGGAATAATCGCCGTTGTATATTGTGTAACGCCCCCAAGATTCACGTGTTGTGTTCTGAATTTACGGCCACCTAACAGAAGCGAAACACCCACAAATCCACTAATAACTAGCATAATGAGTGAATAGAGCGTATCACGCATCAAGGTTGCATAAGGATCCACGCCATCAGCGCCCGGACCTGGACTTGAGGACATAACGGCGGTAATTAAACTAACCTCTAAAATCACAACTGATAGACTCAAAATCAAAGAGCCGTAAGGTTCTCCTAAACGGTGTGCGAAAATATCCGCATGTCTAACCACGCTAAAGGCACTATAAAGAATTGCCACTAACGATACGATGTTAATCAGCACTAAAAACGGGGTTGATTTGGTTGCGCCAAAAAAGAGATCGAAACTAATCACGGCAATTGCGACTAGAACTGCGTACTCCTTATGCCGAGTCCCCTTTTTTTCTGGAACGGTATTACTCATTTAAATCTCCTTTTCGATGATGCTTTCATGAATCCTATACGGATTATTTCATGCAAATTGTAAACACTGAAATTCTCTTTAAAACTTTACGTAAGACTTTGCGAAAGACTTTATAGAAAACCTCATTAACAATACTTTAAAAACCATACTGAAAAATTGATAGATCTATCATCAACTTCTATCATAAATGATGAATGAAAAACCTATCTCATTATTTATATTGATATATGTTTCACAAGGAACATTAATCATTATCAATATTATGGCTCTACTCTCCTTGAATACTTTCAACCTCTTTCGTGCCACATGATGCGCAATAGTTAAGAAATGCATTCTTACGCACATGACAACTTGGGCATCGCTTGAAGAGTGTGATGCCACAATGTGGGCAGAAATCAATAGCGGGATTGCGGTAATTAATTCCTCGCTCGCATGATGGACAGAGCGATTTATCAATACGTTGAAGCACGAAATTATAACCGAGCATCTTCCGGCGCTCTTCATCGCTGACCGATTCTTCTACTTTTTGGCGCTCACGATAGCGATTAAAAGCACGAATTGCATAGTAACCGCCCCCAAAAGTCAGCAATATACCCACAGCAAAACGAACATACCCGCCATAACTCGGTAGATAAGGCACTAACTCAAAGAAAAAAGCAAAGAGCGCAAAGAAGATAAAACCCCAGCTAAATGGCCAGAACTTGCCATTTCTGCGCTTTACAAAGAGCCAGATAGCCACAAGTAACAAAGGAAGCGTGATTGCGAGGCGAATCAAGAACTCTTGAAGTTGCTGCTTTTCAAGTGCGAAATAGAAGCGCTCATATCCTGCTTGCTCTATTTGATAACGCTGATTTTCTAACTGACCAATCATGACCGAAAGCGCTTGCCGCTCGCTTCGATTCTCTGAAACCGTCTTCTCAAGTTCTGAGAGATTCTGCTTCATCGTCTCTAAGGATTCTGTACGCGTGATTAATGCCGGATCTCGAAGCGGATCAAGTGTTGCTTCTCGTGTTTTGAGCCAGTTTTCAAAAACATCGCGTTCATTATCATAAGTGAGCTTCTCAAGCGCTAACTTTTCGCTAAGCTGTTCACCCATGACAGCTAAATCTGTTCGCTCCGTGTGCTTTTCATCTAAGGTCTCGCCGAGAGCTTGATACTCATCTGTTTGATAGAAGGTTTCAGGATGAAGCGGTTCACTCATTAACGGAAGATCACTAATAATTTTCCCACCAAGTCCGATTAAGAACGCTGCAAAAATGACTGAAATCAGCCATAACAAGCGATTAAACCACTTCTCTGTTCTACGTCTTGATTTGCCCATTGATAATTCCTTTGCCGAATTTACTGATCTTTGCCGGTAGTTTACCGTCAATCAGTCATTTATGGATATCAAAAAAGGGATGAAAATCTCATCCCTTTTCCATTGAGTTTCTTTCCAACCCTTATTCTGATGATTAGAACTTACGGATCACTGCATAATTCGCTAATGTTTTAAGGGCATCTTTATAAGGCGATTCGGGAAGAGGTGCGAGCGCTTCAATCGCCATATTAGCTTGCTTTACTGCAACTTCGTGGGTGTAATCAAGTGATTTTGTACGATCGATCACTTTTAGAATCGCTTCTAATTTTGAAATATCTGCATTCACAAGGGCATCTTGAATCAGATCAGCTTCTTCTTGAGTTCCAGCACGCATTGCATAGATGAGCGGCAATGTTGGCTTGCCTTCAGCAAGGTCATCACCCGTGTTTTTCCCCATCTCCGCAGCTGTTGCGGTGTAATCTAAAATATCGTCAACGAGCTGGAAAGCTGTTCCTAAATACATGCCGTAAGTGGCGAGCTCTTTCTCAAAATCCATGCCGCCTGATTCTTTTGTCAGAATGCCGGCAACTGCGCCTGCGGCTTCAAAGAGACGCGCTGTTTTGGAATAGATGACATTCATGTAGTTCTCTTCAGTCGTATCAGGATCCCCGATATTCATGAGCTGCATCACTTCCCCTTCTGCAATCACGTTTGTGGCATCAGAGAGAATACGCATAATCGGCATAGAATCTAAACTCACCATCATTTGGAAGGATCTTGTGTAGATAAAGTCCCCGACTAAAACCGCCGCCTCATTGCCCCAAAGCTCATTTGCAGTTTCACGGCCACGGCGCATATCTGAGTGATCGACAACATCATCATGAAGAAGCGTTGCGGTATGAATGAATTCCACTAAAGTCGCAGCAGTAATGTGACCTTCACCTTGGTAACCCGCAGCACGTGCTGCAAGAAGCGTGATCAGTGGTCTTAAACGTTTCCCACCGGATGAAACGATGTATTGTCCTACTTGATTAATAAGAACTACATCGGAGTGAAGCGCAGTTAAAATCTTCTGATTGACTGCATTAAAATCATTCTTGGCAAGCGCTTGGACGGCTTCTATTGACATTGATTAATTACCTTAAGATCTAAAATAACTTTTTCGTTGGCATAAACATTCATCATAAATGTTTATGGGGCGAATTGAATGACATCTCGTCACTCTTTGAATCCATTCCATCATCCCTGAATGTATTCATATATCCTTACCATTATAAGGCTTATTTTCGACAATAGTAACCCTTTACAAACTTCCTAGAAATTATTTTTAAGCATGGTGACAAGTGATCATCTCTTGATCACCTTTTATCAAGATCAGGACATATAAAAAATGCCCATCGAAAATCAATGAGCATTTTGAGAATAGTAAATCAGTGAATCAGTGCATTGCTAGAATCGTTATAGCAATAGAGAGTGAATAATCACCTGTATTGTCCACTTATGATTCATTGATGGTTCACTGATAGTTCATTTATGGCACCGTTATATACTTCGGATCTGCATCAGGGCGACTGCTATAACGGATTTTTGGGAGATAATCACGATTCACGCCGGCGATCTGATTACAGATACGACCGTGGAAACGATAACGGGTATCGTAGCATTGTGTCACTGCCCAGAACTTTGGCATCTCATTATGAAGCTTCGTGATCTCGGCAAAGGCTGCCTCTCTTTTAGCGAGTGCTGCTTGATACGCTTCATCTTGTTTTAATGCGGATGTGAGCTCGTTTTGATTGGCAGATTCTGCTTTGGGAAGTTTCTCTACCACATCTTGCTTACGTGATGCGAGAGCGTCGTCTAAATCTATAAGCTTCTCATCAAGTTCTACATTTTGCTTTAGCTGATTTTCATACGCTTTAATCATATCTTTCACATTTGTATCAAGCGCATTGGTGTTGAGGAGGAATCGCGAGCCATCTGCACGCTGATAAATTCCCGACACCTCTTCAGTCGTGCCATCAAAGAGCGTTATGTGATTCAGGATCTTTTCATCAATATTATTCGGCGCTACAAACTCTGGGAGATTCTCGCTCTCGATTGTCCAAGCATCATTTAATTCGCTTGCAATAATACTTGCGTTAAAGGGCGTTGCTTCTTCGCCATTTAGCGGTGTGTAGATCTCAACTCCGCCAATCTCTGTAAGATATTCATAACGACCATCACGATATTTAAACATTCCCTCAATATCATAGAGTGAGAGCGTATCATTTACCGGCGTCACTGACTTAATACGACTATTGGTGATCTCAATGCCGGAATCGACATCTCTGAGCTGTTGTAGTGATTCAATCGTCGGGCCATTTGGCTGACATGCTGTTAATAAGAGCGAGGCACCTACAATCCATCCTACTTTTTTCATCGATAACTGCATACTCAATTTAACTCCTTAATCTCATCCATCACATTCATAATGCCGGCAATCAATACCCTCGATAACTCGATACATATCGATCCGAAACCGTTTCTAAAATCCCTTTACAGCGATATTTCGCATTCGATTATAACACTTCTAGTCATTGTATTTTTAAGCGCTCTTACAAACCCCTTCCTCAATAGTTTATCAATACCTTTATCAATATCTGTATCAATACATTTGTCAAAAGAAGGTATCAATAAAGGGATTATCTCAAACCAGTGAAACTTCCCAACTTTACCGCTCGGCAAAGGTATTACATGCATTCATCGAGCCTGAATTAAAGCCACGCATAAACCATTTTTGACGCTCTTTAGAGGTTCCATGAGTAAAGCTATCAGGTACCACAACGCCGCGTGATTGTTTTTGAAGACGATCATCACCAATCGCGGCTGCGGTATTCATCGCTTCTTCGATATCATTCACATCTAAAAGGTTTTGATCTTGAATGGTTCGCCCCCAAATGCCGGCAAAGCAATCCGCTTGAAGTTCCATATTCACAGAGAGCTTATTCGCCTCTGTTTTGCTCATGCGTGCTTGCTGCTCACGCACTTTCGTCGTAATGCCTAAAAGATGTTGCACGTGATGCCCCACTTCATGCGCAATCACATAACCTTGCGCAAAATCACCACCACCGCCAAGACTGTTTTTCATATCTTCATAAAAACTCAAATCAAGATAGACCTGCTCATCTGCGGGGCAATAGAAAGGCCCCATCGCAGCTTGTCCATATCCGCATGCGGTATTCGTTGCGCCAGAATAGATCACAAGCGTTGGCTCACGATAGCGCATGCCATTCTCTTGGAAACGGGTATTCCAGAGATCTTCCGTTTTAGCGAGCGCAACAGCAGTAAAATCCGCCATCTCCGCTTCAATCGGTGAAACAGCGCGTGTCTGCGTCATTTCAGTTTGATTGCCTATCGGCATCTGCCCATTTAAGATCGGCGTTAAATCAATCCCGAAATAACCTGCGGCAAGCACGATCACAATAATCGCAATCCCACCTTTGCCTTTCAAAGGAATCGGCATATTGCCCCGTCCACCGCGCATTCCACCACGAGAGGATCCTTGTCCACGGCGATCTTCGACATTGTCACTACGACGCTCATTTTTCCAACGCATACTAATTTAACTCTCTTATAAGGCGATCAAGCCATT
>CAZPIQ010000031.1:0-2492 GCA_964586665.1 uncultured Ignatzschineria sp. | reverse complement strand
CAATATTGTTCGATATTCATATCAAGTGCTGTAATTATGCCGTTTTTTAACCCAAGAAAAAAGCGCTATCAGCGCTTTAATACAAGATTAATTATTGCCCGCCGTTTGCTACTAAAAGCTTAACAAGTGCGTCATATCCTTTCTGTTTCGCAAATTGAAGTGGTGTAATCCCTTTCTTATCAGGAATATTCGGATCCGCGCCTCCTTTCAAAAGCACCTCAACGATCTCAACATAAACCGATGAGCCATCACCTAATAACACCGCTTCCATTAAAGCCGTCCAACCCAAGTTATTCACATGATTAGGATTGAGCCCTGCATTTAAGAGAATTTTTACAGTTTCTAAATGTCCTTTCTCAGCAGCAGGAATGATTGCAGTTCCTCCATATCGATTGGTATCTTCAATATCAGCACCATTTTCAAGCGTCATCTTTAAGATCTCATTATAACCCTCGGCGCCCGCAAGCAAATAAGGCGTATCTTTAATCGCATTCTTTGCATTCACATTTGCCCCCGCAGTGATCAGCAGTGCCGCTGATTTGGGATCATTTAATTGTGTTGCATACATGAGCGGTGTTCTAGCTTGAAAGTCTTGTACTTCAAGATCGATAGTATCAGACTCAATTAAAGCTTCAATCTGCGTATAATCTTTTGATTCAATAGCATCATGAAAACTTCCCAAATTCTGGGTATATCCTATATGCATCGCAACCATCAACAATCCTCCAATCCACACTTTCTGAAGCCTCTTGTTTAATAACATTCCCATCATCGGCAATCTCCTATTTTTTTATAAGATAATGATCTTTCCAAACATAACATATGTTTGCCCTATATCGGTGCTAAGTCTTAAAACTATTTGAGTGAAAACGCAAAGCATGCTATTAATTGCATGCAACACACCACTCAATTATTCATGCTCGATTAGATATAAATTCAAAAGCATTAAAAATTAAAATCATAAGGGCAAAGAGCCATTGCTCCCTACCCTTTTATCATCATTTCTTTTATGATGGAGTAGACAACCCAAACATTCGAATAACGAACTGATACATCAACATCTGTTCTCTATTCTTCAATTGTTTCTAATCTAAAATTAAAATAGCGATAAAAAATCATTCAAAGGAGAAATTAATGAGCGAACAAATTATTGTTACAAACCCAGCAACAGGTGATGTCATTGCAACGATTCCTGCCGATAACGCAGATTCAGTGAATGCAAAATTAAAAGCAGGTCATGAAGCTTTTAAAACCTTCTCAAAAACAAGTGCGTATGATCGCTCAAAACTTCTCTTAAAATGGGCAGAACTCATCATGGCTGACCAAGAGAATCTTGCTGAGATCATGACAAAAGAAAATGGTAAACCACTTGCGGAATCTCGCGGTGAAGTGGGTTCAACTGCGAGCTATTTAGTTTGGTTTGCGGAAGAAGCAAAACGCCTCTATGGCCGTACAGTGCCGGCAACGACGACCAACAAACGTATCGTCGTGACGCAACAAGCAATTGGTTTAGTCGCCGCGATTACGCCATGGAACTTCCCAGCAGCAATGATGACGCGTAAAGCAGGCCCGGCACTTGCGGCAGGTTGTACTTTCATCGTTAAACCAGCAGAAGATACGCCACTGACCATGATCCGTTTAGTAGAACTTGCACATGAAGCAGGGATTCCGAAAGATGTGGTCCAGATCGTTAACGGTAAAGGTTCAGACATTGGTCCGCTCTTCACAGGTAGCGATTATGTACGCAAAATTACCTTCACAGGTTCAACGCCGGTCGGTAAGCTTCTGATTCAACAAAGTGCGAACACGGTTAAAGGTGTTTCCATGGAACTTGGTGGCCACGCGCCATTTATCATCTGCGCAGATGCCGATATTGATCATGCGGTATCACAAGGCCTTGCATCTAAATTCCGTAACTCAGGACAAACCTGTATCTGTGCAAACCGCTTCTTAGTGCATGAAAGTGTTGTTGCTGAGTTTAGCGAGAAGTTTGCAAAGGCAGCTGCTGCATTTAAGATGGGTAACGGAATGGATGCTGGCACAGATGTGGGTCCTGTGATTAACAAGAAAGGCTTTGATAAAATCGTTGAGCAGATCGAAGATGCAAAATCAAAAGGCGCAACCGTTTTAGCTGGTGGCACAACGGATTATAGTGATGAGAAAGGCTACTACTTCATCGCACCGACAGTACTGGGTAACGTAACGCAAGATATGATCATCATGCAAGAAGAGACCTTCGGCCCTGTTGCACCGATTGCAACCTTCAAAACCATCGAAGAAGCGGTGGAAATTGCCAATAGTACGCCATTTGGTTTAGCAGCATACTTCTTCACAGATAACTACAAAGATGGGATCTACTTCCAAGAGAACCTCAACTTCGGTATTCTCGGCTGGAACGACGGCTTACCAACAACACCACAAGCGCCATTTGGCGGTATGAAAGAGAGTGGTTTAGGTAGCGAAGGCGGCATCGAAGGCATTCAGCCTTACCT
>CAZPIQ010000030.1:10559-19052 GCA_964586665.1 uncultured Ignatzschineria sp. | reverse complement strand
CAGACGAGCACATCTAAATCAGTGGCAAATGCGGGTAGTTGATCTTTACCATTGAAGCATTCAATGCCGGCAATCTCGCGCTTTGAATTTGCCCAAATACGGATGTTGGGGAAACCATTTTTTTGTAAGCACTGCGTGACACTCTGCCCAAGCTCGCCATAACCCATAATGCCGATCTTAAACTCATCATGAAAATGGCGTGGGTGGGTTTTCCATGTGGAAGACTGCTGCTCTTGTGCGTAAAGGTGGAAATTGCGGAAAGCCGTTAATACACCATAAAGCACATATTCAGCCATCTGTACGGACATATCCTCATCAATGATTCTGGCAATCGGAATATTAGTGGGGCGATCGCTACAAGCAAAGATGTGATCAACGCCCATGCCAAGAGAGTGAATCAGTTTAAGGTTTGTTAGTTGTGGAAAAACGCCTACAGGCGGTTTCCATGCAAGAACCACTTCGATCGATGCCGGATCATATTTGTCATCAAGGCCAAATATTTTTAAGGAAGGGTCGACCTTTGCAAACTCTTCACGCCAGCGATCAATGCCTCTATCTGTTTCTGTAAAGTATAAAATGTTCATAAATTCCCACTCTCCTCGTATGATTTATTGTTGTACTTGATCTTCATTTAATCGATCTTTTTAATTATTTTTGTTAAAGCTTTGTTGCGCCTTTGTTGTATCTTTGTGACAGTTTTTATTAAAAAAGGCTCTAGAGAATAATTCTAGAGCCTATAGTTATATAACAAGCGAGGTACTAATAGCTAGTCACTGCTTTAATGATCACTGTTTCTAAAGAAAACTAGTAATATCTATTGCGTCCGTGACTATTTTTGACTGTTATTTTTAAGAATGTCACGGATTTCGCTAAGAAGGATCTCTTCTTTAGTTGGCTCAGCCACAACTTCTTCAACTGCTTCAGCCACAGCTTCGTCTTGTTTTGTGCGAAGTTTGTTCATGACACGAATCGCAAGGAAGATTGAGAATGCGACGATGATAAAGTCAAACACATTTTGGATAAACATCCCATAGTTAAGAAGTACGGCAGGATCATCACCTACAGCTTCTTTTAATGTAATTGAGAAATCTTGGAAGCTCACGCCCCCTAATAAAAGCCCTAAAGGTGGCATTACGATATCCGCAACAAGTGATGATACGATTTTGTTAAATGCCGCACCAATGATAACCCCGACTGCTAAGTCGATAACGTTACCGCGCATTGCGAATTCTTTGAATTCTTGAAGAAATTTGATTTTCATAAGGAGCCTTGAGCTATTTGTATAAATGAATATGTTTGATATTGAATGTTATATGAAATTTATAGGGATAATTTAAATACTAACCATTAATTCTGTGGTTTAGATAATATCTCATTACGTGTCGAATTTGAATAAGTATCTGTTTAATATATGGGTTGAATATCAACATGGATATTCAATATTGATATTAAAATATCGATATTGAATAGGTCAGTATTCCGTATGGTTAAAATGTATCAAAGCGACCCTAATGATAAAGAACCCCCGTAAATGCGGACGATATTTTATATTTTTATTGACGAAAAAGCCACTATAAGCGAAATTAGGAAGGTTATAAACAAAGGAGAATAGGATGAAAGTTGTAGTAGCGCTTGGCGGTAATGCGCTTGGTAATAGTGTCAGTGAACAAGAAGCGATTTTAGCGAATACGGTTGTCCCGATTGTGGAGCTGATTGAAGAAGGGCATGATCTTGTCCTTGCGCATGGAAATGGACCGCAAGTGGGTATGATCAAATTAGCGATGGATACTGTCGAGAAAACTTTGAATAAAGAAGGTGTACCGATCACTGAATGTGGCGCGATGAGCCAAGGTTATATAGGCTATCACTTACAAAGAGCTTTAAGAGATGAGCTTAACCGCCGAAAAATTGATAAAGAAGTTGTGACAATTGTGACAGAAGTACTTGTGGATAGTGAAGATCCGGCGTTTCAAAATCCGAGAAAACCCATTGGTTCTTTCTACACAAAAGCGGAAGCAGATAAGCTTGTTGAAGCAGGATATCCTGTGATGGAAGACGCTGGGCGCGGTTATCGTGTGGTGGTTGCATCACCGCTTCCACAAAAGATTGTTCAGCTTAAAACGATTGAGAATTTAGTCAATGCCGGCGAACTCGTCATTACTGTGGGTGGCGGTGGTATTCCGGTGGCCATTGAAGATGGCAAAACAGTCGGGAAGCTTGCAGTTATCGATAAAGATTTTGCCTCTTCGAAACTAGCAGATCAAATTGATGCAGATCTTCTCATGATCTTAACGGCCGTTGAAAAGGCTGCGATCAATTTTGGTAAGCCTAATCAGGCAGACATTTCTGAAATGACGTATGATGAAGCAGAAAAATATATTGAATCAGGAGAATTTGCACCGGGTTCGATGTTGCCGAAGATTCGCGCCGCCATGGAATTTGTAAAAAACAATCCGACTAAAAAGGCGCTGATCACTTCGCTCGAAAAGGCGAAAGAGGGCTTTAGAGGTGAAACAGGTACTTGGATTCGTTATCAATAATTGGGTGCGGTTTGAGATTTTGAACTTGTATCTTTGATCGAATTATCAAAGTGCGAGAATCACAGACGCAGCATCAACTGCGTCTGTTAAATAGATATCAATAAGGTAGATACCCATAAGGAGAGTTTATGTCAGCAAGACGTCCCGCTAACTATTATCATGAAGCCTATGGTCTAACAGCACCCCATACGGATGTTGTGGCAATGGTGGAAGAGTATGGTGTTAAGCCTTGTAAAATGCTTGATTTAGGCTGTGGGCAAGGACGAAACTCTCTCTATCTTTCTGATCGTGGATTTGATGTCACAGCGTATGATGTAAGTCCGGGTATGATCAAAATGATCACGGATATTATCGTGAAAGAGGGGATCGAAGGACTTGATGTTCATGAGTATAATATCAATCACGCAAATGTAGAGGGGATGTATGATCTGATCGTCTCTACGGTTGTGATGATGTTCTTAGAGCGTGAAGCGATTCCTAATATCATTACGAATATGCAAGCACATACGAATAGTGGCGGTTATAACTTAATTGTTGCTGCGATGTCGACAGCGCAATATCCTTATGATGGTTTCCCATTTACCTTCAGCGAAGGCGAGCTTCAACGTTACTATCAAGATTGGGAAATGGTCCATTACAATGAAGAGGTCGGGGAGATGCATAGGCTTGATGCTAATGGCAATCGCCTTAAGCTTCAATTTGCAACGATGTTGGCGAAAAAGCCTTAAGATCATTGTTCGTAAAATAAGTCAGGGTTGAACGTTATTGTGATTAATGATGAAGATAAAAAGCTTTTCCGCGAAACTGTGGGTCGTGTGCGGAAGATTAAAAATCAGGGCAATAGCGTTCAATTTCCAAAACCCAAATTAAAGATTAAGATCCGTAAAGCCCTTCGAGAAGAGGCAAACTTTCAGGATCTTATGAGTGATGATACTTCGTGGATTAACACAGATCCCACGAGTGAAATGCGTTACAAGCGGGACGGAGTTTCTCCAAAATTATTACGTGGGCTTACGCAAGGTAAGTTTGGTTTTGATGATGTCATTGATCTTCATGGTTTGACAGCAAGTCAGGCGCGTGATGAGTTACAACAATTTCTCTATTTTGCATTAAAGCAAAACCTCTTTTGTGTGAAGATTATTCATGGGCAAGGCAATAGCTCGAAGGGTGATCCTGTGATCAGAGGGCTGATTGAGCGCTGGCTTAAACTTCAGATTGATGTCCTTGCATTTGCTAATCCTCCCCAGAGAATGGGCGGTAGAGGCGTTACATTATGTGTCCTACGTTCTCAAGATCCTTTTGGTGAATCAGCATCTTTTTAAGTGCCTATTACTCGATATTGCTTGATAAAAACATGAGTCAGTTGTGGGTATGATTGCCGGCAATGAGTCATGCATCATCACCCCTGATTTAAAGAAAACTTAAAGAAAAACTTAAAGAAAAACTTTAAGTGAAAATTAGTATAATTATAGGTCATATATTAAACATCATATATTGAAAGCCATATATTAAAAATAGTCTTCCATTAATGCTTCAATGAGAAAGGGTTAAGATGTCCGAACATCCGCATGAATATACGTCGCCTTATCCAATACTAGATCCGCAAAATGTGCCCATTGCCGGCAATATGATGATCGAAGCGTCTGCCGGAACAGGTAAAACTTATACGATTACATTATTGGTATTAAGATTGCTTCTCGGCGTTAATGTCGAAAGAACGCCTTTAAAGCTTCCCGAGATCTTAATTGTCACCTTTACCAACGCCGCAACAGCTGAGTTAAAGGAACGTATCTATTCTCGTATTGTGGATTTAAAACTTAGTTTTTTTGAAAAGCTGATTGCGATTGAAACAGGGGAGGTTGGCGAGGCTCAGGATGAAGCTTTATCTGTATTGATCGAACAATATTTAGCTCAGAAAGCAGAAACGCAGATTGATGAAAATAGTGCCTTAGAGACGGCGATTAATCTTCTTATTGAGGCGGAAGGTGCGATCGATCAGGCATCGATCTTTACGATCCATGCTTTCTCGCAAAGGCTTTTGAAAGAGAATGCGCTCGATCTTGGGCAATCGTTTAATTTTGAGCTTGCAACGGATCTCTCGAAACTCTACCGTGAAGCGGTTTATCATTTCTGGCGCGAAGAGTGCTATCCCTTAGAGTATGAGTATGCGCAAAGTGTTGCGAATTTTTATGACGTACCGGTCAGTATCGGTAGTGGGCTTTATAAAACGAATAGCCTCTTTTCGAAGATTGAAAGTTTAGTACGTGATCCGAATTTAATCGAGGCAGATCGATTTATCGGTCATGATAATCTTAAATCGCTATTTGGTGCACAAAATGCCTTTATTGAGAGCGTAAAAGCAAGAGCGCTTCAACACTTTTCGCTCGCAGCTTATCGTGAGATGGTTGATACAGTTGGCCTTAATAAACGCTCTTACACCACGAAAATCATTGAAAGATCCCATAAGCACTTTATGGACTGGGCGAAAAATGGTACCGGTCATTCATTTGAAGATATGGAACGTTTTTTCCTGAAGAACTTGGAAGATAAGCTTGGTAAAGAGGGGGATTTGAGTCGGTTATCACCGGAATTGAAATCGTTGTTTAAAGATTTAGAGTCTCTCAAAGCTGATCGTATTGCCTCGTTTCACTACGCAGCAAGCAAGGTGGTAAAGATTCTCCAAATGCTTAAAAGAGAGAGTGGTGTTTTAGGATTTGACGATCTTTTAACGGAGTTAAATAAGAAAACAGCGTCGATGTCAGAGGGGTTTATTGAAGCGCTTCATCTCCGTTATAAAGCCGTGATGATTGATGAATTCCAAGATACGGATAATCTTCAACTTGAAACATTTAGACGACTCTTCTTTGATTTTAAACATATCCCGTTTGTGATGATCGGCGACCCAAAGCAATCAATCTACGGTTTTAGGGGTGCGGATATTAATGCTTATTTGAGCATTAAAAAAGATGTCGATCAGATCTATACGCTGAATACTAACTATCGCTCAGGCTCGATGCAAGTGGAAGCGGTGAATCATCTCTTTGGGCGAAAATCGAATATTGAGCCCCCTTTTATTGTTGAAAATATTCCGTTTATCAACATTAAGACACCGGAATCAGCGAAGGAGACTCGCTTGGAAGTCGATGGGCTTTCGCGTGCCGGCATGACTTTCTTAGAGTATAGTACGGTGATGATCACAGGTGATCGTGATGGCGCAGATTCGCTCGCAAATCCTGTTTTTAGAGAACGGATTGCCGGCGCTTGTGCTAAGGAGATTGGCATTCTTCTTGAAGCAGGGGAGCTTGTGACCGCGAAAGGCCGACAGAAAGTGATGCCGGAAGATATCACAATTTTAGTGCGAAGCGGAACAGAAGCCGGCGTGATGCAAGAAGCGCTTCGTAATGCCGGGATTAATGCTGTTTATCTTTCTGAACGAAATTCCGTATTTGATCCTGAAAGTAGCATTGTCGGCGATCTCTATCTTTTTCTTCGAAGTTTAGTCTTTAAGCATGAAAAACGTGTCTTAATGCAATCCCTCGGCTCAGTACTTTATGGGTTTTCTGTAACAGAATATGAGCAAATCACAAAAGATCATGAAGCTTTTGAAGCCTTGCTTCGAGAGCGTAATCATTTAAGTGACATTTGGGAGAAGCATGGTGTTTTAGCCATGATTCGTGATTTTATGGTGAGAGAAGATCGACTTGCACGATTGCTCGCCCTTGAAAATGGTGAGCGTTTAGCAAGTGATCTTTTCCATTTAGGAGAACTCCTTCAACGAGAATCCTTTAGTAATGCTGAAGCGTTACTACTGTGGCTTCACGATAAGATGTTTGGCTTTGATGAAGGAGAAGGTGCAGAGATTCGTTTAGAGAGTGATTTTAAAACGATTCAGATAATGACGATCCACAAATCTAAAGGGCTTGAATTTCCCATTGTTTTCTTACCGTTTGGGCTCTTTAAAACCCGTGCTGAAAATGCCGGTGTTTATGTGGCTCAACCAGTAAAAGAAGGTGAAGGTGAAGGTGCTGAAGCATCGATTGCTGAGAAGGTTGGAGCGCGCCGTTATATCTTTGCCAATGAAGGAAATAGCGATGAGACAAATTATTTCCAACGTCAAGCGATCGCTGAAGATATTCGACTGCTATATGTCGCGCTAACAAGGGCGAAATTCCATACTTATGTCGGTTATTCAAAAGATCTCAAAAAACGTATGTATGAGAATAATGCGCTCGCTTATCTCATGGGAATTGAGCGCGATATGAAAGGTGCGGGCGTAAACTTTAATGAAGGAATTCATAACGTCACAATTTTTGATGATTTTATTGATTCGCCTATCAAAAAAGTAGAAGCGGAAAAGTCGTTGGCCTCGAAAACGCCGGCAATCTTTAATCGACCGATTGCACCTCTTTGGCGCTTTACGAGCTTCTCAAGCCTCTCTTATAATGCAAAAGCGAGTTACTTCACGCCACTTTTAGAGGATGAGTTAGAGCTTGAAACCGATGAAAATCCAGCAGACACGATGATCCTTGCCGAGAGTTTATTCCCTAAGGGTGCCATTACTGGTAACTTTATTCACGAAATTTTAGAGGATTATCCGCCGGCTCAGCTAGAAGATCGAGAACTTCTTGAAAAAGAGGTGGTGCGAAACTTTGCCCATTTAGTGAGTGAATCACAATTGCCAGCATTAACCGATGAATTAATGGTTTGGTTACAAGATATCCTCCATGCGAAGCTTCCCTTGACACAAAACTTAAACGAGATTTTATCTGGCAACCTGAATATTAAAGAGCTTGAATTTATCTTCCCGATTGAAAATCGAGTACATAAAGATGCGCTAAATGCGATTCTTAATACCCATTTAGAGCGATCGCCTGATGCTGGTCTTCAATTTGAAACGATAGAAGGATTCTTGCGCGGGTTTATCGATCTCTTCTTTGAGCTCGATGGGAAATATTATGTCGCCGATTATAAATCGAATACGCTTGGGACAAGAAAACAGGATTATCACGAAGCGCAGATGCTTCATTCAATTAAGCATGCGCATTATGATTTGCAATACTTGATCTATACAGTCGCCGTCGTGAAATTTCTTAAAAACCAGAAGCCTGATTTTGATTATGAACGTGACTTTGGAGGCGTGTTCTATTTCTATCTTCGAGGTATGGCAAGCGGGGAAACTACCGGTATTTACTACATTAAGCCTGATTATGAGATCATTGAAACCTTGATCGATCTCTTTGGGGAAGATTCAAAGGAGGATCTCTAAATGAGCCAGCGTGAACAGTTTGATCTCTTTGATGAAGTGGATGATTCAAATGGAGCATCTCAAAAGTCATCCCAAAATTCATCTGAGCCAGCATCTTCTCATGAAAATGCCGGAAGAAAATCAGTTGCTAAAAAAATAGCAGTCGACTCTTTTGAAGAGCGCCCCAAAGAAGCGGCGGTAGCCCAAGATGCATCAAGCATCGCGCAAGAATCGACTCTCGAAGTAAAGGCAGAAGCTTCGGCATTGCCGGCAATCAATAGTGCATCGGGCGCCTCGAAAGCAAAGCTCAATCAGCAAGAGAGTCGTGCTTGTTACCTTGAAGTGGTTGCGTGTCTTCAAAATATAAATGTAAATACAAATATTGATGCTGATAAAGCATCACGAGATCTATTAGGAAAAGCGTTTAAACGTTATCTACAAACATTAGTGACAAGGCGTTATTTCACACATATTGATCTCTATTTTGCAGAATTTATGGCTCATCAGAAGCATATTCAGAACCCGCATATTTGGCTAGGTTATTGGATATTGTTACTGCTTGTGAGTCGCGCTTATGGTTTTGGGCATACTGCGTTACCATTTACCTATCTTCATGCACCTTCAAAGTGGTTCAGCGAAGTGGAAGATCCTTATCGGGCTGAGGCGATTTGGCAGTTGATATCGCTGATGGATCCTTCATCTGACATT
>CAZPIQ010000030.1:0-10459 GCA_964586665.1 uncultured Ignatzschineria sp. | reverse complement strand
TCGGGCTGAGGCGATTTGGCAGTTGATATCGCTGATGGATCCTTCATCTGACATTATATTTAATTCTTCTTCTCCTGATTTTGGCAATAATCGCGAAGTTGATAAGTGTGGTTTGAATCCTCAAGCAATCAATCTTCAAGCGCTCAATCTTCAAACAATTAATCTTGAAAATCTATTTTCGTCGATGATGAGTTTCGTTACGATGCCACTTGTTTTAACAGATGAGGGGATCTATTTAGATCGAAACTATCAGCAAGAGAATGAAATCGTCGAATTCTTTAGCACAGTTGCTGAAAGTGATTTCACGACAGAAGAGATCCGTTATCTTGCTAAGCGTTTGAGTTTCTATTTTGGCGAGGATAACGCCGAGATGGATTGGCAGAAGTTTGCAGCAGCTAATAGCTTATTAAATCAAATTTCTGTGATTTCCGGAGGACCCGGCACAGGAAAGACAACGACGGTCTTTAAGATTTTACAAACCTTAGTGGATCTTCATCAATATAGAGCAGGTAATGAAATACCTTTTAAAATATTGCTCACAGCACCCACTGGAAAAGCGGCTGCGCGTCTATCTGAATCGATTTTAAAGCAGATTCAAAAGGTACAAGCAAAGCTTGGTGAATTGCCGGAAGCGATTGAAATGGCAGCTCGTGCTCAACTTGAGATGATTCCTCATGCCGGACAAACACTTCATCGCCTATTATTGATTAATCCTTTTACCAGAAAGCCGAAATATAATCGTTTTAATCCGCTTGATTTTGATGTGCTTATCGTAGATGAAGCTTCGATGATTGATCAGCAGATGCTAGTGCAATTGATTAATGCGCTGCCTAAAGAAGGGCGAGTCATCTTTTTAGGCGATAAAGATCAGTTAGCCTCCGTTGAAGCAGGTGCAATTATGCATGAGCTCTGTGCGAAGGAGAATTATTCAGAGACACATATTACCCATCTTTCGCAGTTATTGGGGCTTTCTTTAAGTGGAAAAGCGTTTTCTAATGTGACAATGCCGGCATTTAATTATTTGAGTTTCCTGAAAAAGAGCTACCGTTTTAGAAGTGATTCTGCGCTCGGCGCTCTAGCGAAGCTTGTGAATAATAGCGAGGAGCAGGGTAGGGCAATGCAATATGAGGCGGTCATGCAGCTGTTCAAAGATGCTAATCATCATGCGGAAAATGCTTTAGGAGAATCGCTACAGCTCACAATGTTACCGATGCCGGAGAAATCTTTAGAGACCATTATTCGCCAGGAATTTAGTGAGTATCTCGATATCTTACCCAATAATGCCGGTATTGAATTTGCAGAAGAAGCTTTTAAAGTCTTTCAAAAGGTGGGTGTATTAAGCGCAAGAAGAACGGGATTAGAAGGGGCGATTGAACTCAATCATCAGATTCGCCGGACGTTATTTCCAAGTGAAGCCGGTCGCGAATTTTTCCATGGTTTACCGATTATGATTACCCATAATAGTGCCGAGAATAATCTCTTTAATGGTGATGTTGGTTTGATATTACGTAATGAGACAGGTGATCTTCGGGCTTATTTTGAAGGGGTTGAATCCGCAAGAGTCTTTTCGATTCATACGCTCCCTAAATTTGAACCAGCATTTGCGATGACGATTCATAAATCACAAGGGAGTGAGTTTGAGCGAGTCCTTCTCTTTTTAGGCGCTGAGCCTTCGGCATTTTTAACGAAAGAGCTCTTTTATACCGGCATTACAAGAGCGAAGAAATCAGTGCATCTCTTTGCAAGTGATGCTGCTTTAAAAGCCGCCTTAGCAGGGCGTGTTGATCGATATAGCTTTATTCATCAAAGATTGTGCTCAGCGTTAGCGGTTGAATAAAACAAATAGTGGTGGAATCGATGAATCAAGGCGTACCTTTTAGGTGCGCCTTCTTTTCGTATGGTAATATGATTGATCACTCAAATAGGTTGCTAAAGCTGTTTTTTGGGAATTTGGGAATTTGGAAATTTAGAGAGATGATTTTCAAAAAATCGCAGACCGATTGTGGATCAGTAATAGATCAGATATAGATTACACAAGATCATACATCGATTAGCGCTCAGCAAAATACTAATACTAATAATGATAAGGATCATATGGCGAAAGTAGATCAACTACAAGAGCTTAGGGAAGCTCCTATTAAGAAACTATTATGGAAATACTCATTGCCAGCAATTGTCGGGAGTACGGTTGCTGCGCTCTATAATATTATTACCCGTTACTTTGTGGGAAATGCGGAATATCTTGATGACCATGCGCTAAGTGCGATGGGAATTGCCTTGCCGGTCATGACCATGATTGCGGCATTTGGTATGTTAGTGGGAGCAGGTGCCGGAAGCCGAATCTCGATTTATCTCGGGAATCAGGATTTTGATCGGGCTGAGTCTGTTGTCGGAACATCGTTACTTTTAACGCTCATTATTACGCTGACAGTCTCTTATAGCATGTTCTTCTTTTTAGAGCCATTAGTCTATCAACTGGGTGCAGATGAATTTACCTATGAATATACGCGTGATTTCTTAATGATCTTCTTACCTGGTGCGATCTTTTCGAATCTCTGCTTTAGCTTTAATAATATGATGCGCGCATCAGGGCATCCTCGAAAGGCGATGTATACGATGCTCTTAACGCTCGTTGTAAATGCTATTTTAGCGCCACTTTTCATCTATTGGCTTGAATGGGGCATTAAGGGCGCTGCGATCTCGATAGTCGCTTCGATGGTCATCGGAACTATTTTTGTCATGGCGCACTTCCTCAATAAAAAGACATTACTCCGCTTTAGAGTATCTAAAATTCGTCTTAACTGGTCGATTACGAAAGCCGTGCTGAGCATTGGCATGTCGCCATTTTTAATGAACGTTGTATCAGCTGCGATTATCTTTATTATTATCCACCAAGTGAAAATTTATGGCGGTTCAATTGGTGTTGCGGCATATACGATCGCGAACATTACACTCATGTTAGTTGTATTGATTCTTTTAGGGTTAACACAAGGAATGCAACCAATTGTCGGTTATAGCTATGGTGCTAAAGAGTTTGGGAGATTGCGTGAAGCACTACTTTATACTGTTAAAATTGGTGTTTTAATTGGCGTTGTCGCCGCAATTGTCGGTGTGTTTTTCCCCGCATTAGTGGTGCGTCCTTTTAATCCTTCAGAAGAATTAGCACTCTTTACGATGGATTCAATTCGCATTATTACTTTCCTCTTCCCATTAGTCGGTTTCCAAATGGTCGTCACAATCTTCTTCCAAAGTATCGGTAAAGTAGGGCATTCGATCTTCTTAAGTTTAAGCCGTCAAATCTTCTTCTTAATTCCGGCGCTCTACTTATTGCCAAACCTTTTTGAAGGACTTGGTTTACCACCGATTGATGGCGTGTGGGCAGCTGTTCCGGTTGCAGATTTTATCTCGGCGTTTACCGCAGCGCTCTTCCTTTGGATTCAGCTTCGTGAATTTAAAGCGATGAAACAAGAGATGGTGTGATGTCTAAGAGTAGCAGATCGGATCTTTGATAGATGTTATAGTGTAAGAATATGAATCTTATGATCTTATAGTCTTATAGTCTTATGCTTTTAAGACTGAGATCCGATGAATAGATCCGATTAATCAATCATTGATTGGGAGATAAACTGATGACGCAAGAGAAGTATGGTAAGTCACAATCGCCTATTTCTGGGAATAGTGCTGAAGATAGAAATATCGCTGAAAACACCACAGAGAAAGCGACTGAACAAAAAAAAGCGCAATCACGTAAGATTTTGAATCGTGATTTTCAGAAGATGAGCTCTTCAAGAATGATCTTTTCAGGACTTGGGAATCTCATCTTACTGGTTATCTGTTTTTGGATTCATTGGAGCTTAGGCGTTCTTTTTGCCATCTTCTGGCTCTTTGTACTGCCGTATTTAGATATGCGTCGGCTTCGAAAATATGAAGCGGAGAATCCTTCAATTCTTCCTAAAAGTGATGATTTTGATGATACGCCCTTCTTTGATGCCGGCGAATCTCGCAAGAAAGAGGAGGCGCGTGATCAAAACTGGAAATCTTGGGATGACTGGGATGATTGGAAAAAAGATGAAGATTCAGAAGACGCTTCACAGAATGCAATAATTAAAGACCCTTCAATTAAGGATTCATCTGTCAAAGATTGATGACCTAAAAGGCGCATAAAAACTTCGTGATACAATAAGATTGTAGAATTAATCGGTAGATAGGAGTTAATCAATCCGATTAAATTCCTTCTTCAAACTCCATCTCTTCAATTGCATCTAGCTCTTCAATCGCTCGTAGCTGATCTTCAGTGGGCTCAGGTGCTTCATAATCCTCCGGTGCTTCGATAAAGATCTCTTCATTCAGCACAGCGCAAGCTGTGAAACCTTCTTCTAAAATAGGGTCGCTCAGTTTAAGTACAACGGATTCTACGAGGGGAAGATGGCTATCATTTAAGCCAGCATAATCGATCTGCCCACTGAGCGCTTGAATCATAAAGGTCTCTTCATCGCTTGAGAGCGTCGTTTCGGCAAGATTAACGCGATAAACATCGGAGATACAAGTACAATACTCCTCATTCGCAAGCGCTTCTTGCGTGCAATATTGATAATAAGCATCGCCAATTTTAGCGGCTTGCTTGCTATCAGCAAAGGCAATTCCTAATAAAGGATTTGAGGCAAGAGCGATAAGCGCAACATGAGAGAGACGTGAGATCATAGATAAACCCTTTAATACGCCAAATGAATAATCCGCAGACACTTATAGATTGTGATAAATGTCAGCACAGTGTAGATGATTCTTTGACAATCTTCAAAAAATCCTTAAGAACGAACATGATCGCATGACAACGCTATTGTCTAGCGTACGCTTATTTGAGTGATTTGCGTGTGATTGTGGGAGCCTAATAGGTCAACAGATCAATAGGTCAATAGATCAGCAATCCTCTTTTGCATAGATATTTTCAATCTCCTGAATAGGTCTTACTTTCAGCGCACCTTTATCAACGGCGATAAACGAATGAGAGAGTGTTTTGGCTTCTTGGATATTGTGCGTTACGTAGAGAATAGGAATATTAAAACGCTGAGGAATCGCTTCTAAGTATTTTAGAATTTCCTCTTTGCGAGCTTGATCAAGCGCAGAGAGTGGTTCATCCATCAGTAAAATTCGCGGAGAGCTTAGAAGTGCTCGGCCGATGGCAATCCGTTGTTTTTCACCACCAGAGAGATAGGCTATTCGTTTTTTTAAGAGCGGTGCAATGCCGAGGAGCTCAACAATATCTTCAAATAACGCAGGATTTTTCTCCTTAGCGCCATATAACAGATTCTTTTCAACCGAGTAGTGCGGGAAGAGCGTAGGCTCTTGAAATACATAGCCGATGCCACGCTCATGGATAGGAAGAAGGATCTTGTTGTCTGTATCAATAATAGTGGTGCCATTAATTTCGACAAATCCTTTTTGAGGCGTAAGCTTGCCGGAGATAAAGTTTAAAAGGGTGGTCTTCCCAGAACCTGATGGTCCAAAAATTGAGGTAATCCCTGTTGCCGGCAATTCAAATTGGGCTCTGAAGGTAAAATCCTGAAAAGGATGTGTGATATCAATACGAATATTATGGGTCATCGTTTTATAGCTCCTTTAAGCCAAGCCTAAGCGTCTTTTATGAGCACGTTGCAATAGCTCTGATAAGAAGAGGGCAACTAAGGAGATCGCGATCGCAATGATACACAGGCGCATTGTTTCAGCTTCTTGATTTGGCACTTGAATGAGAGAGTACATCGCAAGTGGTAAGGTGCGAGTTTCGCCTGGGATATTGGAGACGAAGGTGATAGTCGCCCCAAATTCTCCAAGAGATCTTGCAAAAGCTAAGACAACGCCGGCAATAATGCCGGGAATTGCAAGGGGGATTGTGATTGTGAAGAACATTTTCATGCGTGAAGCCCCAAGGCTCCTTGCAGCGAACTCAAGGTTTTGATCAATGGATTCAAAGCTGATTCGAATAGCGCGCACTAAAAGCGGAAATGAGACGACAGCAGAAGCAAGGGCTGCGCCTTTCCAATTAAAGCTAAAGGAGATGCCGAATATTTGATCAATCCATTTGCCGATATAGCCATTTTTCCCCATCGAAAGCAGGAGAAGATAACCGATGACAACAGGCGGTAGAACAAGCGGAAGATTAATGACACTATCTAAAAGCGTTTTTCCAAAAAATTCTTTACGTGCGAGGATCCAGGCAAAAAAGATCCCAAGTGGCAAGCTTGCAGCAACCGCAACACCACCAATTTTGAGGCTAAGAAGAATAATAGACCATTCATATTCTGTTAAAAACATTCGTAGTGAGCATCCTTATGCTTTTGTAGATAGGTAATCCTGTAGATGGATATTCATGAAACCTCAGAAATAGAATATTCACATTAATCATCGACTAATGTGAATATTATCATCTCTGCTAGAACTTACAGGCTCATTGATTGAGTACATTGATTGAATCAGTGACACTAATCATATGATTAGGGGAGGGCAAGCGCTTATTTTGCAGTTTTTGTCGGCGTTGCAAAACCATATTTTTTGAAGATATTTGCAGCATCATCGCTTAAGAGATAATCATAGAAGCCATTCACTGATTCAGATGATTTATCTTTCATGATCGCAATCGGGTATTCGATCGGTTCATGAAGTTCAGCTGGGAAGATCGCAACAGTTTTCACTTTTTCGCTAATACTTGCATCAGATGAATATACTGCGCCTAAGTCTGCTTCTTTCACTTCTACTAACATTAGTGCCGCACGAACGTTTTGTGCCGGCGCGACTTTAGGTTCAACTGTTTTCCAAACGCCTAATTTTTCAAAAGACTCTTTTGCATAAAGCCCCGCAGGCACATGATCAGGATCGCCGAGTGCAATGCGAGTATCCGCAAGAGCTTCACTCCAGAACTCATTCGATGGGAAGTCTACTTGATATTCTGTTGCATTATCTTTGTAAGTAATCAATGCGAGTTCATTTTTAACGATATTGGTGCGCGTTGAGTTATCGATGAGGCTTTTCTCTTCAAGGTAGTTCATCCAGCTCTGATTAGCAGAGATAAAGATATCAGCCGGTGCACCTTGCTCAATTTGGCGTGCAAGGTTGGAAGATGAATCATAAAGTGATTCAATCTCATCTTTATTGCCGGTTGCAGCATAGGCTGTTTTAACTTCATCAATTGCATTTTGGAGAGATGCAGCTGCGAAAACAGTCACATTTTCAGCATTTGCAAAAAGACCTGCGCTAGCAAGCAGAAGTGTGAGGGCTGTTTTTTTCAATGTCATAATAGAGATCTCCATGTAGGTTAATATGCTCGAGTTTTTAAGTCATAAGCGCTCTGAAAATTAAAGAGAATAAGTTAAAGGGAATAAGGCTGATAAGGCCAAAACTTTAAACTTTAATGTATCGTGGAATTTAAGACTCAAAAATAGATGTTATTAGAATATGTGAAGAGATACGTTAATGTAATTAGCCAAAGTAACTAGATGAGGTGGAAGGCGCGGTTATTTGAGTGGGAAATATTGATCAGTTCTTAAAAAACCATCCCTATAATCCTCCTTTAAAATGATTAAGTAAGCATGCTTGATCGATAAAAACACACCGGAAACAGGTGGCAAGAAGATGGCAACAGGGCTAATATAGAGAGACAAAATGATTCTATAGATGTGCTAAAGAGCACATCTATGTCATACATCTAACAGATAAAAAAGTGAGATAACAATGATTGAACAGATGGAACCGAAACTTCTTTGGCAGCACTTTGCAAAAATGAGTGCAATCCCAAGACCTTCTAAAAAAGAGGAAGCGATCTGTGCTTTCTATCGTGATTATGCCGCTCAAAAAGGCTTTGGCTTTAAAGAAGATGCAATTGGCAATATGGTAATCTCTGTACCGGCAACAAAAGGTTATGAGAATGCGCCGAAGATTATTCTTCAAGGTCATGTGGATATGGTTTGCCAAAAAGGGGATTCAAGCAATCATGATTTTGATAATGATCCTATCGAGCTTCAAGTGAAAGGTGAGTGGCTTCATGCAAATGATACAACGCTTGGCGCGGATAATGGTGTAGGCGTTGCGGCTTCAATTGCAATCATCGAGGATGAAACCGCAGAACATGGTCCGATCGAAGTACTCTTAACCGTTGATGAAGAGCAAGGCATGGGCGGTGTTCACAATATCGCGCCTAATTGGCTTGAAGGGGAATATCTCATTAACTTAGATAGTGAGAAAGAGGGCGTTTGTACAGTGGGTTGTGCTGGTGGTATTGATATTCAGATCACAAAAGAGCTGAACTACGATAGTGAAGCGCGCGGCGTTTTCTATGAAGTGATTGTCGATGGTTTAAAAGGTGGACATTCAGGGATTGATATCCATAAAGAGTTGGGTAACGGTAGTGCATTATTAGCAGAAGTATTAGCAAATTTTGCGCATACTTCTGCGGTAAGACTTGCTTCATTTGAAGGCGGTACACTTCGTAATGCCATTACTCGTTCAGCAAAAGCAGTCGTTGCGATTCATGAAGCGCATAAGGCAGTGTTTGAAGCGCACCTTATTGAATCAGGCAAAGCTTTAAAAGCACGTCTTAAAGGGGCAGATGATAATGTTGCTGTGTCATTTAAATTAGTTGATGCAAGAGCAACGCAAGATGCAGAGAGTTCACAGCTCTGTTTAAATCTTCTCCTTCTTCTTCCATCAGGTGTGATTCGTAAGTCAGTTGAGCTTCCGATTGTGGAAACAAGCTGTAACTTAGGCGTTGTAGTGATCAATGAGAAGAAAGGTCTTCGTGTTGAACTTCTTGCAAGATCTGTCACAAATGGCGGTCTTGAGATTATTAAAACAAGAGCGAAAGCATTAGCGATTATGTCGGATGCATTTATGGAAGCCTCTAATGGTTATCCTGCTTGGCAGCCAAATCTTGAATCTGTGCCACTGAAAGTTTTATTAGATGTATATAAAGCGCAAACCGGTGAAGAGATGAAAGTATCAGTCATTCACGCTGGTCTTGAAACCGGTCTTCTAGGCGAGAAATACCCAAATCTTCAGATGGTGAGTTTCGGACCAACTATTAAAGGTGCCCATTCTCCTGATGAGAGAGTGAATATCCCAAGTGTTGAACGCTTCTACGTATTATTAAAGTCGCTCTTAAAAGAATTGAAGTAAGCTTTAAATTAGGTTATGAATAGATAGAGGGATTTGAGAATTTTCAATCCCTCTATTGATATGTAATATTAGATATCTGTATTAGAAACCCATTCATTTAATGCAGTGCTGTAGTAGCACGACAGACAAGAGGTTAAAACGATGACAACCCCGAAGAAGATCTATGATTTTGATGAAGTTATTAATAGACGTAATAATAACTCAGATAAATGGACAGCTTACTCCAAAGAAGTACTTCCAATGTGGATTGCGGATATGGACTTTGTGACGGCTGATGAGATTATCGAGGGTTTAGTCGCGATGTCGCAAAAAGGTGTTTATGGCTATGGAAAAGCAAGGCCAGATCGTCTTCTTGAGGCAATAGTCTACCGCTTACAAAAACTCTATGGTTGGACGGTGCCGAAAGAGAGTATCTTAATGCTTCCAAGTTTGGTAACAGGATTCAATGTTGCCGGTAATGTTGCGCTACGCCGTAATGAGAATGCAAACTATCTCTTCCATACGCCAGCATATCCACCGTTTTTTGCGATAGAAGAGCATGTTGGCATTAAAGGGGTAGGTGTGCCGCTTAAAGAGGTTGTAACGGACAATCGAATTCATTTTGAGGTTGATTTTGAGGCAATGGAAGCACAGGTAACAGCAGATTCAGAAGTGCTGATGCTCTGTAACCCGCAAAACCCCTCAGGCAGAATCTTCACAAAAGAAGAGCTCACAGCGATAGAAGCTTTTGCGAAGAAACATGATCTGATCGTTGTTTCTGATGAGATTCATGCAGAGTTAAATTGGGATCGCGAACATATTCCCTTTGCAACGCTCTCAGAAGATGCAAAAAACCGTACGATTACCTTGATTTCAGCAAGTAAAACCTTTAACTTGCCGGGATTAAGTGGTGGTTTTGCCATTATTGAGAATGCCGAGCTTCGCGCTGAATATCAAAAAGCGATGATGGGTTTTGTGCCGCGTATGAATGTCTATGCGATTAAAGGGGCTGAGCTTGCATTTGATTATGGCGATGAGTGGCTATCTCAGCTTAAACCTTATCTGATTGCCAATCGTGATCACGTGGTAGCCGAGCTTTCTACGATTGAAGGTTTGAAGATGGTCGTGCCTGAGGCGACGTTCCTTTTATGGCTTGATTTTGCAGATACAGCGCATGGTGAAAATGCCCATAAAAAACTATTGGAAGCAGGTCTTGCTCTGAATGATGGACGTTCATTTGGTGTAACGGGTAACTATGTGCGCCTAAACTTTGGAACGTCACGTGTGTTATTAGATAAAGCGATTAAGTTGATTAAGG
>CAZPIQ010000029.1:0-19255 GCA_964586665.1 uncultured Ignatzschineria sp. | reverse complement strand
TGAGAGCTCATAAGCTTCTCTTCTCCAACTTGTGTAGCTAATGGTCCATCAACTGCTGGCGCGCGATTGATAGAAGCATGCAAACCTTCGCCCAAGCCGCGCCGGCATCTTATTTCATGCCAATAAAACGTTAAAACCACCTAAACAGGTGGTTTTAACGTTTTATTGATTATCAAAATGCCGGCGATTAAGCGATTCTTGACTTCTCGATCGTTGAGAGCAATGAATCAAATGCCGATACGAACTGATCCACACCTTGCTTCTCTAATTCATCACAGATCTCATCTAAATGAATGCCGAGCTCCTTAAGAGCATTTAAACGTAATTGAGAGCCCTCTAAATCCGATTCAATTTGTGCATATGGCGCAGTTTCATCTACTAAGAATGCTTGATAGGTTTTTGGCGGAATCGTGTTAACTGTCTCTTTGCCCATTAATGCATGAACATACATTGTTTCAGCATAACTTGGATCTTTAACACCGGTTGATGCCCAAAGAAGACGCTGTGGTTGCATGCCTGCTTTTAAGAGCATTTTTGAACGCTCACGAGTCATTTCTTGTAAGAAATGCTGATATGCCATTTTTGCATTATCAATCGCAATATGTCCTTTTAATGCCGGCGCTTTTTCTGCAACTAATGCATCTACAACACTATCAATGCGTGATACAAAGAAACTTGCAACGGATGCAATTTGAAGAATTGGAAGACCAAGTTTCACGCGTGCTTCTAAGCCTTTTAAGAAGGCATCTAAAACCGCTTCATAACGATTCACTGAGAAAATCAGCGTGACATTCACATTAATGCCTTCGGCAATTAATGCTTCAATAGCGATAATCCCTGCTTTTGTTGCCGGCACTTTAATCATTAAGTTCGGACGATTGACCTCTTCCCAAAGCGCTTTAGCTTCTAAGATCGTACCATTGGCATCATGTGCTAAATCCGGCGAAACCTCTAAGCTCACATAACCATCGCGATAACGGGTCTTCTCGTAAGTTTCCATAAAGAGATCACAGGCTGCCTGAATATCTTCAATTGCCAGTGTAAAGAAGAGCTCACGCGCACAGAGTTCATTATTCGTAGGATCTTGAATAACAGGCAAATACTCCTCGCCACCTGCGATCGCCTTTTCAAATATTGCTGGATTAGAAGTAATGCCGAGCAAACCTTCTTTCTTAATCATCCCTGCAAGAATACCCTCTTGACCGAGCATTTTGCGTTCAATATTATCAAACCAAATACTTTGGCCGATTTCATGTGCTTTACGAATATTTCCCATGATGTGTCCTTAATATCAATTGAGGAGATGACTCGAAGTATACAGCCGTACACTGAATCATCTTTTGCTTTAATAGAAACGAAATAAAGTCTTACTATCTATCAGGATACTGATAATAGCCTTCGGATACAACAAGACAGTAACAGTTACCTTAATAGTGCAAAACTTTATCAAAAATGGCGCAAGATCTGCGCCATTGATACTTTGTTTGTGAGGCTATATTTTTTGTATAACAACTTACATTTCAACTCAAACCTTAAGGTTGAATCGGACTTGGACGGAATGCACCACGATGCGTCATACGCTTCATTGTTCCCTTTGGTAACCAAATATCATAATTACTTGGAACCTCAGTGCGATTCGTTGTGACATTACGAAGCCAAGATGGATTTAAATCGATTAATACCACTTCTGAAATGCCGGTTTCTCTTGCGAGATCTTTCAATAACATCGGTGTCACAAGTTGCATTCCTTCGATCTGACTAGGCGTAATATTGTAACGGAATCCTGGGAAGTAATATGATGGATCTTGCGCAATTTTTTTCGCTGCTAAGAACTCTGCATAGAAGTTACGTGATGCAAACTTAAATGCACCTTCACTATAGTTATAAACCACGAGCCCCATATCATTACCATAACGCTCTTGCGCACGAATAGAATGACCTACACCGGCATTATAAGCCGTAATTGCAAGTGGCCAATAAGGCACTAACTTATGATTGTATGCCATAAGCTTCGCAGCACCCTGTGCTGAGTGACGAGGATCGAAACGTGCATCAATCACATTTGCGCGCATTGGCATAAAGCTGCGTGCTGTTGATGGCATAAACTGCCACATGCCTGAGGCACCAACTTTTGATCTTGCGCCTTTATTAAAGGAAGATTCTACGTGCGGAAGATAAGCGATCTCTTCAGGAAGCCCTGCTGCTTTAAAGACTTTTTTAAAGTAAACGAGATAGGGCTCACTTCTCTCAAGCCCACGGCGAAATTCTGATTTAAGGCCACGTTGTCCACGAAGTCTATCAGATGCGCCATAAATAGCCTGTTGACCGCCGGCCTTCACAAGCATCTTTTTAATGCGCTCTTGATTAGGTGTTAACGGTAAATTATTTGTAAGGGAATTTTCAACCGCAATCAGATCTACCGTAATCAATTCTGAAATCGTATCCCATCTGCGACGATCCCCTTGTGGTACCGCTGCTAAATCATACACCACATCCATATAACGGTTATCGTGATAAGCGACAAGACCTGTATCCCATTTTGCATAGACATTGACCCAGAAATCAATCATCGTCTGCATTGATTTTGGTTCTTCAAAACCATCTTTTCCAACTCTAGGGCCACTTGCACAACCTGCAAGGATCAGTAAAACCAGTGACATCACCCAAAATCGTTGGTGTGATAATATTTTCTTTAAAAAACCCATTATTGATTGCCTCTTTTGCACTTGGGTTACGCTCTTTTACTGAACGTAGATAAAATTCGCCGAGTCAGTATATCAATTTTTCTACATTAATCGCGCAATAGCGAAAACAAAAAACATTGAAATGAAAAGTCGCTTCAATCAATGAAGCGACTTTTATCGATGATGATATGTTATAAATTGGCGAATTGAATATCTAATAATTGAATATCTAATAATTTACGACAGCATTTTTTTATAAATACTATCACGCGCATCGATAGAAATGAATTAGATGATAGCTTTCGCACGCTCAATCGCTGCTAATACTTGCTTCGGCGCAGTACCACCATGATGATTACGTGCAGCGACTGATCCTTCAAGTGTTAAGTACTCAAACACATCATCAGTAATCAGATCTGAGAACTGCTGAAGTTCTGCTAACTCCATATCCGCTAAGTCACGCTCAGTTTCAACGCCTAAACGCACTGCATTGCCGACAACTTCATGGGCATTTCTAAATGGCATGCCTTTACGCACTAAATAGTCCGCTAAGTCCGTTGCTGTTGAGAAACCAAGCTTAGTACGTGCATACATATTTGCTTTTTTGCTTGAGATCGCAGGAATCATATCTGCAAATGCGCGCACGCAACCGAGTACAGTATCAACGATATCAAAGAGTGGCTCTTTATCTTCTTGGTTATCTTTATTGTACGCAAGTGGTTGGCTCTTCATAAGCGTTAAGAGCGAGAAGAGATGACCATAAACACGACCTGTTTTACCACGCACAAGCTCAGGAACATCTGGATTTTTCTTCTGTGGCATGATGGATGAACCCGTACAGAAACGATCTGGAAGGTTAATAAAATCAAATGCCGGCGTTGCCCAAAGCACAAGCTCTTCTGAGAAGCGTGAAAGATGCATTGAGAGAATTGAAGCTGCTGCTGCAAACTCAATCGCAAAGTCACGATCCGATACTGAATCCAGCGAGTTCTCTGAAGGTGCATCAAATCCTAATAATTTCGCAGAGAGATGACGATCGATCGGATAGGTTGTGCCCGCAAGTGCGGCTGCGCCAAGTGGTGAGATATTAAGACGCTTACGGCAATCTTGGAAACGTGATCTATCACGCTTAATCATCTCAAACCATGCCATTAAATGATGACCAAATGTGATTGGCTGTGCGACTTGCAAGTGTGTGAAACCCGGCATAATTGTATCGTGCTCTTTCTCAGCAACCACTAAAATACCTTCCTGAAGGCGCTTAAGCTCGCTATCAATATGATCAAGCTCTTTGCGAAGCCAGAGGCGAATATCCGTTGCTACTTGGTCATTACGTGAACGACCTGTATGAAGACGCTTACCTGCAATACCAATCTTCTCAGTTAAGCTTGATTCGATATTCATATGGACATCTTCAAGCTCGATTGACCATGGGAATGAACCCGACTCAATCTCAGCCTTCACTGCCGCTAAACCTTCTTTAATAAGATTAAAATCTTCTTCAGATAAAATCCCTTGAGTTGCAAGCATTTCAGCATGTGCAAGTGACCCTGCGATATCTTCAGCATACATGCGCTGATCGAAATCAACAGATCCTGTAAATGCCTGAACAAATGCATCCGTACTCTCAGAGAAACGGCCACCCCACTGCTTATTAACCTTATTCGACATCGTCTTTTCCTTCTTCTTTCTCTTCATAAATAGGGAGCATGACTTCTACCTGCGTACCGACTCGATCTTTGCCGGAATAGATCGCAATTTTACCGCTATGCTCCTCTACAATCTTCTTCACTACTGATAACCCAAGCCCTGTTCCTTTCTCTTTCGTCGAAACATAAGGCTCAAACATTCTATTAATGAGGGATTCATCGATTCCACAACCATTATCACTCACACTTAAGCTTAAGGTATGATCATCAACAATCGAAATCTCCACAAACACTTTACCCACAAGATTGTCCTTATCTTCCTGACAAGCTTCAATCGCATTTTTAATTAAATTATGGAGTAATTGACGAAGACGAATCTCATCACCATCAACATAGAGATCTTTCGATGGCTTTTGTAATATCACTTCAATCCCTCTGACATAATCACTATAAAGGAAAGTGACCTCTTCTGTCAGGGCATTAATATTAATTTTCTTCAAATTCAGCTTTGGCGCCCTTGCATATTGACTAAAGGCATTCACCATCTTCTTCATCGCATTCACTTGCGTGATAATCGTTTGGGTCGATTTATCGAGTAAGAATCGATCCTCAACCTCTAACTTCCCTTGAAGCTTAAAGGCTAAACGTTCGGCTGAGAGCTGAATCGGCGTAAGCGGGTTTTTAATCTCATGGGCAAGACGTCTTGCGACTTCTCCCCAAGCAGCTTCACGTTCTGAGTTAATTAGCTGAGTAATATCATCAAAGACAATCGCATACCCACTTGGCAGACTTCGATTTTCAAGTGGCTCTGAAACACGTACAGAGAGAATCTGTGTAATCCCCTTTTCAACGCGAATCACTTCTAATCGATCCTCATCATCGCCTAATGATTTCTTCTCAAGATAATCACGAAGTGGCGCAAAGAAGAAATGAAGAGATTCATCAATAGAGTCTGGTTTATCAATCACTATTTTCTGTAAATAGGAACGATCTGTATTTAAAATTGAAAGTGCAGCTTCATTAAAGGTTCTGATCTTACCGTGATTATCAAGTACCAATACGCCAGAAGAGAGATTTGCAAGCACAGCTTCAAGATAGGAGCGCTGTGCAACTAATAATCTTTGCGAGCCTTTTTCCGCTTCATTTGCTTGCCTTAACTTAATAATCATCTCGTTAAAGGATTCTGTTAAGAAACCAATTTCATCATTCGATTTAACCGCAATTTCTCTATCAAAATTCCCCTCTGAAACAGATTTTGACGCGATAGATAATCTTCGAATTGGGTTAACAAGCCTACGAGTCGCAAAGTAAGAACCGCCCAAAGCTAATAATATTGCGAGCAAGGATACCAATGTCAAAATCGCAATAAGCTGGCCTTTCAGTGACTCTTGAAGCGTCTTATACTGCTTATAACTCTCAACAGTTGCTTGTGTTGAAAGCCCTAAATCTGTGTAGCGCTGCGGAATTTCATAGATCGCCTGAATCACACGCGGGACTACTGAATCAACCCGTATAATCACGCGCACCTGAAGTTCATCCTCCCCTACAGGTTCAAGCCAAACATAATCCATATCGTTAAAAACGCTCATCAGGATAATATCGTTTGGAAGCTCCGGAAGATTGACGGTGGTATTACTCGAACTCGTTGCTAAAATTCGCCCGCGATGATCAAACACTGTTAAATCTAACGCATTCGCATCAAAACGCAGGTTCTCAAGCTCATAAGCTAGATCAAGCGAGTTGAGACTTCCGACTCGCTCGCCAATCGATTGAGTGATTTCAAGCGCATCAAGACGGCGTGTTTCAAGGGCTGATTGGGCAAGTGTTAATGCATCATCAAATCCTTGGTCAAGGGATTCATCAAACCAACTATCAATCCCACGCTGGATCATAATGCCGGCAAATAGGAAGAGAATGACGATCGGAACAATAGATAACCCAGAGAAAAACATCATCATTCGGGCATTCAGTCTTGCGCCTAAACGTTTCTTACGAACCCCTTGAAAGAGCTGAATTAGGAAGTAAACCACCAGCGACATAAGCGAAATGAAGCAGATCGCGCCGGCAATAATAATCCAAGTATAATAACGGGAATAGAGAACAGCTGATTCGATTGAACGAACCATCACGCCTAGAATAATAACGAGTAAAAATGAGAGTAAGAGAAAGAGCGAGAAAGCATATTTTCTCAAAAAGCTAATCATAAGGTTAACTCCCATTCATACCAGCTCGAATTGAGCCACCAATTAGAAGAGAGATATGCCGGGATTCGAAGCGGTGTTGGCAGTGCCTCAATATCTAACCACAATTTTGCGCGCCCTTCATATTGTTCCATTTTAAAGCCCCGTTCATCTTTTACCTCAAACTCGATATTGGTGGGTGTTGAGATAGATAGCAGCGCTAAACTTAAAGTGGGATAACTATGTTGTTTGTCTGTCGCTAAATCTTTAACCACAAATTGCTTTGAAAGCCCATGATACAAAAGCAGATAGCGAATCTCTTTGGAATAATCATGACTACTAAAAAAAGCCTTCTCTTTTAAGCGGATATCATACACAAAAGTGAGCGGAATACCATTTAATAGCATCTGCTCTTGCTCATCACTCATCACGATTTTACTTCTAAAGGTCAGGAAAATATCAACGGCCTTTAATTCTCCTGAATTTAACTTTTGTGGATCACGAATCCGAAGCATTTTTGAACCATCAGGATAGAACTCACTCTTGACCTGCTCTATCTCAAGCGTTGAACGCTTCACGGGAATTTCCGCAAAGACTGTATTAAAGCTCAATACAAGTAATAGCATCACAAAACAAAAGATCAATATCATCGATCGAGTCAGCATCACCGGCCCATTTTTTTGCCAAAAAGCATTTTGAGAGCGCCCTTTATTATTAAGAGCGCTCTCTACTTTCTGTAAAAAATCTGTCTGCGGTAACGGTATCAATCTCTAGCCCATCTTCTCTAACAATGCATAGTAAAAACCATCGACGCTCTTTTCTGACTCAAAGTAACGTGGCAAAATTTGTACGCCCTCATCACGCGCTTCGCCACAAGGCAAGGTCAATTTAATCTCTCTTGCATCTTCTTGTGTTTTTAAAAATTGGCGAATCTGCTGCTCATTCTCATCTTTTAAGATTGAGCATGTTGCATAAAGCAATCTTCCACCAACTGCAAGCTGACCCCACGCATGCTTTAAGATATTCGCTTGCGTATCACGAAGGTTATTAATATCACTCGCTTTACGAAGACGTTTAATATCAGGATGTCTATGCATAATGCCGGTTGCTGAGCATGGTACGTCTAGTAAAATTCGATCAAATTTCATATCGGTTTCAAAGTCTTCACATGCAACTGCATCCACAGTCACAAATGCCGGCATTGAACCACAGACGCGTTCAATATTCTCAGTCACGCGCACTAATCGCTCTTTAGAGCTATCTAACGCATATAGTTTTTCAAGCTTCGGCGCTCTTTCTAAAATCGCTGTTGTCTTGCCACCTGGCGCTGAACAAGCATCTAGTACTTTCATGCCATCTTTGACATCAAGTAGCTGTGCGGCTAATTGCGCGGCGGCATCTTGAACGCTCACGGCTCCTTCTGCAAAACCAGGCAAATGCTCAACACTCATGGGCGATTCAAGCACGATTGCTGTATCGACAAAGGCATGCGCTAGTGCGGGAATATCTGCGGCCTTCAATTTAGCAAGATATTCATCACGGCTATTTTTTTGAAGGTTCACACGGAGAATCATCTCGGGATGAAGTTGATAGAAAGTACCGATCTCTTCTAATGCTTCACTGCCCCATTGATTCTCAAGGCGCTTCGCAAACCATCCCGGCATATTGCTCTTACCTGCCGGTAATTTTGCCGGCGGTAATTTTCCACGTTGCACATTGCGTAAAATCGCATTGGTTAAACCTGCCGCCCAATCCTTATCCATCGCTTTGATGAGATTTACCCAGTTATTAAGAATCGCATACTCAGCAGTTGCCATCTCAGTTAACTCATAAGTTGCTAAAATCAGCGAGACTTTAACTTCAATCTCTGAAGGCTTAATCGGCTTACTGAGCATTTGCGAGACACGATCTTCAAGCGCATCATATTGCCTTAGTGTGCCAAAAAGTAGATGTTGCACAAAGCGACGATCATTATCATTGAGCTTCTCAGCACACTTAGGAAGTGCATCCGTCAACGACTCCCCGCTTAAAACACAGCAGAGCGTTTCAACTGCGACAAATCTTGAGTTTTTAAGGAGTTTTGGGTACAGCGCTTCGTTAATTGCCATCTATTGACATACCTTTTGATCAATTTCATTACCTTTAATAAAGAGCGCACTCTCCATTCTTCTTTTGCCGGCCGCTTGAAGCTCTAAAACTTCAAGCTCGAGTCCATCGCCGGCTGTGACAAAAATTTTGTCACCCTCTACGCGCATAAAACCAACATCTTTCTGACTTTTTTGCGTTGTTTCTAAGACTCTAAATATTTTCAAGATCTCACCCTCAACCGTTGTGTGAGCCCCTGGAAATGGGTTAAATGCATGGATTTTACGCATAATCGTTAATGCATCTTCAGACCAGTTAATACGCGCCTCTTCCTTTGAGATCTTCTCCGCATAGGTAATCCCTTCTACTGGCTGTGGCGTCGGTTTTTGATCCCCTCGAATCACAGTTGGAATAGTCTCAAGCAGAAGGTTTGCACCTACTGTTTGAAGTAGATCATGAAGTTCCCCTGTTGTCATATGAGGCGTAATCTCAACTGTGGCTTCACTCCAAACATCGCCAGTATCAAGTCCTTTATCCATCTGCATAATAGCAACGCCCGTCTCTTTATCACCCGCTTCAATCGCACGATGAATCGGCGCTGCACCCCGCCATCTTGGTAACAGCGATGCATGGATATTAAGGCAGCCATAACGAGGCGCATTAAGAACCGCTTCGGGCAGAATAAGCCCATAAGCCACCACAACCATCAAATCTGCATTCAAAGCTTCAAGCGCTGCTTGTGCTTCACTATTACGAAGGGATAATGGCTGATATACAGGAATATCATGTTTTACCGCGACTTCTTTAATCGGCGTAAACTGCACCTTTTTACCACGTCCACGCGGGCGATCAGGTTGAGTATAGACCGCAACCACTTCATGCTCACTATTAATCAGTGTTTCAAGTGTTGGCACTGAAAAGTCCGGGGTACCCGCAAAAATAATTCTCAAACTCATTTTCACTCCTTCGATCAGATGAGATTGACTGAATCGAATAATTTAAATCATCCAAATAATTCAAATAATTCAAATAGTTGAGATAGCTTAAAAATAACTTAAACAACTTAAATAACTTAAATAATTTAAATATCTCTCAATTTCAAAAACTCAATCCGCTCATCTTAAAATTTGATTGAAACCTAGCCCTATTTCAATCGCCCTCTAGGCGATTGCATATATCGAACTATGCTTCTTCCTCTTCACGCTCTTTCATCACTTTTTCAAGCTTCTTTAAGATACGTTGCTGTTTTAAGCGAGAGAGATAATCAATAAAGAGAACACCTTCTAGATGGTCATACTCATGTTGAATACAACGTGCGAGTAACTCATCCGCTTCCATCTCAAAGAATTCCCCATTTTCATCTTGTGCACGAACACGCACAGCAATAGGACGAATCACAGGGCCACCATAAAGTGTTGGGAGTGATAAACAGCCCTCTTCAGCCGCATCAGTCTCTTCTGAGACTTCTAAAATCTCAGGGTTTACAAATACAATCGGTTGATCACGCTCTTCAGAGCAATCTGCGACAAATACACGCTGAAGTACATTCACTTGGTTTGCGGCCAAGCCAACGCCCTTCTCATCGTACATCGTCTCTATCATATCTGCGACAAGTGCTTTTAGTTCTGCATCGAAAGCCGTTACAGGAAGCGCTTTCTCTCTTAATGTAGGATGGGGAACAGTAATCACTTCTAGGATCGCCATAAATCTCTCTCTTTCTATTAGAATACGCACGCGCATTTGCGCTGCTACAAATCCCGATATTTTACACTAATTCGCATCATCTCGGTAGCATGTCGTTAGAAATTCTGCCAACTACCACGATGAAGTTAAAGACGCCCTCAAAAATAGTTGCGAAAATATTGCATTTTTCGACACGAATTTAAATTCTAATTCCGAAAGCCCTATTTAAAAGCCATGCTTTAAATATGCAAAGTAAAGATACAACGATTTCAAAGTATTTCACATAAATCAAAATGTAAATCAAACTCCTATGAATTACTCACTTATTTACTCCAAATATGTATAAAAGAGTGATATAAGTGGGATTATTACAAAAATAACGCTCGCGCTACTTGGGGACTGTCACACCTTAATAGTCTGATAGTACTTTATGTAGCAAAGCGCCCTAAAACCCTATCTTATTGATAGAATAGTGAAGTGAATAATCGAATACTTAACCAGAGTACAAAACAAGCTTATTGAGATCAAAATAGAATTTATTTGCATTTTTTATAAATTATATTTAGACATTTAGGCTTGTACTTTATAGAGTGAGGGATGTGAGAAACAAAATAAGCAGATCTTAAAGTTGTTTCAACGCTCCTTTTTTGCAACACTCAAAGAAGCTAAAAAATTCTATAAAAAGAAATATGCAAACGCAGATTATTCATTGCAAAAAAGATTACACCAATAAAAATAAGAACATTAACAATAAAAATTAAATTCTAAGGGCAGATTCTTTTTAGAACCTCGTTCTAAGGACAACCAATAATAGGAGTCAAACAGTTATGTATGCATTAGTCATCAATTGCGGAAGTTCCTCTCTTAAATTTGCACTTATTCATGCAAAAGAGCGAAATACCGTTGTAAGTGGCGGCGCTGAGCAGCTAGATACCCCAGAAGCCACCCTGACCATTAAACATAATGGCGAGAAAACCAAAGAAGCACTCACAGATAACACTCATCTCGGTGCCTTCAAAACCGTTTTCAACTATTTAAAATCCCATGGCTATGCTGAGCAGATCATCGCAGTTGGCCATCGTGTTGTCCATGGCGGTGAATACTTCCAAGAATCTGTTGAAATTACACCTGAGGTCATTGAGATCATTGAAAAATGTGCGCCTCTTGCACCGATTCATAACCCAGCAAACTTAATTGGTATTTTAGCGGCAAAAGAAGTTTTACCAACATTACCGCAAATTGCTGTGTTTGACACTGCATTCCATCAAACAATGCCTGAAGAAGCTTATTTATATGGCCTTCCGCTTGAAATCTACGAAAAATACAACATCCGCCGCTACGGCTTCCATGGTAGTAGCCACCGTTATATCACAGAGCGCACATCGCGCATTTTAGATATCCCACTTGATCGTTTAAACATCATCAGTTGTCACCTTGGCAATGGTGCATCTATCGCTGCGATTCGTGGCGGTAAATCTGTTGATACGAGTATGGGCCTTACCCCCCTTGAAGGCTTAATGATGGGAACACGTTCAGGCTCCCTCGATCCTGGCTTAATTCCTTATCTTGTTGAATGTTTAGATTATGATATCTATGAGATGGATAATCTCCTTAACTTCAATAGTGGTTTACTCGGCATCTCCGGCGTTTCTAACGACTGCCGCACGCTTGAAACTAAAGCAAAAGAAGGTCATCATCGTTGCCGTCTTGCGCTTGATATGTTTGGTTACCGCGTTGCGAAAACAATTTCAGAATATCTCCCTGCACTTCAACGATTAGATGCGATTGTCTTCACGGGCGGGATTGGTGAGAACTCAGCGTACATGCGCGAACTCATCATGAGTCAGCTTGCATTCCTAGGCTACCGCTTTAGTAACCCTTCAAATAGCTTCTGTACGGGCGGTAAAGAAGGCGTTATTGCGACAAGTGCCAACTTTGGTAAAGCCCTCGTCGTTTGTACAGACGAAGAAGGCATGATTGTTCAAGATACCCTTGAGATTGTTAATAAAATGAAAAAAGCCTCATAGGATCAATTCCAACTTTCAATATCCCTACTATTTTTACTCTTGAAATAATAGAGATTAATTTATTGAAAATAGTTGATTGAGAATAGCTTATTGAATACTTAAATTAAAAGGATCTAAATTCGACCATTGCTCATCACAATGCAATTTCTCGGTTTTAGATCCTTTTTGTAAATGTAAAACGACAATTTTAGGAGTTTAGATTTATGAAAACATTATTTATCGCACCCACTGGCGATATTAAAAGCCTCTCTTCCATCTCACTTGCACTTGTAGAAGCGCTACGCGCAGCCGGTGTTAAAGTCGGATTTGTACGCCCTATTGGAGAGGATAATAACCGTTCAGAAGTTCTCTACCGTGAACTTTTCAATGATGAAACGCCCTCGCCGATTTTAGAAGCTGATGTTAATCAGGCGATTCGTAATAATCAATACGATGAACTCTTAGAAGATATTGTCGGCCGCGTTACAGAAGCATCGAAAGGTCATGATGTGGTTGTCGTAGAAGGATTAACCTATCAAAGTGATCGCCCTTACACCCACGACCTTAATGCTGATATCGCAAGAACACTTTGCGCTGGCGTTGTCTTCGCTGGTAACTCACTTGCAAATACCCCGGAGGAAGTTGCCGCGCACTTTGACCTTAACGCTTACATCTATAGCGAAGCGCATATTTGGCTCGCAGGCTATATCATCAACCATGTGAAAGATCCTAAAGCAATCGCGAAAACCGTTAATTACTGTCAAACTGACTTCTGTAAATCACTCGATGTGTTAGGCGCTATTCCTGAAAATGACACGATTACGGATGACCTCTCGGCAATTAACTTTATCGCAGAGAATCTCGAAGTCACTCAGCTTGTAGCACAATTAAAACTTCCTTCACAAAACAGAATGCCCCCTTCTGCTTTCCGCTATAAGCTCATTCAAAGCGCACAGATCGCAGATCGTCGTGTTGTATTACCTGAAGGTGATGAGCCCCGTACACTTCGCGCGGCTTCAATCTGCGCCGAGCGTGGTATTGCCCGATGCGTCCTCTTAGGCGATCCTGCTAAAATTAGAGCGGTTGCGTCTGAAAATAACATTATTATTCCTGAGCACGGTATTGAAATCATCGATCCTACCTCGATAGCGGAAAAATATGTCGCAGGTTTTGTTGAGCGCCGTCAACACAAAGGCGCGACCGAAGAGACTGCACGTGAAGCCCTTAAAGATACAGTAGTCGTCGGTACGATGATGCTCGCTGAAGGCGATGTCGATGGACTTGTTTCTGGTGCTGTTCATACAACCGCTGATACAATTCGTCCGGCATTCCAACTCATTGGAACGGATAAAAATTCTAAACTGGTTTCAAGTGTCTTCTTTATGCTCATGAAAGACCAAGTCCACGTTTATGGTGACTGCGCTGTCAACCCAACACCAACTTCAGAACAGTTAGCAGATATCGCTATTCAATCCGCTGAATCTGCCAAAATCTTTGGGATTGATCCACGCGTTGCGATGCTCTCTTACTCAACAGGAACATCGGGCGCCGGTGAAGAGGTCGAAAAAGTGGCTAAAGCCGTCGAACTTGCGAAAGAGAAAGCGCCAAACCTTCTCATTGATGGCCCGCTCCAATTTGATGCCGCTAGCGTATTAAGCGTCGGCAAGCAGAAAGCACCGAATAGCCCTGTCGCAGGACGCGCAACAGTCTTTATCTTCCCTGACTTAAATACTGGCAACATTACCTACAAAGCGGTTCAACGTAGTGCAAATGTGGTTTGTATCGGCCCAATGCTTCAAGGACTTGCAAAACCTGTCAATGACCTCTCTCGCGGTGCGCTCGTCGATGATATCGTCTACACAATTGCAATTACGGCATTACAAGGCGCTAAACAGTAGGCCGGATTTAAGGCATTAATCTTAACGCTTTTTTTGTTATACTATATAGCTACTCAAGTTTGGGTAGCTTTTTTTATGCTTCTTGTATGCTTTTTTACCGAATATTTAATATGTCGACATTACCAGATACACCCTCAACTGAGATTGCTCTGATATAACGACTAAGACCTATTTACTGAGGGATATTGTGCCAATTATTCGCAGATCACAAAGAGAGCCTTTCTCAGCTCAACAGATGTATGACCTTGTTAACGATGTTAATTCTTACCCAAGCTTCTTACCTTGGTGTAAGGGCTCGCGAATTATTAAATCAACCCCCACAATGATGGAAGCTTCTATCTTAACGGCAAAAGGCCCTTTAAATAAGTGGTTTACAACACGCAATATGCTTGTGGAAAATGAGAAGATTACACTCAGTCTTGTCGATGGTCCCTTTAAACACCTTCGCGGTGAATGGCGCTTTACTGACCTTGCTGACGGTGGCTCTGAAGTTCATCTCATGATTGATTTTGACTTCTCCTTTGGCCCAGCTCGCCTATTATTAACCCCTATCTTTGAAAACATTGCCGGCAGTATGGTTGCTGCCTTTAGCGCGCAAGCAAAAGTGCGCTACGGAAAGCAGATCGGTTAGAGATCAAATGACAATGGGATAGAGAAGGCAAGATTTAATCGCTATAAATACCGCGCCTAAATTTTGAATCCTCGACTTTAAATACTCAAACATAAAAATGCAATGATTGTGGGCGTCGATACAGCTACGCCTTTGCATCATCATACCCATCATTAAAAAGCGATATCTTATTACAATCTCCCTGAAATCAGACAAATATAAGTTTATTACGCTCGCAAATTCCGTATAATGCGATTCCGTTAATCAACTCTTATTATTGGTATGCTGTTATGTCTAGCTCTGATTATGTTTTAAAGAGATCGCTCTTTTCCCTGAGCTGGCCGATCTTTATTGATATTTTCCTGCATCTTGTCACGCTCCTTATCAACACCTATATGCTAAGCCACATCTCTGAGCAGATGGTCGCAGCAACCGCTGCAAGCAATCAAGTATTTGATACTACTGTAACTATTTTCAGCTTTATCGGCATTGGTTGTAGTGTCGTCGTTGCCCAGTATCTTGGGGCTGGCAATCGAGAAGCTACGCGTAGTGCGATTCATCTCTCTGTCTCGCTAAACTTCATCCTAGGCTTTATCTGCTTTGCCATTATATTCTTCTTCGGAAAATCACTCTTAATCCTGATGAATACGCCGGCAGAAATCTTAGAGATGAGTAGCCAATATTTCCATATCATTGGATTCTGTTTAGTCTTTGAAGCGCTTGCGGTCATTATGGCATCTTGCCTTCGGGTCTATGGACATTCTAAAGTACCGATGTATGTTTCTCTTATCATGAATGTGGTGACAGTCCTTGGTAATATTATTGTACTTTATGGCTTCTTTGGCTTGCCACAATATGGTTTAGAAGGGGTTGCTTGGTCAACAGTACTTGGTCGCTTTATTGGCGCATCGCTCCTTTTCTACCTTCTCTTCTTTGGCATTAAGGTTAAACTCGACTTCGCACTCTTCTTTAAATTCAAAAGAAAAGTCATTCAACAAATCCTTAAAATCGGATTACCAGCAGCCGGCGAAAATCTCTCTTGGTCTGCACAAATGTTAGTAATGCTTGCATTCGTAGGATTAATGGGCGAGCAGAGTTTGGCGGCGCACAATATCTATATCCAGCTCTCATACATGCTAATGCTCTTTGGTATCTCAATTAGTATCGGCAATGAGATTATGGTTGGGCATTTAGTGGGCGCAAAAGCGTTTATAAAAGCTTATCACCGTACCTTTAAAAGCCTTCGTATCGGAATTATTGTGACGTTGATTGTGGTAATTATCTTCTATCTCACAAGACATCTGATTGTCGATAACTTCACAGATAATATTGCCGTTCAAGATCTTCTTTTACCGCTCTTCCTTATTTCAGTATTTATCGAACCAGGCCGAACGCAAAATATTGTGATGGTCAATGCACTCAGAGCAACGGGCGACGCAAAGTTCCCGCTCTATACTGCCTTAATCTTCATGTGGGGAATTGCAATTCCGGTCGGATATTATCTTGGAATCATCCTTGAAATGGGATTAGTTGGGATCTGGATCGGCTTCTTATGTGATGAATGGATTCGCGGATTAGTGAACACTTGGCGCTGGAAGTCTCGCAGATGGGAAAGTAAACGTCTTAATATTGAAGCGCTTTAACCCTTCTTCTTTCATTAAATTCATTTAGTTTAATTAACGATATCATTCTTTCTGAAAAATATTTCTGAATGATATTTCCGATAAAACATCTCAGAAAAGGGCTCATAGCGAGCCCTTTTCTGATTCTAAGTTATTAAAATTATTAAAGTTATTAAAGTTATTAATCAATTATTTTAAGCTACTGATCAGATCATCTGATTTTAAGCCTATTGCATGGCTGGAGCGAATGCTTGCATGCTTATCACTATCACGCGCCAGCAGTTGAAGATCCTTAAATGCTTTGACTCTCATGACTCAAATTTAAGGCAAGTCGGGATACCAAGCCTCTCAGCTACCATAATTCAGCTTTGAGATAAGTGACACCAAAATCTCTCAATTATCACAAATCAGATTTGAGGGAAACTGAGAAAGCATAGACTTCTCAGTTGTCGCGGTTCAGCTCTAAAAGAAGTTAAAACATTACATCGACAACCTGATAGATGTTCTAACTTCTAATCTTCTAATCTTCTAATCTTCTAATCTTCTAATCTTCTAATAAAAAATGATAAAAACTTAGCGTAAATTATTTAAACTCAAATTGACGCCAAGCTTCGTAAACAGCTATCGCAACTGAGTTAGAAAGGTTCAGACTTCTGCCGGCATTTTCAACCATCGGCAATCTTAATCGTTGCTCTCCTGGTAAACTAAAGATGAAGTCTTCCGGCAAGCCCCTTGTTTCTGGCCCAAAGATCAGCGCATCATTCTCTTCAAATTCTGCCTCAAAGAAATTTCGGCTTCCCTTTGTTGTCATCGCATAAATTTTATTAGGCTGAACAGCTTCAAGACATGCATCTAACGATGGCCAAACCTGCATCCTCACCCACTCTTGATAATCTAGTCCCGCACGGCGAAGCGCTTTTTCTTCTAGATTAAATCCTAAAGGCTCAATAAGATGAAGGTCTGCACCACTATTGGCACAAAGACGGATAATATTCCCTGTATTAGGGGGAATCTCAGGCTCAAAGAGAATCACAGAGAGTTTTTTATTCATAATTCAACAATATCCCATTTTCTGCATATCATCGTATGCAAACTATGTAAAAACTATACATAAACCATGCAAAAATCACACAAAAATAAAAAAGAACCTAGAAGCACTCCCTCTAGATTCTTTCTATTTTCAATATCATATTTAATAATTCTTCAATCGAATCATTAAATCAGATGATTATTCAGAATCACGTACTGCTTTAGCTGCATTCACAAATGCAATAAAGAGCGGATGACCATCACGTGGTGTAGATTTAAACTCAGGATGTGACTGTGTGCCCACAAACCAAGGATGATCATTTAACTCAACGAAATCGATAAGATTACGATCATTCGTACGTCCTGAAATCACAAAATTACCATCTTGTAATCGATCAACGTAGTCAAGATTCACACCATAACGATGACGATGACGCTCGCTCACATCTGTACGACCATATGCTTTATGCGCTTTAGTACCTTCAAGAAGCGTTGCTGGCTGCGCACCTACTGTCATGTAACCACGGAACTCATCTGTTTCACTATCACGCTGTGGATCAAGCATATTGATTACTGGATATTCTGATAATGGATCTACTTCGCTTGTATTTGCACCATCTAAACCTAATACATTACGTGCATACTCTACAACCGCGAGCTGCATACCAAGACATAAACCTAAGAATGGAATATTGTTTTCACGAACATATTGAATTGCACGGATCTTACCTTCCATGCCACGCTCACCAAAACCACCTGGAATTAATACAGCATCCATCCCCGCAAATGCTGCAGATAACTCAGTTTCGTTCATATCTTCTAATGTCACAGCTTCTAAGTAATGAAGTTTAATCTTCGTTTTAGTTTGAATGCCGGCATGTGAAAGCGCTTCATTGATTGATTTATAAGTATCGGCAAGCTCAGTATATTTACCAACGATTGCGACATTAATCACTGAATCTGCTGTTGCGATATTTTCAAGCACTTGATCCCACTCATGAAGATCTGCTTCTTTTGCTTCGATATTAAACTGCTCTAACACGATGCGGTCAAGACCTTGCTCGTGAAGAAGTCCTGGAATTTTGTAGATTGAATCAGCATCAACACATGAGATAACGGCTTCTTCAGCCACTGATGTAAAGAGTGCAATTTTACGACATTCTTCTTGTGGAATAGGCTCTTCAGTACGGCAGATTAAGATATCTGGCTGAATACCAATTGAGCGAAGTTCTTTCACTGAATGTTGTGTTGGCTTGGTCTTAAGCTCGCCAGATGCTCTTAAGTAAGGCACCAATGTTAAGTGCAAGAAGAGCGCACGACGTGGACCAACTTCTGTTCTAATTTGGCGAATCGCTTCTAAGAATGGGAGAGATTCGATATCCCCCACCGTTCCACCAATTTCGATTAATGCAATATCAGCATTCTCAGCAACTTTGTAGATTCTGTGTTTGATTTCGTCTGTGATGTGTGGAATTACTTGAACAGTATTACCATGATACTCACCTGCTCTTTCACGCTCGATAACGGTTTTATAAACACGTCCTGCGCTCACACTATTACGACGACCAGCAGTCATGCGAATAAAACGCTCGTAATGACCTAAGTCTAAGTCTGTTTCCGCACCATCATCGGTTACGAAAACTTCACCATGTTGAAATGGACTCATCGTGCCTGGGTCGACATTGATGTAAGGATCCAACTTCATCATTGTAACCTTAAGACCCCTAGCTTCTAAAATAGCACCTAAAGAAGCTGCTGCGATACCCTTGCCTAAAGATGAAACTACGCCACCTGTGACAAATATAAAAT
>CAZPIQ010000028.1:11956-19984 GCA_964586665.1 uncultured Ignatzschineria sp. | reverse complement strand
GATACTTGGAGATTGACTTTCAGTTGTCATTCACAATACCTCTTTATGATTCTTATAAAACTTTTATATCAATATTAACTCGTGATTATAGCATTTTTTGAGCAACACCGTCATTAAGTTGATAATGACTCATCGCTGATATTAAAGCACTATCTGTTAACTCTGGAAATTCTTTCTCTTCCAAACAAGTCACGAATAATTGGGATTTTTGAGCAATTAATTCATCGAGTAGAATAATCCGCCGATCTTCATCAAGCTCTGCGGTTAAATCATCCATCAGCAAAATGGTCGATGATTGATTAAGCGATTGGTGAAGCTTAATCTGCGTAAGCATGAGCGCGATCGTCGCAAGCTTAATCTGTCCGCGTGAAAGATGTTGCGCCACAAATCTGCCATCACATTTTAATGAGAAATCCCCGCGGTGCGGGCCAATTCTCGTAAAGGTCATCTGCCGATCACGCGCTCTTGTTTCCGCAAGCTCAGCGCGTAGCGATCCTTCTGTAAAGCCGGCATTATATTCAAGCGACCAATCGATCTCGTTGCTAATGAGCCTTGAGAGAAGCTCATTGACCATTGGCGCCATCTCTTCAATAAAGGCTTTACGTGCAAGATTCAAGGTTTCGCCGGCATCTGCCATCTCCTCTTCTAAACTCGCTAAAACCGAATCCGGATAATGCCCTTTCAGGCCAGCATTTCGCTGTGACAATGCTCGCTCATAGCGCATCCACACACGATGGTAGGTTTCATAGTTTTGAAATAATCCCCAATCCATAAACTGCCGGCGAGCTTTTGGTTCTTGCATCAGGTTCGTGCCGGTATCAGGCCCTAAGAAGAGCATCGGAAGTAGTTTTGCCAGATGTGAGCGCTTCTTGATCGTTTCGCCATCTTGACGCACCTGAACTTCTCCGCGAGTACGCTCAATACCAAGGCGAGAGCTCATCTCTAGCTTTGGCGAATAGAGCTCCGCAATAACTCTGAAATAATCAGCACCTTCACAAATCGCCTGATTAATTCGAGACGTACGAAAAGAGCCGACTTGCGACAGAAAGTAGATTGATTCTAAAAGGGAGGTTTTACCGGATGCATTTTTTCCGACAATTAAATTAAATCGCGAGTCAAACGTAAAGTTTTGACTCGCTAAGTGTCTAAAATTTTCAACTTGTAGAGATTGAATAATCACTCGAGTTTAGAGACGCATTGGCATTACAACATAGCTCACATCATCACTATCTGAGTTCTGAATGAGGCAACTTGAATTCGGTGCTGTAAAGCTTAAACGAACCATCTCATCATCAAGCACTTTCAATGCATCAATGAGGTAACCGACGTTAAACGCCGTTGCAAATGATTCACCTTGATAGTTTACTTCCACTTCTTCTTCAGCCTGCTCTTGCTCAGGGTTATTCACCTGAAGCTTTAAGAGATAATCTGACACAGTGAAACGAATCCCGCGGAACTTATCTTGTGATAAAACTGATGCACGCGTTAACCCTTCAACTAAGCCCTGACGATCTGCGACGATGATTTTATCACCTAGTGGTGGAACCACACGTTTATAATCTGGGAATTTACCATCAATTAATTTCGTCGTGAAAACAATACTACCTAATTCCACGCGCAGATGATTTTCACTCAACTCTAAATGAAGCGGTGCTGATTCATTTTCAATGAGTTTTAAAAGCTCCTCAACCCCTTTACGTGGGATGATGAGTTGTTTATTCATCTCTGATGATTCTGATAACACGAGATAAGAGACTGATAGTCGGTGGCCATCTGTTGCAACAGCATTGAGCTCAGCACCATTTACATCTAATAGAAGACCATTTAAGAAGTAACGCACATCTGAAACTGCCATTGAGAACGCAACGCGCTCGATGAGCTTACGAAGTTCATTCTTAGGAAGCGTGAGTGTTTTCTCAAACTCAAGATGATCGGATACAGGATACTCTTCAACCGGCAAACAACTTAAAGTAAAGCGTGAACGGCCTGCTGTAATCGTCGCACGAAGCTCTGAAACTTCAATCTGTACTTCGATCCCCTCAGGAAGTGCTTTTAAGATATCAAATAGCTTACGCGCCGGGAATGTCACTTCCCCTTGTTCAACAGGAATATGCGGGAATGAACATGTTAGCTCAATCTCTAAATCTGTAGTTGTTAAAGTGATTTCATCTTCACTTACGACACACTTTACATTCGCTAAAATCGGGAGCGTTTGTGTTCTATCAATCACACCGATGATCGCGTGAAGCGGTTTCATCAACTGTTCTCTTTGAATAACTAACTTCATAAGTCCTCTTCTAGAATATTGCTATGTTGAGTGAGTAATAAGTCAGGACGCACCTGTAATGGTCTTATCGCCTTAACATAATCTTCAATTATACCCACTAAGGGTAATTTAATTATAATTCGATAAATTATAACATCTTAACCCGATCATGACCATTTGTAAAAAATCGGCAAAAAGGGGTTATTTCCCCGCCCAATCTTTTAGATAACGATCTTTTAAAGTGACGTATTGCTGAGCTGAATGATACAGACCTTCAATCTCTTTATCGGTTAATACTTTAATACGACGGGCAGGCGCGCCAACCCATACTTCGCCAGATCGAACGACCTTACCGGGCGCTAATAATGCACCAGCGCCTAAAATACTGTGTTTTTCAACACGAGAGCCATCGAGTAACACCGCGCGCATTCCTATCAACACCCCTTCTTCAATAGTACAACCATGAAGCATTGCACCATGCCCAATCGTCACATCATTACCGATGATTGTCGGGAAACCATAGGGGGGATTTGCTTCAAGATTAGTGACATGGATAATCGAGCCATCTTGGATATTGGTACGATCGCCAATCTCCACATGATTCACATCTGCGCGAATAATGACGCCAGGCCAAATAGAGACATCTTCGCCGAGTCTTATATCACCGATTAATGTTGAAGAAGGATGCACCCAAGTACGTTCACCCATCTCTGGATTTTTGCCTTCAAACCCCATAATATTACTCATAATTCACCTTAATCACTTTATGCGACTACTATCATCTTACAAGTTATGATAATTATATAGATCACACATAGATTTATTACTTAGACTTTATATAGACTGATATTTATATAGACTGATATATTGATCGATACTCATCATTGATCTTTCTATCAATCATACAGGTTTTTATAACGATTTCATGATAAACCCCAATGCTGACGCCACACGCTTATTGATATTCATCAATATAAGATTTTGAGGCGTAACGCTTGATATGGATTAGAACAATGACAAACGAGATTAAAGCAGATACAGCAGATCCTTTAGCGCCCCACAGAAAAGCCATCGATCGAATCGATAGCGAAATTCTCAGACTTTTAAATGAACGCGCCCTTGAAGCAAAGGCGATCGGCGATATCAAGATCGCAAGTGGCGATACCGAAATGTATCGTCCTGAACGCGAAGCGCAGGTTCTTAAAAACAAAATGGTGGCAAATCCTGGCCCGATTCCAGATACCGATATCGCACGACTCTTTAGAGAGATTATGTCTGTCTGCCTCTCGCTTGAAAAACCGCTTAATATTGCTTATTTAGGTCCTGAAGGAACCTTCACAGAGGAAGCGACGATCAAACACTTTGGCGGATCTGCTAATCGCACACCGATTCGTACCATCGATGAGATCTTCCATGCGGTTGAATCTGAGAAATTTGATTTTGGCGTTGTACCGATCGAGAACTCAACAGAAGGTGCGGTAAATCAAACGCTTGATTGCTTCCCGAGCTCTAATGTATATATCTGTGGAGAGACTGAGCTCAAGATTCATCAGAACCTTATGACGCATGAAACAGATTTAAAAGCAATTAACACGGTCTACGCGCATCCGCAATCACTGGCACAATGCCGCTCATGGCTCGATGAGTATCTCCCCCATGCTGAGCGTATTCCGACCAATTCAAATGCCGGCGCTGTCGAACGTGCAAGCAATGAGAAAGGAACGGCGGCACTTGGTGGCAAGCAAGCCGCTGAAGTCTACAATGTGCCAATCCTTGAAAAGAATATCGAAGATAATCTGACGAATAGCACCCGATTCTTAATCATCGGTAATAAACGTATTCCGACAAGTGGCAATGATAAAACGACGATTTTAGTCTCGGCAAATGATCGCCCTGGTCTTCTTCTTCACCTCATTGCTCCGCTCTCAAAATATAATATTACGATGACGCGCATTGAATCTCGCCCATCAAAAAACAGCAATTGGAGTTATGTCTTCTTTATTGATGTCCTTGGCCATTATGAAGAACATGGGCTAAAACTTGCCCTAAAAGAGATCGAAGATGTTTCCTCCTTCTTCAAAGTGCTTGGTTCATATCCGGTTGCGCTCTATTAAACATTTAGAAAAAACAGTGTCACGATCAAATACGACTATCTTTTGAATTCTAAAACAGCATAATCCATTGAGATTCGCTGATCAGCTGATTCATCCAAACATCTAGAGAACTATATAAACTTATGCAAAGCATTAAACTTCCAAGACCTGATATCGTTTTTATTAAAAACCTCGCACTTGATGTCATCATCGGCATCTATCCAAACGAGCGTACCAACGTACAGCCGATTACCTTAAACTTAGAGATGCAGTGGGATAATAAACCATCTGCAAATAGCGAAGATATCAAGCTCACGCTCGATTATGAAAAGGTTAGTAACTACATTAAAGATTTCGCAAAAGAATCATCATTTCTCCTTGTGGAAACCTTTACAGAAACACTCGCCAAAAAACTGATCGAAACATTTAATATCCCGGCATTAACAATCGAGTTAAATAAACTGACCGCCATCCCAGATACTGATGCTGTGGGCGTTCGCATTTATCGCGAAAAAGCACATTACCTCGATGCTTCGCTTGTATAATATATGGTTCTAAAGCACCACAATTACGGTGCGCATGAAGCTTAACCAACAACAAAAAAGCTAGCGATATTCTTATAACGCTAGCTTTTTCTCATTTCATATAATGATCAATTGATCAATTCAATGCAAGATTCAATATAAGACTCAATAGTACATGCAATGATTGATTCACTGACCCATTACTTATAACGGGAAATATCTAAACCTTCTGTACTAATCTCCGGCGTTTCACCTGCGATTAAGTCACTCACATAACGACCTGAACCTGCTGCCATCGTCCAACCTAATGTACCGTGACCAATATTAAGGAAGAGATTGTCGTATTTTGCACGACCTAAAATTGGCGTACCATCCGGCGTTGCTGGGCGTAAACCTGTCCAGAAGAGTGCTTCAGGAATATCGCCACCTTCTGGGTAGAGATCCTTAGTCACAAACTCAAGTGTTTCACGACGACGTGGATCAAGGCTTAAATCATAACCCATCAGTTCCGCCATGCCACCAACACGTATACGATCATCAAAACGTGTAATCGCAATTTTGTAAGTCTCATCTAAGATCGTTGATTTAGGAGACATTTCTGAATTGATGATAGGAATGGTGAGTGAATAACCTTTCAGCGGATATACCGGAATTTTAATACCAATGGGTGCTAACTTTGCAGCACCATAGCTTCCTAAACAAACCGCATACGCATCTGCTGTGAGTAACTCCCCATCAACCATTACGCCGGTCACTTTATTGCCTTTCGTCTGAATGCTCTCAATCGTGCAACCAAACTTAAATTCAACACCAAGCGCTTTTGCTTTTTCAGCTAAACGGCTGGTATAGAGATAGCAATCGCCTGTTTCATCATTTGGAAGACGAAGCCCCCCTGCTAATTTATGAACGGTTTTTGCAAGCGCTGGCTCGACATTGACGATACCATCTTGATCTAACACTTCATAAGGTACGTTAAATTCTTCCAAAACGGCAATATCGTTCTTAATCGCTTCCATCTGTTTTTCAGTACGCAGTAATTGCGTTGTACCAAGCGTACGCTCTTCATAATGAAGATCGATCTCTGCACGAAGATCACGTAAACAGTCACGGCTATATTCAGAAACGCGCACCATACGCGCTTTGTTCTTCGCATAACTCTTCTCATTACAGTTTAAAAGAAGATCAAACATCCACTTATACTGATCCATGCTTGAAGTTGGACGGATTGCGAGTGGTGCATGCTTACTTTGCATGAGCCATTTCATCGCTTTTGTAGGAATTCCAGGCGCCGCCCATGGTGATGCATAACCTGGCGAAATCTGCCCTGCATTCCCATAACTCGTTTCAAGTCCAGCACCATCTTGACGGTCTACTACTGTGACTTTAAAGCCTTTTTTCGCTAAAAAATATGCGAGCGATGTCCCAACGGCACCACTTCCTAATACCAATACTTGCATGATTACATTCCCCTCCTAGGTTGTCGTAGATACTTGCAAACTTTCATCTTTCTCATTTTGTGCTTATAATGATCTCGATTTGAGATACATGATAATCAGTTCTTCAGAACGTCATTATACAGAGTTCTCAAACATAGCTTAATAATTTGCCACCATATTTGATCTGCTTTCCAATCTATTTTTTAGATAAAGAATGAGATCTGGCAAATTCCGATATCATTATTCAGGAAATTCACATGACGTTTGAATCTCTCTTAACGGCTGTTCAACATATCCTTTGGGATTACCTATTAATATACCTTCTTTGCGGTATCGGTATTATCTATACGATTCTGCTCAAAGGTATCCAAATCCGTAAATTCAAAACGGCTTTCAATGCACTTTTCTCAAAATTTTCGCTCTCTGGCAAAAAAGCCGATAAAGGGGGCATGAGCTCTTTCCAAGCAGTATCCACCGCCATTGCCGGACAAGTCGGTACAGGAAACCTCGCAGGTCCTGCAACCGCAATTATTGCCGGCGGTCCTGGGGCAATTTTCTGGATGTGGGTTTCCTCATTCTTCGGCATGGCAACGATCTATGCCGAAGCGATGCTTGCGCAAAAATATAAAACCAAAGATCGTACCGGCCAAGCTGTGGGTGGCCCTGCTTACTATATTGAACGCGGTCTTGGTCTTAAATGGCTCGCGGTCCTCTTTGCGGTTCTGATTATTTTAGCGCTGGGGTTAATTGGAAATATGGTGCAATCCAATTCAATCGCAGCTGCATTTGAGAAATCACTCTCCATTCCCACTTGGGTTACCGGCATTTTTGTTGCGGTACTCGTTGCTTTTGTGGTGATTGGGGGTATCCGCAATATCGCATCATTTACCGAAAAAGTGGTGCCTTCTATGGCAATTCTCTATCTATTAGGCGCGATTATCGTCTTGGCAATGAATTACCAATATATATTGCCGGCATTTAAAATGATCTTTATTGCGGCATTCAATCCTGAAGCGGTACTCGGTGGCGGTGCCGGAATCGCCATTCAACAAGCTATGCGCTTAGGGATTGCACGTGGACTATTTTCTAACGAAGCGGGAATGGGATCAACGCCTCATGCGCATGCGGTAGCAAAAGTTAGAACACCGGAAGAACAGGGTTATATTGCGATGATGGGCGTTTTCGTGGTGGGGATTATCGTCACCGTGACTGGTCTTGTCATTATCACGTCCGGCATTCGTGGCTGGGAAGCTTCTGGCTCAACAAATCCTTCATTCCTCTCATTCTTCGATGGTCATGGCACCGGCATTACGATTACGCAATTTGCGTATGAGATGGTCTTTGGCTCAGCAGGCGGGATTTTCATCGCTTTCTCGCTACTCTTCTTTGCTTTTTCCACCATCATTGGCTGGTATTACTATGCTGAAACAAACGTCCGCTATCTATTTAAGAGCCGTGCAGCCGTACCAATGTTCCAAATCCTTGCGGTACTCGGTGTCTTTGGCGCATCCTTTATTAAAGTGGATGTTGTTTGGCAGTTAGCAGATGTCTTTAATGGTTTGATGGTACTGCCAAATATCGTGGCATTAGTCTTATTAGCACCTATTGTTGTAATGATGACGCCAGGACTTAGCTGGGAGCGTATTCCGCTTTTAGGAAAAATCAAATTTAGAAAAGCGCATTTAGCAGATATCTCCAAAGAATCGTAA
>CAZPIQ010000028.1:0-11856 GCA_964586665.1 uncultured Ignatzschineria sp. | reverse complement strand
CTTCTATTCACAAGAATACTAGAATGACGTTGTTGCACTACGACGTTCGCCAATCATGTATTGATACATAATCCCTTGTGTGAGCATCATTAATGGGAATGTCCAGAAGAGCCCTACAATCGTGAATGCGCTTAAAGTGAAGATTACGCCCACGATCAAAGTCGTGAAGAACACTTTAAACCAATGTTGAGTAATGAGTTTTCTCGATGCTTCCATCGCTTGCCAGAAACTTAAATGCGGATTATCCACAATAATCCAAGCAACTAATGAGTATGCTGTTGCCAAGTAAATTCCCGGTAATATCAGAAGAATAAAGCCAATCATCGTAAAGAGTGAAACGACAATATAAGCCACAGCCAATGCTAAAATCATCGGTACAAATCCAAACAATGAATCCGTTAAGCTTACCTGCTTTTGACGTAAATGGTTAAGCGTCAAAATTGCAAAACCGCCTAAGAAACAGAATGAGATGATATTGAATACAAACTCAATAGCAAACGCAACTGGCGCTGGTAAGAAACCTGCAACAAAAGCGATCACCATCATAATGACAAAGACAATAATCCCCGCTAAAAGAAGCGGTAATTTAAAACCTTTCACAGCTTCCCATGCTTGAGTAATGACATCCCCAATTTCAAAGTCATAACCTTGCTCTAATGATTCCTCAATCGTGCGTCTTCCGGTACTCTCTCTCACTACATTTAGATCGCTTTTGGGCGCGGCGTAGAGATTATTATCTGTCATAATTTTTAGTCCTTATGGATTTATATAATATTAATATGAATTTTAATATGAATCTTAATATGAGTCATTTATTGAAAGTAAATAGTAAGGTAATCAACATCCTAGCAAATATTTCTTACTCGTTTCGTTCTTACTAATTTCGATCATGATAGTCTAAAAACCAAAAATATCTAGCAAAAGATCATAAATCAAATCTATTAAAAACGATGACCTTATAAACTCATTTAATATACAAATAAAAGGTGCTAGCATAACGAAACAATATCTTTGAACGGGGTTGCCCAAAAAATCACGATGACAAAACAATCCCTTATTGACACATCCTACAGAATTGAAACACCCGAAGGCGTGAGTCTCATGCTTCAACCGGCAAGCTTTGTGGCAAGATCGATGGCGCTTCTTATCGATATGCTCTGCCAAGCAATGCTCTTTCTCCTTTTAGTCATTATTGCCGTTGTTCTAAGTATCTTAGAAACATTTTTCGTCGACTTCGGGGATTCCCTTATGTGGGGCTTAATGGTGATTACCGGCTTTTTAATCTATTGGTGGTACTTTGTCTTTTTTGAAGTACTCTTCAAAGGGCAAACGCCGGGAAAAAAGATGATGAATTTAAAGGTTATCAATGATGATGCAACACCGATTGGCTGGAGCGCCTCAATGATTCGAAATCTACTTCGCGTTGTCGATATGATGCCCGCGATTACTTATTCTGTAGGCTTTTTAACGACTGTTAGCCACCCTCAATTTAAAAGACTTGGAGATATTGCTGCCGGCACACTGGTCATCTATAAAACACCCGCCAATCCTTTTAAAGGAAAGCACCCGCCTAATATCGAAGCTGAATCGCCTGCACTATTGTTATCGATTGAGGAGCAAAAGCTAATAATAAGCTTTGCGTTACGTTATCAAGATCTCTCAGCGAGTAGACGCGCCGAGATTGTTGAATCTCTCTCGAATATTGCCCTAACACACAACATTGATCTCTCTACTGAAGAATCGATTTATGCGATCGCCAACACGTTGCTCGGCAATACAAGTGTGGATAGAAACGTCACAGAATCCACACAACCAGAGGCATTGATCCCATGAAACAACTCGCTTTTGAAACAAAGTACAGATCGAACTGGGAAGAGATCACGCGCATTATGATCTATTTGGAAAAAGGCAAACGCGCTCGCAAGAAGATAATACCGGCACCCGATACAGATCATTTTCCGGCACAATACCAAATTCTCTGCCAACAGCTCTCGATTGCTGAAGAGCGACACTATAGTCCACAGCTCATTCGTTATCTACAAAACCTTGTTCAACGAGGACATCAGATTCTGTATCAGCGCCATAACCATTTCGGACAAGCGATTGTGCATTTTGCGCTAAAAGGGTTTCCGGAATCCGTGCGAGAACATCGGAAGATCATTCTTTGGGTTCATGCGATCTTTTATACGACCGTCATTTTATCCATGGTCATAGCAGCACGCTTCCCTGATTTTACCGCACTCTTTGTTTCCCCTTTTTCCCTAATGGAATTTGAGTGGATGTATAGTAAAGGCGATCACAGCACAGGGCTACGCGCTTCCGATGATAACTGGCAGATGTTCGCTCACTATATTTACAACAATATAACCGTCGCTTTCCAAACCTTTGCAAGTGGATTGATCTTCTGTATTGGGGCGCTCTTTTATGTGGTTTTTAATGCCATCTATTTCGGTATTATTGCCGAACATCTCACAAGTGCCGGACTTGGTAATAACTTCTGGCCTTTTGTAATCGGTCATTCAGCCTTTGAAATTACCGCAATCTTAATTGCCGGAAGTGCCGGCATTCAATTGGGCTTAGCAATATTAATTCCCAAAAATCATACACGCGCCGAATCACTCTATTTAGCAGCGAAGTCCATTTCTCCCCTACTTTTTGGGGGACTGCTCTTCTTAATTATTGCGGCATTTATTGAAGCTTATTGGTCATCAATGCATGAAACTCTCGGCATTCGCTATATAGCGGGTGCGCTCTTATGGCTTTCGGTTTTATGCTACTTCTGTTTTATGGGGAGAGCTCATGAAGATTGATCAAGCTAAAATCATCATCCGTCCACGAAGCACCTATGAAGCGATTGATCTTGGTGTGGCCTTATGGCGTCAACATGCGTTACTGCTCATTCGTTCAAGCCTCACGCTTCTGATTCCGACCTACCTCATTTTACTCGCGATATTTTGGAATTATCCTGTATTTATCTTCATCATTATGTGGTGGCTGAAGCCTCTATTAGATCGCCTACCGCTTCATACTTTAAGCGTAGCACTCTTTGCACCTGCCCCAAATGCAAGCGCTTCTCTCAAATATTGGTTTAAGAACTTCCGGCATCATCTGATCAATGATCTTCTCTTACGGAGGCTTTCGCCGATGAGAAGCTATCTGATGCCCATCTATCAACTCGAAAGATCTGATAGAAAGAGCGCAAAAGCAAGACGCAAATATCTCTCAGCGAAGGGCTATGAAGGTAATACGTTGATCTTTGTTTTTATGGCATTAGAAGCCCTCCTTACGCTGGGCGTTCTCTTTTTTATGGATCTTATGATTCCTGTTGAGATTACCCATCATTCGAATTTCATGCCGACTTTCGAATTCACCTTCTTTGCCGATGAGATGCTCTTCTTCAGATTTATGCCCATCGCTTATCTTTTGGTACTTTCCGTTACAGAAACGCTCTACGCTTCCATCGGTTTCTCGCTCTATATCAATCGCCGTATTATTAGTGAAGGTTGGGATCTTGAACTAGGCTTTAAGAAGCTTGCGCAACGCTTAGGGAAAGTGGCACTCTTTGCACTTGTTTGTCTACTTCCTTTTGCCGGCACAACACAATATCTTCATGCTTCGAATGATTCAAATGCTTTAAATGAAAAGAATTCTGCGCAAATATTTGAAAGCTCAAATATCCCCAAACCGATCGATCATCATCACAATGCTGAAACAGCTGAATCGGATACAACGACCTTTAATACTGAAAATATTGCCGGAAAATCAGCGCCATTAGAAATTGAGAAACTGAAAAACCGTTTTGCAAAACTGATCCCCACATCTGAAAAGCAAGAAACCCTCCCCATTGATCCTGCTCTATTAAAGCAACAGCAAGCAGAAAAAGTCCGCGTTCAAAATATTCTCGATCAACCCCCTTTCCTCATCATTACAGAACATAAACGTTTTATTACTGAAGATGACGAAACCGAGTCAACGCCTCAAACAGTGGACTTCAAAGGTACTGATATCTTACAGCTCCTTCTATTTCTCATTATCGCGATTTTAGTCGGTTTTTTACTCTACTACGCGCGAACATTATTACCCCTCTTTAAAGGTGCTAAATCGCCAAAAGCAGTTGAAGCAATTACGCCGATCGCAGAGTTTCAGGGGCATGCAATTACGCCGGATAAAATGCCACATAACATGCTAACGTCATTTAATGAACAGTGGCAAGATAGCCCCAGAGAAGCGTTAGCCCTTCTCTACCGAACAATGCTCAGCCATCTTGTCTATCACTACAAGATTCCGCTAAAACGCTCACATACCGAAAATGAAGTCCTAAAGCTTGTGAAGAAGCTTAAAACCCCTACGCTAACAGAATCAGCAACGACAATTACTCGCGCATGGCAGAGAGTCGCTTATGCGCATCAATCACTTTCTGAAAGTGATCAACAGACACTTCTTCAAGCATGGGAACGCTTTCAGCAGACGCACGACCATCATGCTTCAGCTTCAGCTTCAGCTTCAAAGACGAAAGCACTAAACCCGAGTAATACAAAATCTCCACAAGGAGAAGCCTAATGAAACGAAAGCTATTCATTATTCTGCTTCTTCTAAGCCTCTTTGCGATCGGTATGATCTACCTTGCTTCAACATCGACTGCGAAATTTGAAACCTACACAACCGAAGCTCGATTAGAAGCGCCTGAAGTCCGTCGAGACCGCTTTTTAGTCGCGGAATACTACCTTAAAGAACATGCCAAGAAACCACAGAAGATGAGTCAAAGTGCACTATTACAAAAGCTCGATACGCTTGATACGAATACTTCGCTCATTATCTCTGGGGATATCAATGCCCTCTCGTTTGATCAGCAATATCAGCTGTTAGAATGGATTGCGAAAGGTGGCATGCTGATATTTGAGCCTAATCCTAATGCCGACACTGAGGGCTTTCTCTACACTTTTGATCTTGAGCTCAAGACCGATCAAGATTCAGATGTGCTTTATGAGTACACTTCTTTCAATCCAGCGATCCTCTATAATCAATACGGCAAACCGCTTGCACAAATTAATCTTAGCAAAGTCTATGACATCATTCCTTTCGATGAAGATGAAGTCGATACAAGAGAATTTTATGCCATTAATAAGATCGAAGATGACAATCATTTTACTTCGCTCTATCAAGTGGCTTATGGCAATGGTTCAGCACTTGTGATCTCTAGCCTTAATCTCTGGGATAACCATCATATTGATAGCTTCGATAATGCATGGTTCTTAAATGCTGTAACCCACGATCATGTGATCTTTACCCACATCGAATCGCCGACAACCTTTAACTTTAAGTTCCTCTATAAAATACTCCAAAATATGCCGGCAACTGTCGTGCTACTATTTCTCTTCATCGCACTTCTATTATGGCATTTAGGGATGCGTAGCGGTCCTATCAAGCCTATTCAAGTCCGCCATAGGCGCTCGCTTTCAGAATTTGTAACCGCACTTGCGACCTTTACCCAAAAAGAGCAAGGTTACGTCAAACTCCTCACAACACTGCAAGAGGATATCGATCAACAGATGCGACTCAAATCGCCACTCTATGCAAGTCTTTCTCGAGAAGATCAAAATCGAAAAATTGCATCGCTCACACAGATCGAGCTTTCACACATAACCTCACTCATGGCTGTTCATGCTGAGTCACAATCTATCTCTACGCTCCAATTTATAAAATGGGTCGTTAGCCTCCAAAAACTTAGGAATCAATTATGATGAATCAAGAGATTACTCAAGATCAAAACAAAATCGCACAACTTGAAAAGGCTTTTGCGATCATTAAAAGTATTCGCGAAGAGATGAACCGGATTGTCATCGGTCAAAGCGAGGTTATTGATGAAGTCTTAACAGCGCTTCTCGCCGAAGGACACATCCTACTTGAAGGGGTTCCGGGTCTTGGAAAAACACTACTTGTGAGAACACTTGCCAATTGTTTTAGTGGCCAATTTGCGCGTATCCAATTTACGCCGGACTTAATGCCGAGTGATATTACAGGTCATGCCATTTATGATTTTAAAAATGCGACCTTCACACTCCAAAAAGGACCGATCTTCACGAATCTGCTCTTAGCCGATGAGATCAATCGTGCGCCGGCGAAAACGCAAGCCGCGCTCTTAGAGGTCATGCAAGAGCGCCAAGCAACAATTGAAGGAAAATCAGAAACAGTTCCCCACCCTTTTATGGTACTCGCAACGCAAAACTCACTCGAACAAGAGGGAACTTATCCATTACCAGAAGCACAGCTCGACCGCTTTATGTTTAAAGTCCTGATGACTTATCCTGATCTTGAGAATGAGATCTCACTCGTGAATAAAGTCATCAATGCGCAATATGGCGATATTCTTCAAGCTTCAAAAGCACCAAGTATTCTCACACCTGAATCGATTCTAGAACTTCAGGCGCTCACAAGGGAGATTTTTATCGATCAACGCGTCGTACAATATGCGGTCGATATCGTCAGAAGCACACGTGAATCCCATCTTTTAACAGCAGGTGCGGGTCCTCGTGCATCCATTTCACTGATACAAGGTGCTCGCGCTAAAGCGATGTTAAAGGGGGCGCTTTTTGTCACGCCGGATGACGTTAAAGAGTGTGTGTTACCGACACTGCGTCATCGTGTTGAAAGAAGTGCCGAGATGGAGATCGAAGATATACCTTGCGATGAGATCTTAAAACAGCTCCTTGCACAAGTTGAAGCACCGCGTCTTTAATGCCGGCATTATGCTATGAGTCAACCGCGCTCCTGAGTTAAGGTATTGTTTTTATGTTAAAACCCAGCTTCAAACTGATTAAAATGATTTTCGCCTGTCTACTCATTGCCACAGGCGCTGAGATTACACGCCTCATTATCCCGAGTATTGCTCCTGCTGTTGTAGGAGTTCTCGTGGTGCTTGGCATCGCGCTTTTAATCATCATTCTCTTTGCGCTCATTGATGCTCTCAGGACGATCAAACACCCATCGCCAACCATCACAAGAGAAATCCCGGCATTTTTAGCCTTGAATCAATGGAGCGAGGCTTCGCTCTCCTTCGAGCTAAATAGTCATCAAGCCCTCTCCATGCGCGTGATGGATCATATTCCGGAAGATATCAAAATCCGTAATATGCCTTTTGATCTTCAACTTGCCGGCAAAGTCTCCATTCCCTATGCAATCTTCCCCACCAAGCGAGGAGATTTTAGCTGGATACAATGTGAGATCAATCTCAATAGCCCATTGAAACTCTGGTCACAGCGCCGTTATATTGCATGTCATAGCGATGCAAAGGTCTATCCGGATTTTAAAAAACTCTTTGATTCAAGATTGATCGGGATTCAAGGGTTACTCCAAAAAATTGGCTCACGCACAGAACAGCGCCGAGGCACCGGCAGTAATTTTCATCAGCTACGAGATTTTATTGAAGGCGATACTTTAAAGAGAATTGATTGGAAAGCGACGGCGAAACGCAATAAACCCATCTCAAAAGAGTATCAAGATGAGAGCAATCAGCAGATTCTCTTCGTCCTTGATTGCGGTCAGCGTATGCGAACTGTTGAAAATGGGGTTGCCCATTTTGATCTTGCGCTCAATTCGAGTCTACTCCTTGCTTATATCGCGCTTAAACAAGATGACCAAGTGGGGTTAATGACAACGGCGAGTGATCACAATCTCCTGATTAAACCCGGCAAAGGCAATCTACAACTCACAAAGCTTCTGCGCGCCACTTACAATATCGAAACGACTCAACGCGTTGTTGATTACAATGAAGTCACTCGAAAACTACTACATGATATTAAACGCAGATCGCTCATCATTTTTGTCACGAATCTTCGTTATACAGAGAGCGCAGAATCGATTGTAACCTTAAAACGCCTTGCAAAAAAACATCAAATTCTCATTGCAAGTATCGTGGAGCCTGAAACAGCGCTCCTTCGTGAAAAGCCTGTCCATCATCTTGAAAGTGCGCTGACCTACTGTGGCAATGTGGAATATCAGCAGACACGCCATCAACTCAATCAAGCACTACGCGCCTCAAATATTCCCATTATTGAAACAACGCCGATACACTTTACGCCTTCACTCATTAATCACTATCTCCACCTTAAACGCTCAGGCGCGCTTTAATGTCAATCTTACAATCAATCTCTTTTGAGGATTGACGTAATCTAAATTTCGATTCTATTTTTGTGCAACTCAACTAGAACAATAGTACACTTGATGTTTTTTTATTATTGATTGAAACAAGGATCGTCATGAATCAAATGCGAGAACTGACGCTCCGAGGAATTATCCTTGGGGCGCTCATCACGGTAATCTTTACCGCATCAAACGTCTATCTGGGTCTAAAGGTCGGGCTCACATTCTCCTCCGCTATTCCTGCTGCGGTTATCTCCATGGCAGTATTAAGACTTTTCGCCGGCTCTACCATTTTAGAAAATAACATGGTTCAGACGCAAGCATCTGCAGCCGGCACTCTCTCCTCTATTATCTTCGTCATTCCTGGGCTCTTAATGATTGGTTATTGGAATGATTTCCATTTCATGATGACCTTCTTCATCTGTGCTGCCGGCGGTATGCTCGGGGTTCTCTTCTCGATTCCCCTTCGTCATGTGATGGTAGTGAAGAGTGATCTTCCTTATCCTGAGGGTGTTGCGGCAGCAGAGATTTTAAAAGCAGGCTGTAGCGAAGAAGTGGATGAAAAAGGTAATAGCTCTTCAAAAGAAGGCTTAAAAGATATTCTCTTCGGCAGTGCTATTGCGGCAGTTGTCACAATCTTCACAAGTGGTTTTAGAGTGCTTTCAGGGGGTACAGCTTATTTCGCTGTTGCCGGTAAAGCAATCTTCCAGATTCCAATGGGCTTCTCTCTTGCACTGATGAGTGCCGGGTATTTAGTCGGAATCGTCTCCTGTATTGCTATCATCATCGGTGCCTTTATGGCATGGGGCATTGCGGTTCCGATCTTAAGTAGTATCGGTGACTTCCCAGCGGATATGGCTTATTCTGCCATCGCTTCTAAAATCTGGGCGGAAGATATTCGCTTTATTGGCGCAGGTACACTTGCAATCGCAGCACTTTGGACGCTTTTAACACTCTTTAAGCCTGTAGTTGAAGGGATTAAAATGTCTCTAAGTGCGCTTAAAGGCGACAGTGGTAATTCAACAAACCGCACAGAAAAAGATCTCTCCCCTAAAGCAATTCTCCTTATTATGGTGTTGATGCTCGCGGTGTTAATCGGTACATTCTATACTTTCGTCGCGGATGCGGACCTTCCAACAGGTCTTGCTTGGATGCTTGTAATCGTTTCGGTACTCTTTGCCTTTATCATGGGTTTCTTAGTCGCAGCAGCAAGTGGTTATATGGCCGGTTTAGTGGGTTCATCTGCTAGCCCGATCTCAGGGATTGGTATCGTGGCTGTGACGGTTGTTGCGCTTCTGCTTCTCTTTGTTGGGGAAGCCGGCGGTTTAATGGAAACAGAAGGCGGTACGAAGTTTGCAACAGCACTTGCGCTCTTTACCACAAGTGCCGTAATCGCAATTGCGAGTATCTCAAACGATAACCTTCAAGACCTTAAAACAGGTTACTTAGTGCATGCAACGCCTTGGCGTCAACAGGTTGCGCTCTTAATTGGTTGTATTGTCGGTGCGATCGTTATTGCTCCGATTCTTGATATTCTCTATCAAGCATATGGTTTCACAGGTGCACTTCCTCGCCCCGATATGGACCCAACCCAAGTATTAGCAGCGCCACAAGCAACGTTGATGGCAACGATTTCAACCGGTATCTTCTCCCATAATCTTGAGTGGACGATGATCTTTATCGGCTTAGGAATTGGTGCTGCAATGATTATCCTTGATACAATCTTGAAGAAATCCGGCTCTAAATTCCGCCTTCCAGCACTCGCTGTGGGTATGGGAATCTACTTACCACCGAGCATCACAACGCCAATCTTTATTGGTGGATTAATCTCGTGGATTATCAAACGCATAGCGCATAAACGTCTTGCACATAAATCACTTGAAGAGCGTAATGAAGCGCATCGTAAGGCTGATCGCAAGAGCGCATTAATCGCATCAGGTTTAATCGTAGGCGAAAGTATCATCGGTGTTTTACTTGCCGGCATGATCGTTGTGAGTATGAATATTGATGCGATTCCTGATGATCGTAAGAGCGCACCTCTTTCACTTTTAGGAGGGATGACGGATATCTTCGGAAGCTCTACACCGATGGTCCAACAGCTCCTTGGTCTCTTTGTCTTTATCCTCATCGCAGTGATCTTTGTAAGACGTGCGCTTTCAGGAATTAAAAAATAGACAACTATTGGTAAACGAAAACACTGTTTATAAAACTGCTTAATAGTGCTTAACATTGTTTAATACTGATGATATTCAGGATTAAGCGGATATAAAAATGCCACTGAATCAACATGATCAGTGGCATTTTTATGGTGCTAATTGATTAGGTTTTAGAATGTTTCCCGTGAAACCTTTGCGACTTTACTTCAACACTCAGCAATCCCATTAGCGCCATTCAACTTCCGGGAAAGCCGCTCGTACACCTGTTACAACGCCGGCGCCTAAGCCCTTCATCATACGATCAAAGGGATCTTCTTTTTCTGTAAAATCCACTAAATGCGGTGCTTTAAAGATCTCTCTTGCAACCATCGGCGCTGAGCCTAAGCCATCTATTAATCCCATTGAAAGCGCCTGCTCCCCATTCCAGATTAATCCGCTATAAAGAATCGGATTATCCGGTGTTTTCAGCTTATCGCCACGCCCTTCTTTCACAGCAGTAATGAACTGATCATGGACGCCGGATAACACCTCTTTCCAAAAATCTGTTTCCACAGGATTCTGCGGTGAGAAAGGATCTAAAAATGCTTTATATTCGCCAGATGTATAAAGACGACGCTCGATGCCGACTTTATCAATCAAACCTGTAAAACCAAATCCAGCGGCTGTTACACCAATTGAACCCACCAAGCTTGCTTTATCCGCATAGATATAATCACTCGCAGCCGCAATATAATAAGCGCCTGAAGCACCAATATCTTCGATCACTGCATAGACTTTCTTTTCAGGATATAACGCTCTTAAACGATTAATCTCGTCATACACATAACCGCTTTGCACAGGCGATCCACCACCTGAATTAATACGAAGAATAATGCCGGCAACATTCTTATCTTTGTAGGCGCTCTGAATGCCGGCAATGATATGTTCAGCACTAGCTTCGCTATTCTCTGCAATCATGCCTTTGACATCAATAACGGCCGTATAGCGACTGAGAACATTCCCTTCCTCATCAAGATAAATCCCTTTACCACTTAAACTTCTTCCCGCCATAAAGCCAAGAATCATTAAAATAAAGATCAATAGGAAAAGTATCTTGAAAAAGATATTCCAACGTCTTTTACGTCTTGATTCTGTCGTTGCTTGATTGAGCGCATCAGCTAAGACTCGCGATAAAGCTTCATTATTCAATCCGCCATTAGAATGGCTATAAGTACCACTATTGCCACTATTACTCCCAGCAAAATGACTCTGCGATTGATTGCCGGCATTAATTGCGCCTTTATCAATCATTGGCGGCTGCCCATGTGATTGTTCACTCATTCATATCTCCTTATGGTATCTCTGCATATTCCAAATCACTTTTCACTTTCAATGGATCTTCTGTTTTATACAGAATAATGATGTAAAAAAAGCTCTTATTCCATGATGATCATAAGAGCTTTTCAATATTGAATCAGTCGCGATGTTAAACGATTATCTTCTTGGGAACTTCCCTTTCAGAGCGCCCATCATCTTACGAACACCGCCACCTTTAAATTGTTTCATCATGCGTTGCATCTGA
>CAZPIQ010000027.1:14153-20017 GCA_964586665.1 uncultured Ignatzschineria sp. | reverse complement strand
GCAACAATTGCAGCAACTGCGCCATTTGTTGGTCTTTTCGGGACAGTTTGGGGAATCTACCATGCGCTTATTGAAATTGGTTCAACAGGTGCAGGAACAATTGATAAAGTTGCAGGTCCTGTGGGTGAAGCATTGATCATGACAGGTCTTGGTCTAGCAGTTGCGATTCCTGCGGTAATGGCGCATAGTTGGTTAGTTCGTCGTAACCGTTTACAGATGGGTTACTTAGATTCTTTTGCTTTTGAGTTATTAGCAGTATTAGATCGTGCGCCACAAACAAAAGCGCCGGCAACTGATAGCACAAACGCATAGGAGGCCATTATGTCATTTGGACGTTTACGCCAAGGTGGGCATGAATCAAGAGCTGAGATCAATATGATTCCGCTGATTGATATTATGCTTGTGCTTTTGGTGATCTTTATCCTGACAGCGCCACTTGTGACGCAATCAGTTAAATTACAGCTCCCTGAAGCGGTTGATCTTCAAGAACAAGCAACACAGCAAGAGGTTGAAAAGCCGGTTCTCATCGCCATTAATTCCGATTCTGAAATCTTTATTAATGAAGAGAAGGTAGACCATGAAGGTGCGCTAACGCTTCTTTCAAAGATCAAATTAGATGCCGGCGATAAACCACCGATGGTACAGCTTCATATTGATTCCACGGTACCTTATCAGGAAGTTGCTAAAGTGGTAACAGTACTGAGTAAGGTTGGGCTTGCGAATATTGGGTTTGTCAGCTTGCCTGAAGAGGGCGCAGCACCAGTTGCACAGTAGTTAAGATCGGTAGAGTATATGTGAGAAGGCGCTTTTGCAGTAATGCAGAGGCGCCTTTTTTGTATCTTTTGAAAATTGAAGAAACATCAATATTGGAGGGGATTGCTTTTTCTTGAATATATCAACGCCTGTCAATAATTGTTTGAGATCATTTGTGAAAAGAAAATTACTATAAAGCTGATTGTATGATAAATGTTATTATATTAATTTCGATATTTAAATGCATTATTTTAGGTGGGATTATGTTATCTATTATTGGGATATTAATCATTGTAACAATCGTGGTATTACTCATGACAGGAAAGACAAGTCCTATCTTAGCAATGTCAGTAGTTCCATTGATTGGTGCTTTAATCGCAGGCTTCTCTTTTACAGAAATCTCCGTATTTTTTGAAGCCGGTATTTTACGGGTTACAAAAGTAGCGGTGATGTTTCTATTTGCAATCCTTTTCTTTAGCCTTTTAAAGGAGCTTCGAACATTTGATCCTATGATTAAAGCGATGGTTGGTGTGACGCGCGGAAATGTGATCGTTGTCGCCATTATTACCGCTTTAGTAGCAGCATTGGTGCATCTTGATGGATCTGGCGCAGCAACTTTTTTAATCGTGATTCCGGCATTTTTACCGCTCTATAAAAGGTTGGGAATGAGTCCTTACTTAATGCTACTGTTAATGGTTGGAAGCATGGGGGTGATGAACATGGTGCCTTGGGGTGGGCCGTTAGGACGTGCTTCTGCGGTTACTGGTATTGAAGCATCTGTTTTATGGCAACATTTGATTCCAGTACAGGTAATGGGGATTCTTGGTATGGTCGGATTTGCTGTCATAATGGCGATGAGAGAAAAGCGCCGTATTGCAAAGGCTGCATTAATCGGCACAACGCCTTTTGAGATGGACTATGCGGGCGAGCATTTTGATTCAGAAGAGTCCGAAAATGTTCCAAAATCAAAAGTCTATTGGTTTAATATCGCGCTTGTGGTCGGGGCAATCGCTTGTCTTGCCTTCGGATTATTCTCCGCACCTTATGTCTTTATGATCGCTTTATCATTACTGCTTTTAGTCAACTTTAAAACGCCGAAACTTCGAATGGCGGCAGTTGCACGACATTCTCCGCAAGCACTTTCAATGGTTGCGATTATTTTTTCAGCAGGTGCATTTTTAGGCGTATTGTCTGAGTCTGGGATGTTAGAGTCGATTGCACTGAATTTAATTCATATTTTACCCGAATCATGGATTCCCAATATTCATATCGCGGTGGGGATTCTTGGAGTTCCTCTTGATATCTTTACAAGTACAGATGCTTACTACTTTGCGCTTCTTCCGATTATTGAGAATGTTGCTGGCACCGCCGGCGTTTCGCCTGATTCTGTCGTCTATGCGATGGCGATAGGCAATAACGCCGGTACATTTGTTAGCCCATTTTCTCCGGCAACTTGGCTCGCAATGGGGCTTGCAGGGGCAGACATGGGCAGACATTTACGCTACTCATTTGGCTGGATCTGGTTATTCAGTCTTTATCTACTTGCCGTAGGGTTCATGATAGGACTTTATTGATATGAAAATAGGGCAAAAATACTGACAAGTATTACAGCCGTTGATGAAGATAATATTGCAAAAAGCTGATACAGCAGCAGTTACATAGTTACAGTAGTAACTGTGTAACGGTGATTATTACACCAAAATAACGATACTGTAAGTGCAATGAAGAAAGGCTAGAGGATTTTCATCTAGCCTTTCTTGTATGCGTGGATATTGTATTGGGAAGCGCTATCAAGAGAAATAGACGAATGGCCAACTACCAACCGCCAGAAGCACCGCCACCACTACTTCGACCACCACCGCCGCTTCTGCCGGAACTTGATGAGCTACTTGAGGAAGAGGAGCTTCGTGAGCTACCTGAGCTTGATGATCCCCCGCGACCTCCGCCGATAGAGCCACCTTTACCCATATTGATATGAATCGGTGCTTTTAAAATGCCGGTAAACAACCCAAGGGTTTGGAATACGAAAAATCCACCGCCGATCATTAGCCCCATTGAAAGCCCTGCGGTAAAGGTTGCAAAAAGTGCCACGATGGCAGAAGAGGGCATCGATTTAAAGACCGCCCCCATGAATTTCCCTTCCGAAATTCGGGTACCTCGATGGATGAATTGATAAATAAATGTAGCAACACCAATGCCAAGACCGATGAGGAATTGCCCATCAAAGAAGATCGTGAAGAAAATGGTAAAGAAAAAGCCGATAAAGAGCGCTGCAAAAAAGCCATTTTGAAGTCGTTTTTTAGAGGACTTCGGATTTTCGACAGACTCGATAAAGTCTTTTAATTTACGGGCTGGGCTGTTTTTAGAAGTATCAACAACATTCGGTGGAGAGTGCCATGGTGAGCTATTTGCTGGCGAACTTGTTTCTTGAGTCGTCTTTTCTGCTACATTTGTTGATGATTGATTCTGTATTGCTTGATCTTCCGTGTAGCGACCGTAAGGATGCTGTTTTCGTGTATCAATACCGGCTTCTAGATGCGTTGGTTGCTGGGGAGCATTTTGGTTCTGCTTGGCATCATAGATCACTTCTAGTGAAGGTGTTGTTTTGACATACTTAACAGAATCTTGCGTGTGAGCCGCACCTTGTTGTGAATGTACGCTTTCGCTCATACCACTATGTTGTTGCATCTGTTCCCGGCGGAAACGGCGATGTGCCTCCCAACTCGATTCATTATTTGACTTGCCGGAACCCCCTTTCGAATGGGGATGAATCTTCTGATTTAAATCGGTGCTGATGCTGTGGCTGATATCATTGAGCTTAGGATCGTAATGGTCATTTGCGAACTCGCTTTCATTTTTTTGTAGCTGAGTGCCGGCATTTCTCGCATTGTTGATACGCTCGATAGTACGTTCGTAAGCATCTGTCGATTGAGTGTTTCGTTGAGTTGCTGCTTGCTGAAAAGGATCTGGCGCATTGGCTCTTTGATATTTGATCGGGCTATGGTTGCCGGTTGTATGGGGGAATTGAATAAATTCTTCAGTGCGTTTCGCACGGCGTTTTGAGAGACGAAAAGGCAGTAAAAAGAGTAAAATCGGGGTTAATGCTAGTGCAATAAACATCGAGATTAAAAGAAGAATTGAAAGAATGCTCGGAAGGACATTATTGAGTAAGTTTTGCAGCCAAGATGGCATTGCAAGTCGATTATAATCAATGCCTAAATTAAAATGGTTCTCTGTTGTGAAGCCAAAATCGCTGAAGTACCAGACAATTGCGCCTAAAGTGATGATCGCGATCATGATCAGTCGGGGATTTTGACGATATTTTTTTAAAATCGGCCAAATAATGAAGATAATGCCGGCAACGACAAGATAGCCATAAAAAATATTCCAAAGTAGCGAACTGTTTGTATTTTCTGAAACAGGTTCAAGTGGCGCATCGCTGATAGAGGGCAGCGCTTCACCTTGGATTTTTCCAATAATATCATCAACGGCGGCCATAATGCCGGCACCATAATTTTCTGATCTAAATGCCGGCATTAGATGATCTTCTAAAATCATCATCGCCGCTAAATCGGGAATTGCACCTTCTAAACCATCACCCACTTCGATACGCATTTTACGATCATTGAGTGCGACAAAGAGTAGCACTGAGTCATCAATGTTTTTCCGCCCGAGTTGCCAATCCTCGATCACGCGCACGGTGTAATCAACAATATCTTCGCCATCTAAAGTCGGAATAATCAGCACAGCAATTTGGGAGCCAGTATCTGCTTCAAATTGCATGATCTTTTGATTTAAAGCATTGCGTTCAGAATTCGTTAAAATACCGGTTTCATCCATGACACCATTATCTAATGTCGGAATAGCTACTTGTGCCGTCGCAAATGCGCAGAGCATGATGATGAGTCCTATCAATGCTCGAATCGATAGAACCTTACTGAAGAAGGTATTCACTGTCGGCTTTAAAATAGGGTTTATCATAGCAATCACACATTAAAAGAAAGTTGGCTTAGAAATGAACGGCATTATTTCTAACTGGATTAATTCGAAAATTCATGCAGTTTGAAGATTGTTGAATTAGTTGAAGTTCACAACAGGCGGTTGATCAATCATCGGGTCATCAATATCAAATTGTGGAAGCGGTGCATACCCAAAGACTTTTGCAACAAACAGATAAGGGACACGGCGAAGGGTTGTGTTGTACTCTTTTACCGCATTGATATAACGTTTACGGGCAACGCTGATGCGATTTTCCGTGCCTTCAAGTTGAACCATTAGGCCTTTATAAAGTTCGCTCGCTTTAAGATCAGGGTAGCTCTCTACTAACACTAAAAGGCGAGAGAGTTGTTGCTTCATCGACGTTTGCGCGAGCTCATAAGCTTCGAGCTTTTGCGGATCTTGGAAATCATTAGGATTGATCTGAAGTTCGTTGAGCTTCGCTCTAGATGCGGCGATATCTGTAAAGATGCTCTTCTCATGATCAGAATAACCTTGAACGGTATTGGCAAGATTGGTAATGAGATCGCTACGGCGTTTATATTGATTAATCACTTCAGCGGCCGCAGCGCTCTGATCTTCATCTAATGTTTGAATGGTATTGTAATAACCCATCGTCATAAAACCGAGAATAATTACGATAATCGCAATCGGAATAAAAGCCCAGTTAAAAGGTTTAGACATCGCAGATTTCTGTTGAGTCGGCATTTGAGAAGCCATAGATCAGTTCCATTGAAATTGTTAAAAATGAGGGTAAATATTTAGGCACTATTATGACATAAAAGCGATCGTAAAGAGAGCAATGCGCCGACATTGAAAAGGCTAAAAGCTTTTTTGGTCTCCAATACTCTAATATCTGTAATTGCATTGTATTCAGAGAAGCTGCCGGCTTCTCAAGTGCTGGCGCGTGATTGCATTAAGCATGCAAACATTCGCCCCAGCTTTGCAATATTTTAAATAGAGATGAAATCAGTGCATTTGATGTCGGATATCATGCTTGTAGCACCTCTATGAGTCGATGCGCCGACATTGAAAATCCTGAAAGCTTTTCGATATTTTCAATATCTGTAATTGCATTGTATTCAGAGAAGCTGCCGGCTTCTCAAGTGCTGGCG
>CAZPIQ010000027.1:9621-14053 GCA_964586665.1 uncultured Ignatzschineria sp. | reverse complement strand
AATATCTGTAATTGCATTGTATTCAGAGAAGCTGCCGGCTTCTCAAGTGCTGGCGCGTGATTGCATTAAGCATGCAAACATTCGCCCCAGCTTTGCAAGCGCTTGAAATGAGCGTGAGTAGGAATGTTAATGCACAACTATCTCTTTCGGTGTTTCGGAGGCTTTGAGGAAGACTGCGCGATAACGAATAAAAAGGAAGAGCGTTAAGATAAGAGCAATGAGGCTAATACCAAATGCCACCCATGAGATATCATGAATCCCCATTTTCGTGATGACGATGGTTCCTACTAACGCACCGCCACCGATGCCGATATTATAAATGCCGGAGAAGATCGACATGGCAATATCTGTTGCATCAGGTGCAAGCTCTAGTACTTTTAGCTGAAGCGCCAGGCTAATCGCAGTGATAGAGATTCCCCAAAGGAGCGATAGATAGAGGATTCCATCTTGAAGATAAGTGCTTGGAAGCACAAGCATTAAAGAGATCGATAGGGCAGACATCGCAATAGGTAAGAATATGATGGGGTGTTTGCCGTTGAATTTACTAAAGATAATACTCGCTAAAATGCCGGCACCGCCAAATATAAGGAGGAGGAATGTGGTTTTATTCGGCGAGATCTTGGCAACCATCTCACTAAAAGGCTCGATATAACTATAAGCAGTAAAGTGAGCGGTAATCGTAATCGCGGTTAGGAAGAAGATTCCCACAAGTGCCGGACGTTTGAAGATCATCGGTAAGCTCTTTGCATTGCCGGCATTTTGACTCGGTAATCGGGGAAGTGTGATATAGAGTACGATTAAAGTGATCAGCGCCGCTACGCCAATGAGCAAGAAGGTATAGCGCCAGCCGATCATCTGTCCGATAATTCTGCCAAGTGGAATCCCTAAAACGGTTGCAAGCGCTGTTCCTGTAGCAAGGATTCCAAGTGCTTGAGATTTTTTACCCATCGGCGCCACACGAATGGCAAGGGCTGCTGTAATCGACCAGAAAACCGCATGAGAGAGCGCAATCGCGATTCGTCCGACAATCAGAATCGTGAAGCTATCTGAAAAGAAAGTGATGATATGGCCAATCACAAAAACGATAAAGACTACTGAAAGGAGCTTTTTACGCTCAAAATTACTCACCAATAGCATCATTGGTAGTGAAGCAAGGGCAACTACCCATGCATAGATCGTAATCATCATGCCGGCTTGTTCAGCCTTCAGCGAAAAGCTCGCGCCAATATCTGTGAGAAGCGCAATGGGCACGAATTCTGTGGTATTAAATACAAACGCCGCAATCGCAAGGGCAATAACCCTAATCCAAGCGAGATTAAATTGCTGATTATCTGCTTTAGCATTCATTGTCTGAGGCATTTGAGATTTCCCTTAATGGCGATATGGATGAGAATATTGAGATAACGATCTTCTCAATGGAAGATATTTTAGCGCAAGGGCAAGGAGAAATCTGAGAAATTGCCGGCATTTTTTAGATGATCACGCGCCAGCAGTTGAGAAGCCAAAGGCTTCTCATTGCAAAAGGAATGTTATGTTTGAATGATGCTTTTCTACAAATGATCCATCAACTCATTAATCTTAGATACGCCGATGACTTCCATGCCGGGAATGTCATTTTTAGGTTTATTAGCCATTGGAATAATGGCGCGTTTAAAGCCATGTTTAGCCGCTTCCTTCAGACGTTCTTCGCCGTGTGGTACAGGGCGGACTTCGCCGGCAAGTCCTATTTCGCCGAAGATGACTAAATCAGAAGGTAAGATGGTATCTCTAAAGCTTGAGAAGGCCGCGGCAATCACTGCTAAGTCTGATGCGGTTTCTGTGACTTTTACACCACCGACGGCATTGACATAGACATCTTGATCCATCATCGCAATGCCGGCATGACGATGAAGTACCGCAAGAAGCATCGTTAATCGGTTCTGCTCAAGGCCAAGCGTGACGCGACGTGGTTGTCCGCCTAAGGAATCATCGACTAAGGATTGAATCTCAATCAGCAGTGGGCGCGTTCCTTCTCGCGTTACCATAATGACACTGCCAGAACTGCGATCAGGCTGTCGAGAGAGGAAGATCGCGGAAGGATTGCTAATCGGTTTTAAACCGGTTTCGGTCATCGCAAAAACGCCAATCTCATGAAGGGGCCCGAAGCGATTTTTGTAAGAGCGCATAATTCTAAAGCGTGAATCAACTTCGCCTTCGAAGTAGAGGACGCAGTCCACCATATGCTCTAAAACACGTGGGCCGGCAATTGCACCCTCTTTAGTGACGTGACCTGCTAGGAAGATTGAAGTGCCGGTGCGTTTGGCAAAACGTGTCAGAAGCGCGGTACTTTCTCGCACTTGTCCGACATTTCCCGGCGCTGAGTTGAGGAGCTCTGTGAAGATTGTCTGAATGGAGTCGATAACGATCACATCTAAATCCATCGGTTCGGCGACTCGGAGGATTTTTTCCACATTGGTTTCAGAAAGTAGCTGAAGCTTTGAGCCATCAAGTTGAAGGCGCTCAGCACGAAGCGCAACTTGGCTTGGAGATTCTTCCCCCGTGACGTAGAGCACTTTTTTACCAGAATGACTTAAATGAATCAGCGTTTGAAGCAGGATGGTTGATTTACCAATCCCAGGGTCACCGCCGATCAGAACCACAGAGCCAAAGACTAAGCCACCGCCTAAAACGCGATCGAGTTCATTTAAGCCCGTTGAGAAGCGAGAGAGTTCTTCTTTACGTACTTCAGATAAGATCTGAACGCCTTCATTGCCGGCAGTGCCAGAGTAACCTGAAAGGCGCGTTGGCGTTTTTTCGACGACCATCTCTTCGATCGAGTTCCATGCTTTACAATCAAGGCATTGTCCTGCCCATTTAGACGCAACAGAGCCGCAATCACGGCAGACAAATTGGGTTCTTTCTTTACTCATGGAACATCCTCTCTACTTTTCACATCATATATATCGCTGACAAAAATGCCGGCATGATCGATTCATACCGGCATCTATTTTACCTGTTATTTCTTAAAAAAGGGATTTGATAATCTGTACCTTAGTGATACTGCGTTTGTGTGCGCAATGATGCCGGCATTATGGATTTCTAGAGTACATTTGAATGAAGCTTTCTATTTTGCAATTTTGGCAATTGATGCATCATAATCTGCTTTTTTCGGTAACATCGAAGAGGCAATAGCCGCGACGATTAAGAAGAAGCCTGCTGACCAAAATGAGATTAAGTGCGTACCATAAGTTTCATAGGCCCAGCCGCCGAGCCATGAGCTAATAGTGCCACCGACCTGATGTCCGATAAAGGCAAAGCCGTAGAGAATTCCCACTAATTTCACGCCATAAATATCCGCAAGCATGCCTGAAGAGATGCCCATATTACCAGCCCACACAAGACCGCCAACAATCGCGACTGTATAAAGTTGCCAAGGTTCAAGTACCATTACTAGGAGGAAGAATGCAATCCCACGAACCCCATAGATTGCAATGAGCATGAATTTATGTTCAACGCGCGTACTAATTCGGCCGAGCATAATGGTACTAAAGATCGCCACTAAACCAATCAGGCTTACCCCAAAGGCGCTCACACTCTTAGTAAAACCATGATCCACCAGCATCGGTACCGCATGCGTGCCAAGTAAACTCATACTATAACCACAGGCAAAGATTCCGACCACAAGTAGCCAGAAAGGACGGGTTGAGAAGACTTCACGAAGAGTATATTGCGCTCCTTTCATTTTTGCCTGACGAATCGCCATGCGTTTTTGGTGAGCTTCAATCTCTGCCGATGTTTTGAGATCCGCATTTTCAGGCGGTGTGCCACGCACAATCACAAAAGCGATAAAGAGCGTAATAATGAAGAAGATGATCGCATAACCCAAAAGCGTCGCTTCCCAGCTAAAGGATTGGATGGTCGCGTTAAAAAGGGGCGTTAAGATTGCAATTCCGGCCATTGATCCTGTTGAGAGAAAGAGGAGCGCCATGGTTCTTTTCGCGATAAACCAGCTACTAATAAGCTGCGTAAAGGCAACCGGGCTTGTGAAGGCAAGGCCAAAGGAGAGGAGTCCGCCGTAACTCAGGGCGAAAATCCAGAGATTTGTGGTATACACCGTGAGGATTAAGGATGCGGCAATAAGAAATGCGCCAATTGTAAGAGTTTTACGTGTGCCATAACGACTCACGCAATAGCCGGCAACCGGCATTCCAAGACCATAAATGAGCATACCAAAGGCAATCACGCCGGAGAGGGTGCTTCGGCTCATGCCGAGACCTTCACTCATCGGAATGACAAAAGGCCCAATGCTCATCCGCATTCCAACGGTAAACATCGTAAGAAGGGCAGCCGCTATGACGATAGTCCAACCATAGTACCAACCTGATTTTTGAGGAGTGTGAGTGTTTGACATAGTTTTTATTGAGTTTTGATTTAATGTTTGATTTTAGTTTTA
>CAZPIQ010000027.1:4567-9521 GCA_964586665.1 uncultured Ignatzschineria sp. | reverse complement strand
AAGTCATCATGATTGATGCTGATTGCATCGATTATTGAATATTATGAGTAAGTATTGTTCGAAAATGTTGCTAGCAGCGCTAGTACTGAGTATCGCTGATGATATGCGAGGATCGCAATAGCGATTAACGAATGTAGCTATCATATTATAAATAGATATAATGACAACTTAAAAATAAAGAGAGAAAGCAGGGTGCTGACTCTCTTTGGTCTATTTCAATAGGTTATGAACAATGTCCTATGAAGTGATGTTGAATTTAAGTCAATTTAAATTCAATATGAACGGCTTAAAGCCCCATTTTTAGGCTCGCTTCGATGAAGTCATCGAGATCGCCATCTAATACAGGCTGTGGATTCCCCACTTCATGTCCGGTACGAACATCACGAATACGCGCTTGGTCTAAAACATATGAGCGAATCTGACTTCCCCAGCCCACATCCGCTTTAGAATCTTGGAGCGCTTCGGCAGCATCACGTTTCTTTTGCATCTCAAGCTCATAGAGTTTTGAGCGAAGCTGTTGCATTGCCACATCTTTGTTTCGATGTTGTGAGCGTTCATTTTGACACTGCGCAACAGTCCCCGTTGGAACGTGCGTAATACGCACCGCAGATTCCGTCACGTTAACGTGCTGACCACCGGCACCAGAGGCGCGGTAAACGTCGATTCGAAGATCTGATGGATCGATCTCAATTTCGATATTATCGTCAATTTCAGGCGATACAAAGACAGAGCAGAACGATGTATGACGTTTGTTGTTTGAGTCAAATGGTGATTTACGCACTAAACGATGAACGCCGGTTTCTGTACGAAGCCAGCCAAAGGCATGATCGCCCTCAAAACGAATACTTGCTGATTTAATGCCGGCAACATCCCCCGGCGATGCTTCTAAAAGCTCAGTTTTAAAGCCTTTATGCTCGCCCCAACGCAGATACATACGAAGGACCATTGATGCCCAATCCTGCGCCTCTGTACCGCCGGCGCCTGCTTGGATATCGATAAAGGCATTGCTTGCATCCATCTCACCGCTGAACATTCTTTTAAACTCAAAACCTTCGATGATCTTCTGATAACCCTTTAGATCCTCTTCGATCATTTGAAGTGTCTCTTCATCATTTTCCATCTTCGCCATCTCAACGAGATCGCCGGCATCTTTAAGGCTTGTTTCAAGCTCGATCATGCCATTGACAAACTCATCAAGCGTTGAACGCTCTTGCCCGAGTTTTTGGGCTTTTTCAGGATTTTCAGACCAAATATTCGGATCTTCAAGTTCCATTAAGACTTCTGTTAAACGCTCTTGCTTAACATCGAAGTCAAAGATACCTCCGAAGGTCCGTGGCTCTCTCAGAGAGATCTTCGATGGTATTGTTGAGTGTGTTAATAAGTTCCATAAGATATCACCCTCATAGTTGTTTGTGTGTGTAAGAAGCATCAAAGCTTCCAGAAAGGGAGCATTATACTTGAACTTTTGATTTGATGCGCTGTGGTTTTGGAGACTTTATTCGATAAGTTCCCTTAAAGCGTGCTTGTGAAATAGGGTAAAAGCTATGGATATGTAATCGGGGTGTTAAAAACAGGGCGTAGGATTAAAAGAGTCGGTTTACCAAGTTGCTAGCCACCCGACTCATCATCCGATTTTAGTTCTTTTTAGTTCTCTATCTCAGTTACTTATCTCAGTCACCTATCTCAGCAAGAGGTCTTATATGTTTCGAAAAACAACACTCTTCACAGCACTATTTTTAAGCTCAATGGCATTATCAGCAGAATCAGGCTCTGTGCAAGAATATCCTGCGATATTATCTGCGCATGCTGTGATGCCTGCGAATACGATTATTACAGCGCCTAAAGATACGCCGGCAGATTTAAAAGTAAGCGGAAAGTTCACAACTGGTGAGCGAAATCTTGCTCTTGAGAGCATTGAAGGGCAATCTAATGGACGTCCTACGGGAATCTCTTTGCCCTTTGATGGTCAGCCGATCCAAGGACATTCCGGCATTAAAAAGATGAGTGATGGTTCTTACTGGTTACTTACAGATAATGGCGCGGGTTCTAAAGCAAATTCCCCCGATTTTATGCTGTACTTAAATCAGTATGATATCGATTTTGACAATAATCAGTTTAAGCATTTAAAGACGATTTTCTTGAAAGACCCGAATCAGCAAGTGCCATTTCGTATTCAAAATGAAGGAACAGATACGCGCTACTTAACGGGCGCTGATTTTGATCCTGAGAGTTTTCAATTTGCCGGCGGTTATCTCTGGATTGGCGATGAATTTGGGCCTTATCTTATTCAGGCAGCAACAGATGGAACGGTTATCAATATATTTGAAACGCAATTAAATGGTAAAACATTGCGCTCCCCCGATCATTACAAGATGACGACGCCGGGAAATCCCACGCAAATGCTCGATTTTGAAGTGCTTCGCTCAAAAGGATTTGAGGGAATGGCTGTGAGTGCTGATGGACGTAAGCTCTACCCACTCTTGGAGGGTGCGCTTGCTGGCACGGATGGATCAGCTTTAGAGATTTTAGAGTTCGATGTTAATGAGCAAGCTTGGACCGGCAATCATTGGCAATATCCTCTTGCAGAGAAAGGGCTCGCGATTGGTGATTTTAATATGATTGATAATGAGTATGGCTTAATTATCGAACGTGATAATGGCGAGGGCGTTACTGAGTTTGCCTGTAGTGATGAAAAAGGCTCTAATTGCTTTGCAAAGGCGCAGTTGCCGGCGATTAAGCGGATTTATAAGATTAAAATGAATGATGAAAATGTGAATCAAGCCGTGACGAAAGTGGGATACATTGATCTTTTAAATATCCAAGATCCGAATCAAGTTGCGAAAAAACCCCTCAGTGAAGGGAAGTTTGTATTCCCATTCTTTACGATTGAGAATGTAGATATTGTCGATAAAGAGACGATCATTGTAGGTAATGATAATAATTTACCATTTTCAAGTAGCCGATTGCCGAATCAAGCAGATGATAATGAGTTGATTCTCCTGAATGTGAAAGCATTGCTTGAAGCAAAATAAGGTACGTTGTAAGAGGTTTATTAGAGATTTTATTAGAGATATTGAGATACAAAGCTTGAAAGCAATAGATTGAAATCAAAAAAGGCGAACCCTAAGGTTCGCCTTCTGTTAATCCATTGATGAATCTTTAAAAAGGATTCGAAGGATTAGATGTGGCTGTCAATAAATTGTGCTAATTGTGCTTTGTTAAGCGCACCAACGTGTTGGCCTACGATCTCGCCATTTTTGAAGATCATGAGTGCAGGAATACCACGGATTTGGAATTTAACAGCAGTGTCTTGGTTGTTTTGAACGTCGAGTTTCACAACTTTCAATTTACCCGCATACTCTTCAGCAGCTGCTTCTACGATAGGGGTAATCATGCGGCAAGGTGCACACCAATCAGCCCAGAAATCTACGAGTACAGGAAGATCTGATTGTACTACTTCGACTTCAAAAGTAGCGTCTGTTGCATTGACTAAGTTACTCATCGTAATGGTCTCCTTATGAATTGAATCAAGTATTCCGAAATTAGATTTGGAATTTTCTTTATAAAATATGATAATACCTAGATATTACACCCGAAAAGAGGGTAAATGACAAGGTTCGATAAGACATAAATTTTTCAACCATTGTTATTAAAGAAATTTATAACAGCATTATATTAACTGAGGATTCAGGTTAGACATCTATGGGAAAACCACTTTTAACTTCTATGAAGTTTGCAGATTTAGATTTACATGATTCATTGAAAGAGAGCTTAGCGGATAATGGGTACGAGTTTTGTACTGAAATCCAAGAAAAAGCGTTGCCAGCATTGCTAGAAGGTAAGGATGTTACTGGCCAAGCTCAAACAGGAACAGGTAAAACAGCAACTTTCCTATTAGCGACTCTGAATCATCTCATGAATACGCCGGTTGAAGAGGGTAAAAAAGGCCCTTACGCAATCGTAATGGCGCCAACTCGTGAGCTTGCGGTGCAAATTCATTCAGATTGTGAAATGCTTGGCCGTTATACCGGTCTTAAGTACGCACTTCTTTATGGAGGTGCTTCTTATGGCACGCAAAACGAAGCATTAGAAGCAGATCCTGATATCGTTATCGGGACTGTTGGGCGAATTTTAGATTACTTCAAACAGAAGAAGTTGAATCTTCGTAACGTTGAAGTATTTGTTTTAGATGAAGCGGATCGCATGTTTGATCTTGGTTTTATCAATGATATTCGATTCCTGATTAGACAGATGCCAAAAGCAGATAAGCGTCAAAACATGCTTTTCTCGGCAACTTTCTCTCAAAGAATTTTAGAGCTAGCTTATGAGCACATGAATGATGCTGTGCATATTCAGGTTGAATCTGAGCAAGTAACAGGTTCGCGTATTACACAAAAACTCTATCACGTTTCATCAGATGAGAAGCTCAAGCTCCTCTTTGGTCTTTTAAAGCATGAAAATGCAGAGCGTTCAATTGTCTTTGTGAATACAAAGCGCGCAGCGGATCAAGTATTTGAAACATTAAATGCCAATGGTTATAAAGCCGCGGTTCTCTCAGGGGATATCCCGCAAAATCGCCGTGAATCATTATTAGAAGAGTTCAAAAATGGTGAACTCTCCATCATGGTCGCAACAGACGTTGCGGCGCGTGGTCTTCATATTCCTGATGTCTCTCACGTATTTAACTATGATCTCCCACAAGATGTGGAAGATTATGTACACCGTATCGGTCGTACAGCACGTGCTGGCGCTGAAGGCACTGCGATTACATTTGCGTGTGAAGAGTACGTTTATTCACTGATGGATATCCAAGATTACATTAAAGAAGAGATTCCTGTTGAGTCGATTACCGAAGCGCTTCTTGTGACGCCAGAAGTGATTCCTGCGAGAAATCGTAATCGCCGTGGTCCTAATAATCGCACTAACAATAATCGTCGCGGTAATGATCGCAATA
>CAZPIQ010000027.1:2057-4467 GCA_964586665.1 uncultured Ignatzschineria sp. | reverse complement strand
TGATCGTAATAATGAGCGCGGTAATCGTAACAACAATCGTCGCGGTCCACGTCGCCGAAATAATGACGAGAATGTGCAAGAGGCAGGTCAGCAAGATTCTAGACCTCAAGATTCAGCACAAACGCAAAATGACAATCGTCAAGTAGACAATCGCCAAAACGATCAGCCAACACAAGATGCAACTAAAGAACGTGAGCATCAACCACGTGAGCATCAAGTAGATCAGCAGGATCAACGCCCGCAAAATCAAAATAATCAAGCGCAAAATGAAGGTGCTGATAACAATGCCGGTAATGAAGAGCGTCGTCGCCGTCCTGCGAGACGTGGGGTTCGTCGTAGAAGACCGAATCAAAATAGACGTTCTAATGATCAGCAGAATCAGCAGAATCAACAAGATGGTGGTAATCATGCATCAAATAATGCATCGAATAGCGCACCACAAGGCGAATAAAGCGCTTTAGATTCGTTGATCAAGTTCTTGAGATAGATGAAAAGGTAATATTCGTATTCAATATTTCGTATTGATAAAAGAAACAATCTCTCTTATAACCCTATTTTAGGGATAAGAGAGTTTCACTTTTCAATTCATGAAAGAATCATAAAACAGCTCATAAAAAAGCTCATAAAAAATTTACAAAAACAATATTAGTTCGAAAAATTAATTAATAATTGAAACAAACGACAAAATGAGGTTGAACACAATGAAAAAATTAGCATTACTCGTAGCGTCACTTTTTGTAGTGGCAGGTTGTGCGTCTGGGATTGAAGATGACCGTGGTAGCTATCAGGGTAAAGGGCGCGTTGTTTCAGTGGTATTAAATAACGAAGGTAATACTGAGATCGGTGTACAAACGCCTGATCGTGGCCATATTCCTGTAGTTGTTTCGGGAGCTGTGGACGTTTATCCTGATCAAGAAGTGAGCATTAAACGTAATACTCGCGGACTTGGAGAAGTGAAAGTTCTCTAATTTTGTATCTTGCACAGAGCACATCAAATGATGTGCTTTTTTTGTGGGAGCATTTTATTGGGTCATTATTATCGAAAGGCGCATTCTGGGCTTTGAAGGTGGTATGATTTAAGGGTTTAGAGAACCTGATGATTGTTATCAATGATTGTCGTTAATGGTTATCGTAATGGTTATCATCGAGTTTGAGTAAGACAAGGAGTATCACGTGCAGTATCAAAATGATATGAAGAATCTAGAAGAAGAACAGCTTCCTGAACCATCGCAAGATGAGTTTGCGCTCTCGGCAGATCTTGCATTTGAGATCGTTTCGGAGATTAGAGAGAAAGGTCCGATGCCTTTTTCTCGCTTTTTTGATTTAGCGCTCTATCATCCGACGAAGGGCTACTATACAGGTCCTCAGGCTGTTTTTGGGCGTGATGGGGATTTTATTACCGCACCCTTGATCTCTGATCTCTTCTCAAGATCGATTGCGAATCAGATCATCGAGATTCAATCGCTTATGCAGAATCATCCTGAGATCGAAATCTTAGAAATTGGCGCTGGAAACGGAACGATGGCGCGAGATATTCTTGTGGCGCTTAAAAATGCCGGCAAGCTTCCGAAGCGTTATATGATTTTAGAGGTTTCCCCGAATCTGATCGAACGTCAGCGAGCACTCATTGTCGAGAGTTTGCCTGAATATATCGATCAAGTGGTTTGGATCAATGAACCACCGCAATCAGCATGGAAGGGTGTGATTTTAGCGAATGAGGTGCTTGATGCGCTCACTGTTGAGCGTTTTAGAATTGTGGATAGCAAACCTTGCTATGTGGATGTTGGGTTAGAGGTGAATGAAGCGGATAAAACCGTTCGCCTAGCGCCAACGCTTCGTGATGCGGATGCGAAGCTTCAAGCTTTCTATGATGAGCTTCTTGAAAAAGGGTATCAGCTATTAGAAGGGACTGAAACAGAGTATTGTCCGGCCGTTGAAACATGGCTACCACCTCTTTTTGAGCATCTTGAAGAGGGTGTTGCGCTCTTTATTGATTATGGTTATGACGAGAAAGAATACTATCGCCCAGAACGTATGACAGGTACGTTGATTGCGCACTATAAACATCGCGCGCATGAAGATTTCTATCTCTACCCAGGACTACAAGACTTAACAGCGAACGTAAACTTCACACAAGTGGCAACGGTTTTAGTGGATATGGGCTTAGAGTTTATCGGCTACACAGCGCAGGCATATTTCCTCATGGGCAATAAGCTCCAAGAGATGGTAGCAAGTGATAAGGCTGAATTTACTGATGAAAACGATATCCGCTGGTTTGAACTCTCCAAACAAGTTCAGCACCTTGTGCACCCAGAAGAGATGGGTGAACGCTTTAAAGTTTTAGCTGTCGGTAAAAATTTCGAAGAAGCATTACAAGGATTTGAATTATACGATTACGCGCATCATCTTT
>CAZPIQ010000027.1:0-1957 GCA_964586665.1 uncultured Ignatzschineria sp. | reverse complement strand
TAACCCTGCGAAGCTTCAAGCTCTTTGATTTTTTCGATGAAGATCGAGCCATATTGATCGAGCTTTTTCATACCGACCCCTTTAATGTTGAGGAATGCACCCGGCGTTTTCGGGAGCTGTTCTGAGATCTCTCTTAATGTTGCATCTGTAAAGATCGCATATGCCGGCACATCTCGCTCTCTTGCAAGCTCAAGACGAAGCTCTCGAAGCGGTTCATAAAATGGCGTGCGATAATGGGTTTCAGGATTTGTGATTTCACGATGGGCGATGAGATCTTGTCTGTGGAAGATCTGTTTTTCCCCTTTTAAAACGGCTTTTGCTTCATTTTTGAGTTTCAAAATAGGGCGTGCATCTGGCGTTTGATAGAGATAACCGCGAGCGATTAAGGTCATGATCATCTCTCTAATTGCGCGATCAGAATAGTTACTCATAATGCCGTAGGTGGAAACTTTATCGAGTCCACGCTCTAAAATTTGTTGATTTTTTGAACCTCGAAGCACCTGAATCACAGTGGTTAAACCATAATTCTGCTCAACGCGGTAGACACAAGAGAGAATTTTCTGTGCTTCAATCGTGATATTAATTTTCGGCGTGGTATTGGTACAATTCCCGCAGTTATCGCAAGTCTCGAAAGTAGGTGTTTCTGAGAAGTAACGAAGAATCTCCGCACGAAGACACTCTTCAGAGTGGCAATAATCAATAAGTGATTGTAGATTCTGGTAGAGAATCGTTTTACGCTCAGGGTCCACGAGAAAATCATTATTTTCTATCAGATATTTTTGATTCGAGATATCTCTCGGTGAATACATCAATAAACAGTGCGCAGGATCGCCATCACGACCAGCGCGCCCAGCTTCCTGATAATACGCTTCCATGTTTTGGGGCATATTGTAGTGGATTACAAAACGCACGTTCGATTTATCAATCCCCATCCCAAAGGCATTCGTTGCGACGATGATCTGTACCTTATCGTAGATAAAGGCATTTTGATTCGCTTCACGCTCTTCCGCCGGCATTCCGCCATGATAGCCTAGTGCTTCAAATCCGGCATCTTGCAAAAATTGCGTGAGGTTTTCGACATTATTACGCGTTGTACAGTAGATAATGCCGGAATCGCGGGTGTAGAAGCGTTTGATAAAATCGACGATATACTTCCGTTTATCAGAGACTTTTAACACTTCAAAGGTCAGGTTCTTACGATCGAAGCTAATGATGGATTCAACAGGATCTTGAAGCTGTAACAGCTGTTTAATCTCTTCAATGACATCTTGCGTTGCGGTCGCAGTATAAGCACCAATCGGCGGACGATAGGGCAGTTGATGGACGAAATCAACGATCTCGCCATAAGCCGGTCTAAAGTCATGACCCCATTTTGAGATACAGTGCGCCTCATCGACAGCGATAAAGCTAATTTGCACGCCGGTAAAGAGATTACGAATCAGATAAGAGTTAAGGCGCTCTGGCGCGATATAGATAATCTTATAGCGATTCTCGCGGATATTAATCAGACGTTCACGCATTGTCTCTTCATCAAGCGTACTATTGAGAAATGTCGAGGGAATGCCGATCTCGGTGAGTGAATCGACCTGATCTTTCATCAGCGAAATGAGCGGGGAAATCACAAGGGTGATATGAGGTAGAAGAAGCGCCGGAATCTGATAACAGAGCGACTTTCCACCGCCGGTTGGCATAATGCCAAGGGCATCTTTACCTTCCAAAATGGCATTAATCAGCGTCTCCTGACCATCACGAAATGCTGTGTAGCCGAAGTATTTTTGTAACGCCTGATTCGCCTTCAAAGTAAGATGCTCCCTTTATTAAAACCGGTTTAAACAGTAGCAGAAATGCCTTTTAAAGTATAGAGATAGAAAGACGATTTGGGAAATTCTACGCTCTGATTTCTGAGATTTACTTTTGTGTCTTTTGATCTTGCCTTTGAGATGAAGGTGCTTTAGCA
>CAZPIQ010000026.1:0-20285 GCA_964586665.1 uncultured Ignatzschineria sp. | reverse complement strand
TTATTTAAATTTTATGACATATCTATCAGATCTTCTATTTGACGAGAGATTGATTTATTGCAAAATCGGATTGATTTTAAGATGATTAAGTCGTGTTTCTCTCTAATCATGGTATGGTATTTCGATATAATATTCAGATAGAGAGGAGGGCGATGAATGCTCGATAGCTTAATGACGATAGGATCATTCATCGTCCTTGTTTTAGTGCTAAGGCTCGTCTTTGGCTACTTAGGCTTTGGCATGAAGTTTATCAATCGTTATACGTGGAATATTATTCCTAAAACAATGAATCTGATCGGTAATATCGTTGGTACAGGGCTTGGAACAGTCTTTATAGTGGCGCTTTTACTCGGTTATGGAACAGGGTTTTATGCCCTTTACGAAGGTACTGTTCAGCTTACAAGAGTCATCTCTCGACATGTTTCGAGTATCGAAACTTCCGGCATAATATTAGATGCGGATAATCGCTCTAATATGTCTCAGGCTTTAGTTGAGTTTGAAGATCAAGATGGCAATCAGTACCAGCAAATTTTTACCGCAAATTATAACGGCACGTACTATTCAAAGGGTTCGAGTATTCCTGTTTACTATTTGCCGGGAAATGTTGAGCGTAGTGCAACGCTTAATATAACGGGCGGTTATATCGCTGTGGGGTTTCTCTTCTTCTATGGCTTTGCGGTTGCGGGCTTTTTCTCGATGATGGTGTTTTTCCGAGTGAGGGATCAAAATAGAGGAAAGCGCCGTGGCAAGCGTATAAAAAAATGGATAACGATTAAACTCCCCGTTGTGAAGATCTATCGTGTAGGAAATAGTATTAGTCTACAGGTCGATTATCGAGAAGCAGGAACTGGAAAGATCCATCATCTCTATTCAGCGCATATTTTGGAGAGTGGATTAAATCTGAAAAAATTAGAAGGTGCCGGCGTTCTTGTGAGGATTAATCCGCAAAATCCTGAAGAATATGATTTTGATGAGAATTATATTAGGAACATTGCAACTGAGAAGTAATATCATCATTTCGATTTAAGCGACTATTTGGTAGACAAACAAAAGCCCTAATCAAATCGATTAGGGCTTTGTCATTAAAGTGACATCATATACGGATGAATAGATGAATAGATGAATAGATGAATGCATTGATGGATTGATACATTACTTATCAATCTCAAAACCTTGGCTCGTTAATAACTTATCAATGACGCGTGTATCAATTTTAAGATCATGAAGATCGTTATCAATCAGTTCATTAGAGAGTAGCTCAAATGCGCTTTGAAGGGTTGTCATTGAACGCAAGATATCTTTGTGGAGTTCCGCAAGTTTATCTGGTGCTGCGTATTCAGTGACATTACGATATTTCGTGAGGTTTTCTTGAATGAGTGGTAAGTAGCGATTAAGGAATCGGCCACCGACAAGAACATCGCGAGGATCACGCTCCATTGATTTAATGATCTTCACAGAGGAGATTCCGATCTCGATTACAACATCACTAATATCACTTGGTAGTCGATCAACCTGCGCTTCAATTAATTCAAGTGCTTCAATATGACGACCAAAGAGCGCATATTTTGCGGCTTTCTCAGCCTTTATGCGCTGCGCATCTTCTAAAGCTTTCAGTTCTGCTTCGATCTCTTTTTCAGTCTCACGATATTCCACTTTTTCGCGTTCAGTCATAAAGTAATAGCTGAATTTACGGCGAATTTCTTTCGGGGCAAGAATGCCAAAAAGGAGTGTAATGAAGAGCGCGATGATTGTAGGAATCGGGATAATGCCTAGAATACCTTCCGTGTGGCCAGCAACGCTTCCAACGATCATCAATAGTGCAAAGGGAATTGTGAACCAAAAGGCTTTATTGTCGATATTAGCATCGCGAATGCCGGAGATGGCAGCGATTAACCCACCGATAATTGCCGCTAGTGGCCAAAAACCACTCACTATCATGATGATTGCAGCGATAATTCCAACGCCCAACGCAAAGCGATTAGGGCGAGAAGGGAAGAGCATAATCAAGCCTAGATAAGTTGTTAAGAAGGTAAAACCGGCTGTGAGATCGATGCTTGAGGGAATAAAGAAAGCTGCGACCTGCGCACCTACACCCGTTAAGAAACATTTTGCATGATCAACCATACGATCGACAGTGGCTTTTACACCTTCAACGCCTCGTGAGAAAGCATTACCGATGCTATCGAAAATATCTTGCTCAATATAGATGTTCTCGCGTTTTACACGAGTTGAGTGTTGATCTTCAGAGCGTGTTTCTTGAGGACGACTTTGACGGCGTGAGCCTTGATTTCCTCGAGATTCAAAGGGGAGTTTTGGGTCATTGTAATCATACTGATCACTATTTCGCATAAGGTTTCGTCTCTATTTTAATGATGAAGCTGAACGCAAAAGGCTTATGTTATTTTAAGCATCGGATTTGTATCAGAATGCTTTCAAAGTCATAAACACTATTGTAGGTTATTTTAACGGTTATTAAGATAAAAATCGCCTAAAAGTCATGATGTCGTGGTTGATGACAATAAAACCCAAGCGAAAAATGAATTCGACTTGGGTTTTAATATCGATTGCTTTGTTAAGACTTCAATAGAATTAGCTATTGTATTTATCAACCACAGAAGTGATGCGCGTACGAAGGTTCTCTTCCATTTGGCCGAGCTCCACTTCCACTTCCGCACGGCGATGACGCGCTTCTGTTGCAATACGCATTGTCTCTTCGATCGTATCGACTAAACGAGTCTGAACTTCGCGAATTGTTTCGATATCGACAATAGAGCGTTCCACTTCCTGCGCAGTTGCCACGGAGTTCTGCTGAAGAATCTCGGCATTTTTGCGAAGAAGATCATTGGTGGTATCAGAAACATCTTTCTGAAGCTTAGCCGCCTTTCCTTGCTCATCAAGTGAGAGGGAAAGTACGATTTGGCTCTTCCAGATTGGAAGCGTTGAAAGAATACTGCCTTGAATCTTCTCAGCGAGCTGTTGGTTATTATTTTGAATAATACGAATTTGCGGGGCTGTTTGCATTGAGATTGTTTTTGAGATCTCAAGATCATGAAGGCGACGCTCGAAACGATTGAGGTTCTCCATTAAATCTTTCACTTTTTGCGCATCAAGAAGATCTTTAGAGGATTCGGCTTGTGCCTGAAGTTTAGGGAGTTCAGTTGCTTTGATCTCTTTGACTTTCTCTTTACCCGCTGTTACAAAGAGACTGACTTCTTTGTAGTACTCAAAGTTTTTAAGATAGAGCTCTTCTAAACGCTCATTATCACGAACAAGTCCGACCATTGAGTTATCAAGATGGCTTGCGATTGTGTCTACTTGTGAGGTTAAAGACATGTGATCGACTTTAGCTTCGATCCCTTTTTTGAAAAGACCACCAATAATAGGCAGATTTGCTAAGAAGTTACTGCTCTTATCTTCCACCGTTAAAGGATCATATTCACGGATTTTCATGATCAGTGAAGAGAGCTGATCGCCGACAACTCCTGAATCTTTATTCTTAACACGCGAAAGAAGTGTATCTGCGAATTTTGCGATCTCTTCCATTGGTTTTACGCCATATGCGAGTACTTCTGAGGCATTGTTGACGTTAATAGTATCGCTAATTGCATTGATACGAACAACGTCTTGCTCAGTTGCTTTAGGGTCTTTCCCTTCTTCAAATACAGCAAGTTCTTGTGGGTTGATTGTTTGTAATGCTTTATCTTCAGTCATACTATGTCTCTCTTAAGATCTCTGAAAAATTTCAATAATGGACTTATTATAATGTTTTTTGAAAAGAGAATCTTAATAAATCCATGAAGATAGGGAATTATTAAGATGAGGATCGTATTTATTCGCTAGATTAAAAACGATCGCTTTTAAAGGGGCTTGGATCGATATAAGGTTGATCGCCGTGAATCATCTCACTGATCAATCTACCTGTTGCGGGTCCTAGCGTGAATCCTTGATGTGCATGACCAAAGGCGAGCCAGAGGTTGTCGTGCTTGAAAGCCTTATCAATCACAGGTTTCATATCTGGTAAGCAAGGACGATGACCAAACCATGGTGTTTTTTCAACGATGTTTGTCAGGGGTAATAGATCTCTTGCGACCTTATCATCGAGATTTAATTGAGCTTTATCAATAGGTGCATCGAGGAAGGTAAAATCAGCGCCTGTCGTTAGGCGAATTCCTAATTTTTGTGGGCTCAGTACAAAGCCATTATCCTCATCGACAATGGCAAAGTTGAGCATCTTGCCATCTTCGATAGCATAATGCTGATGATATCCGCGCATTGGGAAGAGTGGAAAATGATAGCCAAGCGGTTTAAGGAGGTTATTTGCCCAAGGTCCTGTGGTGATAAGGAGCTTGCGCGTACTAAATCGACCTTGATCTGTTTCAATATGCCAAAGATTACTATCGATTGCTTGCTCAAGCTTTGTGACGCTTGTTTCGATCAGTTTTCCACCTTTAGCTACAAAATCATTGGCATAACTTTTCACTAAATCGCCGGGACTAATCACTTGCCAAGCATTCAACCAATGGATACCGCCGATAAATCCTGATGTATCAAGGTCTGGCTCAAGCTCGGCAATATCTGCTTGATTGAGGACTTTATATGCAGCGCCATATTGATTAAATGTTGCAAGATTATCGATATATGCTTGAAGGCTTGCCTTATGACGATGAAGTTGAAGCCAGCCATTTTTACGCACTAAATATTCGGCATCGCTCGAGGTCATCATTACTTGATGTTCACTCGTTGAGTGTTCGATAAGTGATGCCCATTCTTTAACAATTTTGGCAAAGGGTGCTTTTGCAGAGGCTCTAAAATAGTGCCAAAGCGGACCGGCATAATGAATCAGCGCGGTTGGTTTATAACGGATATCGAGGGATTTGTTGGGAAGAATGCGTAAAATCTCAGAGAGGGATCTTGGAAATGGGACTGGAAAAACAGCCTCTCGCTGAATAAGCCCGGCATTGCCATACGAAGTCTCTTCTCCTGGTGCTTTACGATCGATCAACGTGACATCATAGCCTTTTTGAAGTAGATGCCATGCTGAGGCAACGCCGACCATGCCGGCACCAATGACGAATATTTCATCCTTTTTTTGTATCTTATGATCCATGTCGCTCCTATCCTTTGTGTTGTTATTATTCGATTTTGATCATCGTGCTGATCATCATGCTGATTATTGTTACTGATCATTGTCGTAATGATTATACGGATTGTTGTGAAAGATATTTTTCTAATCGGGGATTGATAGCGCTTACTCTAGCATGAAATAGAAGGCTAGTGAGTTTACGCTGATGATTGATCGATGAGATTGATGGCCGATTAGATGTGAAGAGAGCGATGATCTCTTTCAAGTATTTGAAGGGATCATCGCTCTCAGTTCTTACAGTTGTCGCCATGAGCATCTAATTTCGTATGAGATTAAGGTGTATTAACTTTGGTGACAATGTAGTGATATTTGAAGGTTTAGGGGAAAACCTTCTCGAGTAGTTCGGGTTTTAATCAATGACTTTCAATGTGTTAAAAAACATTGATGTCTGATTAAGGTAAATCAATTAAGAGGCTTGGGAGAAGTTGCCGATACGCGCAAATCTAAAGATCGGCCACTCTTTTGCACTCGCTACGTTATAGAGCGTAATATCTGGGTTGACGGTATACGGATAACGGACTTTTGAGAGAAGTGGCAAATCATTGATTGAATCGCTATAGAATGAGCATTCAGAGAGCGCTTCATGCAGTACTTGCGCATTGACTTCGATGCCAGAAGCACGAAGCTTTTCTGTAAGGTATTTCTCAGAGGTTGTGATTTTGCCATCTTGATAAGGAATCACACCAACGATCTCGCCGGTATAGCGATCATTTTCGACTTTGACATCAATGCCAAAAGCCGTTTTTAAGTTAAAGCAGAGTTCAGCGATCGGTGTTACCAAGAAAAGTGGGGAGGCTGAAATAATGATGACCTCTTTTCCTTTATTTTGGTAATTTTGGATTTTTGTTAATCCTTCTTGGAAAACAATCGGTTGAATCTCTTCAATGATAAAACGGCGAACAAGCGCATCAATTTCAATAGTTGTAAGGTGTTTGACAGGCGCAAGATAGAGATCGATACAATCTTGTTGATTTAATGTCTGTGCACGATAGGCATCCATTAGTCTTTCATTTGTTGCAATAAATGCCGGGATATCGGTCACAAGACCTTCTTTGCAGAGCCATTCGCCCCAAAGTGTGGTGCAATCCCCATGAATAAGGGTTTCATCTAAATCAAAAATTGCAATCATGGTATTCCTCCAAAGCTTACCAAATTAAAAGCGTATCGCTTTAACTCATAGATAATAGCTTTTTTATATGACAGGGTTGTGACTAAATGCTGTATCGATTTTACGCAAATTTATACCGATTTCTGTTAATAAATTGTCATAAAACCTTTCTATACTTTTTATAAATCCACACAACAAGTTGATCGGTGAACGGTCGAGTAAAAGGAATTTGTAGAATGAATAATATGAAGAAATTAGCAGCCGCAACCATTTTAGGAATGAGCTTTATGGGTGCATCAGCAATGGCTCAAACAGAAATTGTTTGGTGGCATTCAATGGATGGCGCGCTTAATGATTGGGTGAATGATTTAGCTTCAGAGTTCAACGAGAGCCAAACAGATTATAAAGTGGTTCCAGTGTTCAAAGGCAATTATGAGCAATCAATGACTGCTGGCGTTGCGGCTTATAGAGCCGGCGCTGCGCCTGATATTCTTCAAGTATTTGAGGTGGGAACCGCTTCAATGTTCTACGCAGATGGCGTGACTAAATCAGTTTCAGAGATCATGGAAGAGAGCGGCACACCGTTAGATCTGAATGATTATATCCCTGCTGTTGCAAGTTACTATACTTCGCCAAATGGTCAGCTTTTATCGCTTCCGTTTAACAGTTCAACAACCGTGCTTTACTACAATAAAGATGCCTTTGAGAAAGCGGGTTTAGATCCTAATAAACCCCCTAAAACATGGGAAGAGATGAGAGTGGTAACTGAAGCGCTTAAAGCATCAGGTAGTAGTTGCCCAATGACAACCACTTGGATGGGCTGGACGCAACTTGAGAGTTTCTCTTCATGGCACAACAAGCCCGTTGCAACGAAAAATAATGGCTTTGATGGTTTAGATGTTGAGCTTCTCCTTAATGAGCCATTACAAGTCCGCCACATGACAAACTTAAGCGATATGGCGAAAGAGGGGCTTTTCGTTTATAAAGGTCGTGCAGATGCTGGATCGCCGGCATTTATTTCAGGTGAATGTGCCATCATGATGGGTTCATCAGGAACATACGGCACGATCCAACGCGATGCGAAATTCGCATTCGGTGAGTCAACGCTCCCGTACTACGCAGATGTTGAAGGCGCACCACAAAATACAGTGATTGGTGGCGCAAGTCTTTGGGTCATGAATGGTAAGCCTGCTGACAATTATAAAGGTGTAGCGAAATTCTTCGAATATATCTCTCAGCCAGAAGTGCAAGCAGCAAGCCATATGCGCACAGGTTATTTACCTGTAACAAAAGAAGCATTTGAGATTACTGAAGCATCAGGTTTCTATGAGAAGAATCCAGGGGCAGACGTTCCTGTAGAGCAGATGATTCGTCAGGCGACAGATAATACTCGCGGTATTCGTTTAGGGAATATGTTACAGATTCGTTCAATCATCGATGAAGAGACAGAAACGATTTGGACAGGTGAAAAAACACCACAAGAAGCGTTAGATAGCGCTGTTAATCGTGGTAATGATCTTTTAGATCGTTTCGAGCGCGTGAGCAGTAAATAAGAGATGATCTTAACAGGCGAAGGGTGCTCATGGGTACCTTTCGCTTTTTTATATTTGAAAAAAATTATGATTGTTAAAGTCTTTCTCTCGGCAATGAGGCATTGATCAGAAAGTCATATCAGTAAGTGATATCAGTAAGTCATCCATTTTTCAGCGCAGATAAAGCCCATCTATTAACTATATCTTTAAACTATATCTTTAAACTACATCTTTAAACTCTTAGTACCTTATGAATAAGTGAGTCGTATGAAACTCTATTTTAAACATCACAGATGGTTGCCGTGGATTTTAATCTTCCCGCAGCTAGTTGTTATTTTGGTCTTCTTCTATTGGCCAGCAGTTCAAGCATTCTTGCAGAGCTTCCAAATGGAAGATATCTTCGGGCTGAGTACCGAATGGGTTGGGCTTGAGAACTTTAAGATTCTCTTTGCCAACAAAGTCTATCTTGAAGCGATCTACACAACGCTCTATTTCTCCTTTTGGGTGACTGTATTGGGCTTAGGCTTATCGCTTTTACTTGCATTTTGTATGCAGAAAGTGACTCGTGGGTTATCAACTTACCGAACCGCACTGATTCTGCCTTATGCCGTTTCCCCGATTGTGGTGGGAGTACTTTGGACCTTTATGTTCGCCCCCTCTTTTGGGATAGTCTCTTATTGGCTTGGAAAGATTGGTATTCAATGGAACCATTTGATGAATGCCGATCAAGCGATGTGGCTGGTGATTATGGCATCCGTGTGGAAGCAGATCTCTTATAACTTTCTCTTCTTTTATGCTGGGCTTCAAGCAATTCCTAAATCGCTTTTGGAAGCGGCTGCTATTGATGGTGCCGGACCTGTTCGCCGATTCTTCTCGATCGAATTCCCGCTTCTTTGGCCAACGACCTTCTTCCTCTGCGTGATCAATATCGTCTATGTCTTCTTCGATACATTCGCAATCATTGATGCTTTAACCCAAGGCGGACCGGGTAACTCAACCGCAACGCTTGTGTATCGAATCTATTTCGATGGATTTAAAGGCATGAACTACGGTAGTTCAGCGGCGCAGTCAGTGGTGTTAATGGGCTTTGTGCTCTTACTCACAGTGATTCAATTCCGTTATATCGATAAGAAAGGAGGGAAGTAATGATTGAGAATCGAAAAGGGCTCACATGGTTCTCTCATGTGATCATTATTATCAGTGTGTTATTGGTCTGTTTCCCGATCTATCTCGCATTTGTGGTTTCAACACAAACAGCGCAAGATGCGATTAATTTGCCATTATCATTAATTCCTGGTGATCAACTTTGGGTGAATTATAAGACGGCGCTGTTAGGCGGAGAAGGGGCTTCAAACTACTCAGTTTCGCGAATGCTCTGGGTTTCATTGGTGATGACGATGATTATTGCAATTGGTAAAATCGCGATCTCATTGCTCTCGGCATTTGCGATCGTCTATTTTCGTTTTCCTTTCAGAATGTTGATGTTTTGGTTGATCTTTATCACGATGATGTTGCCGGTAGAGGTGCGTATTATTCCGACTTTTGATGTGGTTGCAAACCTTCATATGCTCAACACTTTTGCGGGGCTTACGATTCCTTTAATTGCCTCAGCAACCGCAACATTCCTCTTTAGACAGTTTTTCAGCACAGTGCCAGATGAGTTATTAGAAGCGTCAAGAGTTGATGGTGCAAGTGCGATGCGCTTCTTTAAAGATGTATTGTTACCACTCTCTATTCCAACTGTTGCAGCGCTCTTTGTAATTCAGTTTATCTATGGATGGAATCAATATCTCTGGCCCTTATTAATGGCAACAAGAGAAGAGATGTTCCCTGTATCAGTGGGGCTACGTCAAATGATGGGAAGCGGTGATGCTGCTGTTGATTGGAATATCGTCATGGCAACTATGATCCTGATGCTCATTCCCCCGATGATCGTGATCTTAGCGATGCAAAAATGGTTAGTGAAAGGTTTAATCGATAGCGAGAAATAAAAATAATATTTCTCATGAGTGCTTTAGAAAAACTGCTCGTCGCCGGTTGAATGGTGGAGTTTCAAAATAGATCGCATGCCGGCAACTTAGGCTGCTTCACTGCTGGCGCGAGCTAGAGGGAAGGATGCAAGCATTCGCTCTGGCTTCGAGGAGATTTTGAAAGAGAGGCGTTTTAGAAGAACTTATCAGCGCAGGTAGCATGGCAACCCTTTAAAAGAGATGACATGCCGGCATATTCGGTTCAATCGTTAAGACATTAACCGTGAATCAAACACATTAAATAAGAAATAAGTGCAGTGATAAATCTGTATTTAGAGTACAAAAGGTAGAAAAAGTATGGCAACAGTACAACTTAAAAATATTACAAAACATTACGGTACAAAGCGTAAGCCACAATCATTGATTTTAAAAGGCATTGATATTGAGATCAATGATGGGGAATTTATTGTTGTTGTCGGTCCTTCGGGCTGCGGAAAGTCGACATTCCTTCGAGTGCTTGCCGGATTAGAAGAAGCTTCCGGTGGAACGATTATGATTGGCGATCAAGATGTCACAAATCTTGAACCTTCTCAACGCAATATCGCGATGGTTTTCCAAAACTATGCACTTTACCCCCATATGACAGTTCGAGAGAATATGTCGTATGGTGTAAAACTTGCCAAGATGCCGAAAGAGGAGATTGAGCGACGCGTACAAGATACTGCTAAGATGCTCGATATTGAGATGCATCTTGATAAAAAACCTTCAGCACTCTCCGGCGGTCAGCGCCAGCGTGTTGCGATGGGACGTGCGATTGTTCGTAAGCCTAAGCTATTCCTCTTTGATGAACCCCTCTCTAACCTTGATGCAAAACTTCGAACTTCTACAAGGCTCGAAATTCGTCGTCGTCATAATGAGATTGGCATTACAACGCTCTATGTGACACATGACCAGACAGAAGCAATGACATTAGCGGACCGTATTATTATTTTGAACGCCGGAAAAATAGAGCAATTTGGTACGCCGAGTGAGATCTTCCATTCTCCTGCTTCCACATTTGTTGCGAACTTTATGGGATCGCCGGCAATGAATCTTCTAAATGTAGAGATCAAAAAAGGCGAAGTCTATCTTAATGGGCGCGAATTAACTGGCATTAAAGTCCCTCAAATGCTGATTGATCAAGGGCTTCAAAAAGTCACATTGGGCATTCGTCCTGAGCATATGGCAGTTGAGATTGAAGAGATACAGCAGGATATCGCTAATAATGATGCATTCTCAGCAATGGTCAATATCTCTGAAACATTGGGCTCGGAACAGCTGATCTATTGCGATCTCTTAGGTAAAACAATTACGATTAAAGTACCCGATTGTCGTGAGCAAGAGGGGAAGTTTAAACCTTTAACGAAGATTTTAGTCACGCCAAGACAAGATGAGATCTTATGGTTTGATGCTGAAACCGGTGCGCGTATTTAGTAGTTGCTTTAAGTTGTTTTAAATAATGATTAATTCCTAGATCAATCGAAAGAACAATCGATAGAACAATCGAAGGATTAGTCGATATTTAGCTTAGAATAGTTTAATAGATTAACCCTTATTTATTGTGATGGAAAATAGGACTAAAACCGTAATGACACATCCTTATCAAAAAATTATCGCACATCGTGGTGCCGGCAAAGATGCCCCTGAAAATACGTTAGCTGCGTTTCGTCATGGTTATGAGCAGGGTTACCGCATGTATGAATGTGATGTAAAGCTCTCAAAGGATAAAGCGCTTTTCTTATTGCATGATTCAACGTTAGAGCGCACCACTAATGGTAAAGGGCTTGCCAAAGCAAAATCTTGGAAGAGTTTATCTAAACTCGATGCCGGCAAATGGCACTCGCCATTATATGTCGGCGAAACAATGCCGAGATTTGAAGCGATTGTGGATTTTGTGTTAGAGAATCATTGCCGACTTGATGTGGAGATTAAGCCCAATGATGATGAAGCTTATGAAACAGGGCAGGCGGTTGCAACTTATCTTTATGACAAATTGCAGGCAACGCTTCGATTATTAGTGGCAGAGGAAGGGCAAGGGCAAGAGCAAGAGGATATTACAGCGTTTGATATGGCAAGATTCATTGAAGCTTTGTATCAAGCGGATTCAGCAAAAGAGATGATATTTAATGCCTCAAATGATTTAAAAATGCCGGCAATCACAAGCATCGAGTCTTATCCTTTTTTACTCTCCTCATTTGAGCCAGAAGCACTGCGAGGCGCTTATGAAACTCAGCCGATTTTACCAAGAGCGTTACTGGTGGATGATTGGGATTTGGGGCAAGAAGCGATTTGGCAACAGCTTGAAGATCTTGAGTGCAGTGGGATTATTACGAACTATAAAATCATTACTCCCGATTTTATCGAGCGGTGTCATCAAGCCGGTCGTTTTGTAATGGTTTATACTGCTAATGATTTAAATGATATCGAGCGTTTATATGAGATGGGCGTTGATAGTGTCATTACGGATAATATGAGTCTTGCTGAATTATCGTAAGGATTTATACTTGAATTGAATGGGATGTTTTATCTAAATTCTAAATTTTGGATTCTGAGTGTAGGACTTAGAATTGAAAAAGGTGATAGAAAAATGATAGATCTTAACAACCCTTAAATACTATAACCCCTCTATTTTCGGCACTTATGTCATGATGATTGCCGAGAATCGAGGGGTTGTTTTTATCAACGCTGTATTATTAGAATCGTTGATTCGCTTTTTTTACTGAAGCTTTTTTAATAATGCTTCCCCTAATTGAATAGGGTGATACTCTTTGAGTGCTTTTGTCAGGGCTAAATCCGTATTTTCAGTGATGACGATTGCGGTAGAACCCATATTAAAGCGCCCCATCTCTTCGCCTTTTTGAAGTGTGATATCTTCATTTTGATAATCACTATATTGAAGCAAGGAAGCATAAGGCGGTGTTACTGTACCGGCCCAGACAGTTTCCATGCTCGACACGTTAATCGCACCGACTAAAATCACAATCACTTTGCCATACTCAGTTTCAAACAGAGACACAAGACGTTCATTTTCAGCAAATAAACCAGGAATTTTTTCTGCTGTTTTAAGTGAAACACTATAGAGTTTCCCAGGGATATGAATGGTTCGTAGAAGCTTTCCAGTTACCGGCATATGGATGCGGTGATAATCTCTAGGTGAGAGATAGATCGTTGCAAATTGCCCATCTTTGAAAGTTTTCGCGAGTTCAGGGTCCGCAATAAGGGATTCAAGCGTGAAGTGATGACCTTTTGCATGTATAAACTCAGTATTACTTAGTTGGCCACAGGCCGCGATTTTACCATCAGCAGGTGATACGATTTCAGCCTCACTAATTGGACGCGCATCAGCTTTGAGTTCGCGTGTGAAGAAATCATTAAAACTTTCAAATTCTTCAGGACGTTGTCTGACACAATCTTGCCACTCAATTTTATAAATTTTAGCAAATTGAGAGATAAATAGATTTTTAAACCATACTGTTTTAACGCGGGTTATCTTACGGAAAAACCACGATGAGAGACGTTGAAAAGTGATATTTTTTAACATTGAGGCGAAGACTTCCTAGTAATTCTTTCAATCGATAGGGGATGTTTTAGAGCATTCGACTATAAGTCAATTATAGACAAAAAGATAGTCGAGGATAAAAGCATCCCTTGTATAAAATAGTGCCGGCAATGCGTTATGCGTTTTGAGCAATAATCCATTTTTCAGCTTCTAGCAGATCTTCCAAAGTATCAACGCCTGCAGGCGGCGTATCTAATGAGATTGCAACGGCAATCGAGTAGTTGTTCGCCAGCGCTCGAAGCTGTTCAAGTTTTTCAAGAGATTCAAGTGTTGAAGGGATCAATGTTGGATAAGCATTGAGGAAGCTTGCGCGGTAGGCGTAAAGTCCAATATGACGAAGGTATGGGGTTTCTCCGATTATTTGACCGCTATCTTGCATCTTTTCGCGTTGATAAGGAATCGGGGCGCGTGAGAAATAGAGCGCTTCATCTGCTTCATTCAAGACGGCTTTAACTGCGTTAGGATTTTGCACTTCAGCCCAATCGTAGATTGGTGTTGCGAGTGTGCTCATCGCGACTGCGTCATTATTAGCAAGGGTATTAGCTGCTAACTCTACAAGTTCTGTGGGTAAGAAAGGCTCATCGCCTTGCCAGTTAACGATGATCTCTTCATCGCTAAAGCCTAATTTTTGAGAGACTTCGCTTAAACGATCGGTACCTGATTCATGATGTGGATCAGTCATAATGACTTCTGCCCCTAATGATTTGAGATGTGATTCAATGGCACTATCATCCGTTGCAACAATGACGCGCTTTGCTGAACTTTTCATTGCAGCGATCCATGTCCATTCGATAAGGGGTTTACCATTTAGCGTACGGAGCATTTTATTGGGAAGGCGAGTTGATTTTAAACGGGCAGGGATAATGACAATGTAATCCATAATGTACCTCAAATTTTAGTAGGCAGATATTATAGCAAGCTATTGTGACTTGAGTATGAAGATCTTATTGTGTATAGGTCGCACCTTTTTTAAGTTAGAGGGGCATTTGGAATGTGAATTTCGTTCAAATTAAAACATACCATTATTAATGGTGATTAAATTACCATTTAATTTAATCAATCTTTAATCAATTTTTTTATCTTTTTTTCTGTTAAAAAAACGTGAAATTTATCATTTTTTTAGCTTGACTTATTAACATCTTTTCAAAAGCTAGATGGTATGCGTCTTTTGTAAAGATTCGAGTGATGTGACTTTATGATTTCCCAAATCTATTGATATTACTAGCTCTAGGAGCTGATCAATTAATGATCAAAATCTCATGCTCGGCATTATCATGGTCTTTAAGCTTCTTTTTCAGATGTTATCCCCAAAGTTATCCACAGGAACTGTGGGTATCTATTAGCGAATAATATTTACAGCTAATGTCAAGTTTAAAATAGATAAGCTGTGTGAATGATAAGCATATTTTGAAAAAATGCTTTGTACGGTATTTTTTTTAAAACATCCTCTAAATGGTTTTAAAAAATAGTGATATATGATAAATAAATGATCAATCGTGATTGCTTAAAATTTTGAAATTCTCAATATTAAGAATCTGTCATGGTTCGAGATTTTTGAGAGACTTTTCGGTATGATAGTTATCTATTTTTGAAATTAACATACACTCTAAAGGCAGATTTCCTGATGCAAAAAAACGCAGAACTACAGGCACTTTTAACTGTTGTAGAACAACTTCGTGCAGAAGAGGGGTGTCCTTGGGATAGAGCGCAAACCCATGAGAGTTTAATTTCTTTTCTAGAAGAAGAGAGCTGTGAAGTTATTGATGCCATTCGAGAAAAAGATCCAGAGCATCTTAAAGAGGAGCTTGCTGATCTACTGTTACAGATTTTATTACATAGTCAGATCGCATCTGAAAATAAGGAATTTGATTTTATGGATGTTGTCTCGCTTCTCAAAGAGAAGATGATAAGACGACATCCCCATGTCTTCGCTGGGAAAAAATATTCGAGTATTGCTGAGCAAAAAGCAGATTGGCAGCGGATTAAAGCAGAGGAGCGAAAAGCAAAAGGGCAGTGTGAAGCCTTATCACTTTTGAGTTCAATTCCTCAATCAATGCCGGCATTAAAGCAAGCAGCATTGCTCCAAGCAAAAGCGGCGACGGTTGGATTTGATTGGGATGATATTGGTCCTGTGATTGATAAAGTTGATGAAGAGCGTGCAGAGCTTGGTGAGGCGATGATGATTGGTCATAAAGCGGAGATTAAAAGTGAGCTTGGGGATCTTTTCTTTTCGCTTGTGAACCTTGCGCGTTTTTTAGAGATTACACCGGATGAGGCGCTTCATAGCACAAATCAGAAGTTTAGACGCCGTTTTAATTATATTGAACGCGTTTCAGGCGTACCTTTAGAAACTTTATCCCTTGAAGCGCTCGATGATTATTGGAATGAAGCAAAACAAAAAGAATCCCTTCAAGCACCCGATTCTCTTTCAGAGAATGGGCAAGATGATGGAGCTATCGATCGTAATGGAGATGTAAGATAATGTTTGATCGTTATGGGAATCCTTCAGGCAATAATCCTGAATATCTATCGCCGGCATTTAATCGGGAATCGCAGAATCGCCCTTCGAAAGAAGTTTATAGCGTCAGTTCGCTCAATTTTGCGATTAGAGATCTTTTGGAGGGGCAGTTTTTTTACTGCTTAGTGGATGGTGAGGTTTCTAATGCCGCATTTCCGGCATCAGGTCATATCTACTTTAATTTAAAAGATGAGGGCGCGGTCATTAAGGCAGTTATTTGGCGCTCGCAAGCGGTGATGTTTAGAGCGCTTATCGCCAATGGTCAAAAGGTACGAGTTACCGGTAAAATCTCTGTCTATGCACCAAGAGGAGAATATCAGCTCATTATTAATCGTGTTGAAGAAGCGGGTAAAGGAGATCTCTACCTTCAATTTGAAGCACTGAAAAAGAAACTTGCGCAAGAGGGACTTTTTAATAATGATCATAAAAAGTTAATCCCTAAGCACCCAAAGCAGATCGGTATTGTGACTTCAAGCACCGCAGCTGCGCTTCAAGACGTTTTGAATGTTTTTGCTGGGCATCGTCCTGATATTCCTTTAAAGCTCTATGCTACGAAAGTGCAAGGTGAAGATGCCGCTAATGAGATCACAAGTGCGATCGCTAAGGCAAATGCAGAAAATAGTTGCGACCTCCTTCTTGTGATTCGAGGCGGCGGTAGTATTGAGGATTTATGGGCTTTTAATGAAGAGATTGTTGCAAGAGCCATCTATGCTTCTCATATCCCGATTATTACCGGCGTTGGGCATGAAACAGATACTACAATTGCAGATTATGTTGCGGATCTGCGTGCGCCAACGCCCTCGATGGCGGCAAAGTATTCATCGCTTTCGAGAGATGAATTGTTCCAATATTTGGGAGAGTTTGAAGAACGAATGATGAATATCATGTATCGCCGTATTGAGCGCGTTAAGACTCAATATATGGCGCTGGTGCATCGATTACAATTACGAGAGCCAAGATTACAACTTCAACATTTCCAACAGATTCAAGCGGGATTAAAGGATCGACTCCAAGCATTAATGAGTGCAAGAGTTGTGAATGTAAAGTTTGAAGTGGAAAAGCTAGAACATCGACTTGCAAGAATATCGTTAGAGAATGCGTTCAATCATCGTCTTGAGGTATTAGATCAATTGTCAAAACGATTAAGTACGGCGATGCAGCAAAAACAGAAAGATCTGACTGAGCAATTTGTGGCAAACGTTGAAAAGTTAACGTTACTAAGCCCCTTAAATATCCTCTTAAGAGGATACTCTATGACAACTATGGAATCAGGTGCTGTTGTGAAGAGTATTACTCAAGTGAATAAAGGGGATGCTCTTTCTGTGAAAGTTGCAGATGGGACTTTAGCTGTTGAAGTGATCGATGTTAAGTAGCGAAATTCATTGCTTATTGCTTATCTCCGTCTGATCTTACGCTTCAGTGATGAGTGTTTTTTTAGGAAATTTTCCATGTTTGATAAAGTAATCACAAATGTCGGGAAGTGATGGATCAAAGAGAATCTTTGTGTGCGATTGATGAAGGGTATAAAAATCACTTTTACCATCAATTTCAGTCTCATCGAGATAAACGGTACCATCCCCTAAAATTGAGTCATCTTGTAGGGTATTTGTGAGTTTTTCAAGGAGCAAGCTTGAAGGGCCTTTGTGATCTGTGCCGGCAATGACCCCGAGCGGAATATCAGGGTGTTCCCAATGTATTGAATGTGGATTGGGCATTAGTGCATGAACGGCTTTTCCGACTAAAAAGTCAGCATGATGGTCATTTAAATACCCCACAATACGCGAGCCTTTAAAAGGGGGCGTAATTGCAATTACAGAGCTCGGTATTGAAGGTTGGTTTTCTGAATCGATCTTATTGGAAATTGCTACAGTCGTATCTAGGGCTTCTTTTGTAATAAGACATCCTAGACTATGTCCGATAATTGTATAAGGCGTTTTAACTTTTTGAAGGAAATGTGCAAAGTCCGCAACATTCTCAGAAAACTCACGTTGAATGGTCGGATATTTAAAGTAGAGTACCTCATAGCCGAGGGTTTTGAGTCTATTGCCTAGAACTTTCATGACTATTGGGCTTTGATAAAGCCCATGGATTAAAACGAGAGAGTGGCTTGGATTGAGATGGGTATTGAGTGTCATCATCATAGTGCATTCATAAAATATGATCTGTGCTGGGTAAATAATAATGTAGTATTTATCGGCATTCTTATCGTGAGGTTAGCATAAAAAAACGCGAGATCTAAAATTGATTCTCGCGTTTTATAAAAATAGCATTAATGAACGATTAGTTATTAATGATATTTCATTATTTGATAATGGTGAGTGTTGGCTTCTTTTTACGATCTGTTGTTTTTTTAGATGCCTTCACATTATCTTCTTCGGTTTTTATCGCTTTTGTATCTGCCGAAAGATCTGTTTCTGGGTCTGTCTCTTCAAGATTTTCCACAATACCAAGCGCTGGTTTTTTACTTGAAGATTTCTTACTTGTTTTACTTGCAACTTTAAGCGTTGTTTCCGCAAAATAATCTTCAGGAAGGGCTTCAGTGTCAAAGCCCATTCCCTCACCATTTTCATGGGCGAAGATGGCGGCAACAGCACCCATTGGAATATTGATGACTTCAGAAACCCCACTAAAACGTGCAGAGAAGCTAATCCATTCGTCATCTATAATGAGATTGTGAATGGCTGAAGGGAGAATGTTTAAGATAATTCTTCCTTCAGAAACAAATTGTTCAGGAACTTCAACAAAGGGGAGTGTCGCATCAACAACAATGTACGGCGTACAGTTGTTGTCGAGTATCCATTCGTAAAGTGCGCGAAGAAAGTAGGGTTTATTAGAAGTCATGGATTAAATCCTTAAATCGTTTTTTCTTTTTTATCAAAAGCCATTTTAATGCTCTCTTTCTCAAAGAGTCTATCGTAATAATCTAAGACTGGTTGAGCTTTTTTAGGGAGGGGGATATCGAGGTATTTCACCCACCATAAAAATGGCACAATTGTTGCATCAATTAATGAAAAATCGTCACTTTGGAAGTAAGAGGTTGCGCCAAAAAGCGGGGCATAAGCAACAAGTAGATCAGCAATTGCTTTATTTGTCTTATTATCCGCCGTTTTACGGCCTATGAGTTTTTCCACTAAAGGATACCAATCATTCACGATCGTTTTAATCGTTAAGCGGAATTTCGCGCGAAGGATCGGATCATTTGGGAGAAGTGGGGGATGTGGAAACCTCTCATCTAGGAACTCTAAAATCGTATCCGTATGATAAATGGCAATTTCGCGGGTAATGAGGGTAGGGAGGATTACTTGAGGATTTACTTCAAGTAGATCTTCTGGTGGATTTGTGAGGTCGACAATTACTGTCTCACAGGTGATGTTTTTCTCTAGAAGAACCACTTTAACGCGGTCACCATCTAATGAGTTTTTTTCTGAAAAGAGTGTAAATCCTGTGCGTCTTGTTGACATAATTATGCTCTCCTTAATCGCAAGTAAGGAGCAATTAGACATTAATTGCTCCTTACAGGTTTTATAATAGTTTCATATTATGAACGATGGTCATGCTTAAATTACTTAACATCTTTCCAATATTCACGGTTTAATGCATATGCAAAGATCGTGAAGATCACTAAGAAGCCAAGAACCCACGGTCCATATTTTTTACGCTCTAACTGCGCTGGCTCAGCAACGTAAGTTAAGAAGTTGGTTAAGTCATTTACTGATTGACGATATTCAAGTTCAGTCATTGCACCATCTTCAACTTTCTCAAGTCCTACGACTACTTCTTCAAATTGGCACTCTTCTGGTTTAGAGAGATCACATTCACCTAATGCAACTTTTTCGATGATTGGTTTATGTGTACCTTGAAGTTCAGCAAGAACGTGTGGCATACCCGCATTTGGGAACTGAATATTATTCATTCCAGTAGGGCGGCTCTCATCTTCATAGAATGAGAGAAGGTATTTAAAGACATAATCAGGACCCTTAGCACGAGCAATCGTTGATAAGTCAGGCGGCGCTACGCCTAACCAAACTTGAGCATCTTTACGATCCATTGCTGTGTAGATGAGATCCCCATCTTTAGTGCCGATGAACTCGCCTTCGCGAGGATCAAAGCTACCTGTATTCACCAACTTTTGAATATCTTCTTCTTGAAGGCCGATATCACGTGCTGTGATATTGTAACGCTGGAATTCAAGAGAGTGACAAGCAAGGCAGTAGTCCATATAAAGACGTGCACCTGATTGTAGAGACTCATGGTTAGTGACGTTGATTTGAGGATTGCCAAGCTCCTTAAGAGCTTGTGCAGTTAATTCCTCAGAAGTTTGTGCGTTTGCACCCGCTGCTAATAACATAAGGCAGCTTGTAAATAGAGTTACGATTTTTCTCATTTCATTGTCACCCTTGTTGGAACTGGTTTAAC
>CAZPIQ010000025.1:7471-20742 GCA_964586665.1 uncultured Ignatzschineria sp. | reverse complement strand
TGCTTGCACCGATGGCGGGGGTAACGGATCTTCCTTTCCGTAAAATTTGTCGAGATATGGGGGCAGGTCTTGCTGTGTGCGAGATGGTAAATGCTAACTCAGAGCTCTGGGAGACAGAAAAATCCCAGCTTCGATTCACTTATGATGGTGAAGTATCTCCGGTAAGCGCTCAAATAGTCGGATACGATCCTGAGATGATGGCAGATGCTGCTCGATTTAGTGTCGATAGCGGTGCTGAAATCATTGATATTAACATGGGGTGTCCGGCTAAAAAGGTTTGTAAAAAAGCAGCAGGTTCTGCGTTATTACAAGATGAACCTTTAGTAATAGAAATTTTAAAAGCAGTCGTGGCAGCCGTTGATGTTCCTGTAACCCTAAAAATCCGAACAGGATGGGATCACGAGAATAAAAATGGCGTCAAAATTGCAAAACTTGCAGAAGCAATAGGGATACAAGCCTTAGCTGTTCATGGACGAACGCGAGAAGATCGTTTTCTCGGAGAAGCGGAATATGACACGATTGCGAAGGTAAAAGAAGCAGTGAGTATCCCTGTGATTGCAAATGGTGACATTGATTCGATAGAGAAGGCACAAGCAGTCTTAAATCATACAAAGGCTGATGCTGTCATGATTGGGCGTGCTGCACTAGGAAACCCTTGGTTATTTCGTTCATTAAAAGAGGGTGAGATCTATCTACCCTCCATTAGTGAGCAGATGAATATAGCGACGGAACATATTGCAGCACTTCATGAGTTTTATGGGCCTGAAAAAGGTATTCGTGTGGCCCGCAAACATATTCTTTGGTATTTAGGGGACCGTGAAATACCCGCAGAATGGCGTAGTGCTATGCTTCGGGAGGTAATGCCAAAGAGACAGATCGAGTGGATTTCTCGGATTTTTTCGGATCAATAGTCATCTTTTTTGTTTCAACTTTACATTATTTATATTTAAATTAAATAGATATTTTAGGAGTAGTAAAATGATTTCTCGTGAGCGTCTTAAAGATCATATTCCATTGCGTGAGTCTGTAAAGGAAGCCTTAGACGAAATTTCGAATATGTTAGATGGTAAATATCCACCTAACCTCTATCGTCTAGTGATCAATGAAGTCGAGAGACCTCTTTTTGAAAAGGTATTAGAATATACTGATGGTAATCAATCAAAAGCATCAGAAATCCTAGGTATCACTCGTTCAACATTAAAAAAACGTTTAGATTATTTTGATATTGATCCACGTGATCATAAGTCATAATATCAATTTGACACGAAAGTTAAGCAGATTGTATTAGTCTTCAGTATGTGATTATCGAAAGTTGAGGAAATAGTAATGAAAAAAGCAAACGACGTTCGTCGTGGTGATGTGATTCAGCATAACAATCTCTACTATTTAGTGCGAGAGGTTGAAAAGTCGGCGCCAACTGCAAGAGGGGGCAATACGACCTTTAGAATTCAGATGTTCTCAATTCCTGATAATCACAAGGTTGATCTCTCATTAAGATCAGATGATGAGCTTGATGATGTACAACTCAATAAGCGCGAAGCAACTTACTCTTACAAGGATGATGACAATTTTGTTTTCATGGATAGCGAAGATTTTAGTCAATATTATCTTAGTGAAAAAATTGTGGGTGAAGATGCCGGATTTATTCTTGAGGGAATTGAGGGATATTACGTCTCTTTAGTTAATGATGCGCCTGTAGCACTTTCATTACCACAAACGGTTGTGCTTGAAGTCGTCGATACTGCACCTGAATTAAAAGGTGCCAGTGCGACAAAGCGTAACAAACCGGCGAAACTTTCGACGGGGATTACCGTCGCAGTTCCTGAATATATTGAAAATGGAACAAAAATCGTTGTAAATACAGATACTAAAGAGTACTCAAGTCGTGCATAACTGAAGTTAAAATAAAGTCATTAAAAATGAGAGCCTATCAATGTAGGGTCTCATTTTTTTTATTCTAAACTTGAAAAGTGCTTAAAAAGCTATCATATTCAGTTATAATAGAGAAACATTTCAACTCATTAATAGAGGATTTGACGTATGAAAAAATTATATCTAGCATCACTTTTATTAGGGGTGACTGCTGTTGCCAATGCACAGTTCACAGGTGAAGCAACAGATCCACAAGCAACGCCTGTAGCAGTTGCTTCGCCTTATGTAACAAGTGAAATTGTCACAGTTCGTCAGATGCCCGATAACTCTTATGTAACAATTGAAGGTAATATCGTAGAGCAACTCGCAACAGATAATGAAAAATATCGTTTTAGCGATGCTTCAGGTCAGATCGTTGTTGAGATTGATGACAAACTTTGGAAAGGACAGCAAATAGGCCCTGAAAATAAAGTTAAAATTTTAGGTGAATTAGATCAGAGCCGTAATCCTGATAAAGTGAAAGTCGAAGCGGTTTATATTGAAGTATTACAATAGCATTTGTAAAAGGTGATTGATCTACTTATAAAGTAGGAAGGGGAGCTTGATGCGAACAAGCTCCCTTCTTTATATTGAATATTTACTCATCACTGAAAGTCAATAGTGTAAGCATAGGTTGAGTGAATGAATAATGATATAATTGTAAGATAGATGTATCTACTTAATAAGTTGTGTAAATATACACTCGAATAAACATTGAATGGGGATTTTTGATGAAAAAGTTAATGTTAGCAGGCGTTTTAGTAGCAAGTCTTATTTCAGGTACAGCAATGGCAGACACAACCGGTGCACCGCCGCTTTATGTTGAGATGGATACAACGGAAGGGAATATCGTGCTTGAACTCAATGAGGAAAAAGCGCCTATTACTGTAGAAAACTTCAAAAACTATGTTGATGATGGTTACTATGATGGCTTAATTTTTCATCGTGTGATTGATGGATTTATGGTTCAAGGGGGTGGTTTTAATGCTGATATGGCGCAAAAGAAAACAAATGCACCCATTAAAATTGAATCAAACAATGGACTTCAAAATACTCGTGGTACTGTTGCGATGGCAAGAACGAGCGATCCTAATTCAGCAACAAGCCAATTCTTTATCAATACACAGAACAATACGTTCTTAGATTACCCAGGACAAGATGGCAATGGTTATACCGTCTTCGGTAAAGTGGTATCGGGTATGGATGTGGTTGATAAAATGGAAAAAGTGAAAACAACTCGCAAAGGTCATCATAGTGATGTGCCGGCTGAGCCAATTGTGATTGAAAGTGTCAAATTCGTTGAGAAACCATAAGGTTGTCATAAAGGTGTCACGAATTTTCGTGACACTAAGGGTTTTACCATTGATCATTTAGGAGATTGACATGAAAAAGAGATTAGTACTCGTATTAGGCGCAGCACTCCTTTTAACAGCATGTGGAGAGGAAGCAGCAAAAATGGATTCCGTAACCCCAGCGACAATTGAACAAAATAGTGAAGTTGAGATTGATAAAGAGCACGCAGCAAATGTCGCACTTGATTATGCAGGTGATTATAAAGGGCAAATACCTTGCGCAGACTGCAGTGGTATTGATGTCGAGTTAACTCTTAGTGCCGATAATAACTACATTTATCAAATGACGTATCTTGATGTTAAAGGAAAAGATGAAACGACAACAGAAAAAGGACGTTTCACGTGGAACAAGGCAGGGCAGGTTGTAACACTTGACGGTACAACGGGTGGGCCTGATGGCGCTGTACGTTATTTTGTCGGTGAGAATGTTCTCTTCCCTGCGGATAAAGATGGTAAAATCATTAAGAATGAATCACAGTTTGATTACTCACTCCATAAAGTATTACCTGAGTAAGGCTGTTATTCTTAAATAATTTTTAAGAGATGATTATTAGATTGTTAATACAAGTGTAGCGTCAGGTACTAAGAAGACGTTACTGTAATAACAATCTTCTATTTTTTATATCGGTTTCAATATAAGACCGATCTAATTTTTATGAGGTATTTAAATGCTTAAGTTCATTACTAACGTTGGCGATTTCACAATCACTTTAGATCATGAGAAAGCACCGATCACTGCTGAAAACTTCCTTCAATATGCAAAAGATGGTTATTTTGAAGGGACACTTTTCCATAGAATTATTCCGGGTTTCATGGTTCAAGGTGGTGGATTAGAGCCTGGAATGGTTGATAAAGGTAAAGGTCATCGTACACCTATTCAAAATGAAGCGGATAATGGACTTAAAAACCTTCGTGGTACAGTTGCAATGGCGCGTACAATGGACCCGCATTCAGCAACTTCACAGTTCTTCGTGAATTTAGTGGATAATGCATTCTTAGATCACAAATCACAAACACCACAAGGTTGGGGTTATGCAGTATTTGGTGAAGTGACTGAAGGTATGGACATCATTGATAAAATGGCAAAAGTTGAAACAACTTCACGCCGTGGCCATGGTGATGTACCTGTTGAAGACATCGTGATTGAACGCGTTGAAGTCATTGGTGAGTAATTTTTGCGAATGAGCAAAAAAGATATCTCACTATTTGTGAGTGATATTCATCTAAGTGAAAGTCGTAACGATATCGTTACGGCTTTCTTCTATTTTATTGAAAATATTGCGCCGCAAGCCAATGTGCTTTATATCCTCGGAGATCTTTTTGATTTCTGGGCGGGGGATGATATTGAAACTGAGCTCACGATTGAGACAGCGAAGCACTTTAATGCACTAGCAAAAGGTGGGACTGAAATTATTTTTATTCCCGGCAATCGTGATTTTAGTTTAGGAAAGCGTTATGCATCTTTCGCTTCAATGAAACTTGTAGGGAATGAGTATTACCTACACAATGAAGATATTCTCCTTATTCATGGTGATGAGCTTTGTACTGATGATGTGAATTATCAACGTTATAAAAAATGGATTCGTCATCCATTGATCCTCGGCCTTTTAAAAAGGCTCCCCAAAAATTATCGTTTAAAACTCGCTGACAAGATTCGCGAAAAGAGTCGTAATGTTCCGCAAAAATCCATCATTGATGTCAATCGAGATTATGTGGATCATTTTTTTCAGCAAAAAAATGTAAAAACGATGATTCATGGTCATACCCATCGGCCGGCAAAGCATCAACATTTAGAAGATCATACTCGATATGTTTTAAGCGACTGGGATCAAAAAGGGGATTATTTAAAACTTGAAAATGGCATCGTGAGTCGCCATGTTCTTAATATCGATCCAATCAAGATAGAATCATAGTTTAAGGGCTTTGCCAGTTCTATCATTATTGTTGAAAATAGCGTAATATAAGCGATGTTTATGCAATTATCGATAATTGCTAATATCAATAATAGAGCAACGAAAATAAGAGTAACTATATGAATTCAATTATGCCTTTTGTGCAACAGAACTGGATGTTTATTGCTGGTTTCTTTGTTGTGGTTGTCCTTCTTATTGCTAATGAGATTAACTCAGCAAGAGGAAAAAAATATCGTATGAGCGTGACGGATGCGCTTCGTGAATACAATGATGATAATGCGGTATTTATCGATATTAGATCGAAAAAAGATTACAAAAAACTTCATATTCCGAATGCTGTGAGTATTCCTGCTGCTGAGCTTGAGAAAAAACTTGAGAGCTTAACGCAATATGGTAGCAAACAAATTATTGTTTATAGTGATACAGATCCTCGTGCAAATGAAGCATGTATTAAACTTCGTAAAATGCATCCATCAGCACCATTAAACGTGCTTGTTGGCGGTATTGTTGGTTGGCAGGAAGCAAACTTGCCACTTTCTAAAGGTTAAGGAGATACTAATGAAAAAAGTAGAAGTCTATTTTAAAGCAACTTGTGGTTATTGCCGTCGTGCATTTGAAATTTTGGCACGTCATGGTGTTGAGCCTATCAAAATTGATGTGGATAGTGATCCAAAACTTTGGGAAGAGAGCCAAAAGCGTTCAGGTCGTAACACTGTACCGCAAATCTTTATTGGCGATTATCACGTTGGTGGTTGTGATGACTTAATGATGCTTGAAACACGTGGTCAATTAGATGACTACCTTTCAGGTAAACTTCCAGAATAATCTACTTATCACGAACGACGAACACTAATTTAAAGGTAAATTTTAATGAGCCAAGAGAAGCAACCAGCATTTGATATTATTCGTATCTACACTAAAAACGTTTCTTTAGAATCGCCAAATACGCCAGAAGCATTTAAAGCAAATGTAGCCCCTGAAATTCAGATTCAATTAGGGAATGATCATCGCATGATTGAAGAAGGTATTTTTGAAGTACTTCTTCGTGTGACGGTCACGGCTAAATTTAAAGTGGGAGAAGAAGGCTCTGAAGAAGCAGAAGAGCGTGTAATGTTCTTAGCTGAAGTTGAGCAAGCGGGTCTCTTCCATATTGAGGGTTTTGAAGATGCGCAGGCGGATCATTTACGTGGTGCTTTCTGTCCAAATATTCTTTATCCATATATCCGCCCAATTTTAGATAGTCTAATTTCTGGTGCAGGTTTCCCACCTGTGATTTTATCGCCGATCAATTTTGAAGCGGTATATGCGGATCGTATGGCGCAATTAGCGGCTCAAAATGAAGAAGTGGATGCGTAAGTATAAATCTCAGAACTTGCGAGAATTAATGCAGGTTGAATGATTTGTATCGTTATAGAGAGTGAATATCGATGATATTCACTCTTTTTTTACGTCCATACAATATGTTCTTAATTCATGATTATTGAACTTATCTAGGCAGCGAACTAATGCTTTATATTTCAGTTGATTAGTTGTTAATATCATTAGTTGCCACTTGATTTAATTGGTTATAAATGTAATATTATAATTATATTAATAGATAAATATTTACATTTGTTTTTCTATATCTACATTTGTTGACGGCAGCTAGTGATAGGCGCATGACAGATGAATGGGTGTAGATAGAATTGATACTGCAGTATTTAGTAGTTGTGATTGATTTTCTTCAGAGTTGAAGTGATCAGCATTTGGTCTTGGATTGTTCGCTGAATTATAAATGAAGCGCAGTTTGCGATGATAGATCAGATAATTCATGCTTTTTAATCTTTTTAAGATGGAGTCAAAATGACAGATAGTAAAAAAGTAGTTCAACCTATTCGTGAATCAGATGGTAAAGGTTGGATCGACCATGGTCCTAGAAATATTACGCGAGATTTAGAAAATCCTGATGTTTTAGTTCCACCACCGACAGATCGCGGTACTATTCCAAATTTAAGATTTAGCTTTTCTGATGCGCATATGCGCCTTGAAGAGGGCGGTTGGGCGCGTGAAGTCACAAATCGTGAATTGCCAGCATCATTAGATGTTGCTGGTGTGAATATGGCACTTGAAGCAGGCGCGTATCGTGAACTTCATTGGCATAAAGAAGCTGAGTGGGGCTATATGCTCTATGGTAACGCACGTGTAACAGCCATTGATGAAGCAGGCCGTATTTTTATCGATGATGTTAAAGAAGGCGATATTTGGAATTTCGAAGCAGGTATCCCACATTCGATTCAAGGCTTAGAAGGCGGCTGTGAGTTCCTACTTGTATTCAGTGAAGCAGATTTCTCTGAAAACAACACTTTCCTTTTAACAGATTTAGTTGCACATATTCCCCAAGATGTAATCGCGGCTAACTTTGATAAAACGGTCGAAGAATTAAAAGTACTACCGAAAGTAGAGAAATATATCTTTAAAGGTGAAGTACCTGGGCCTATTAATATTGTTCGTAAACACAACCGTAATGGCGATGTTCCTTCACCATTTACTTTCCACCGTGAAGAAGTTAAACCGCTCAAATGTGAAGCAGGTACAGTATACTTTGTAGATGAGAGTAACTTCCCAGAAGCAAAAACAATTTCAGCAGCATTTGTTGAAATTGAGCCAGGTGGTATGCGTGAAATTCATTGGCACCCACGAGCATCAGAGTGGCTCTACTTTATGCAAGGTAAAGCGCGTATGACTGTGTTTAATTCAAGTTCATCAGCAAGAACCTTTAACTTCCAAGCCGGCGATGTGGGCGTTGTACCGATTGTCGCAGGTCACTATATTCAAAATATCGGTGATGAGCCTGTACGCTTTATTGAAGTATTTAAGCGCCCAGATAGCTACCCAACTTCACGTTACTCAGATATTTCTTTAAATGAGTGGCTTGCAAGTAATCCAACACAAATGGTGGCAGATCACTTGAACTTTACTTTTGAACAGGCAGCATCTCTACCACATTCAGATAAACCTGAGCCTGTGATTTGGTACAAAAAGCCAGCTAAATAGGCTGTAGGTAGGCGTAGTAAAGGCCGGCAACTGTAGTATCTCGGCCTTTACTGACATATAGTCTTGCCTTTCTGATTCAGAGAAAGGCAAGGTTTCTTATTTATTTCATTAATGATTTATTAATGCTTTTAGGCACGTGTTCTAAGGGCTGGATTATGACGTTCAAAATTTGTTGAATTCTATTTTTGAATCTACGAATTTAAAAATTTATTTTAACTCGAGTGTTTGGGTGCAATAGAGATAAATAGATTTTCATTATGAAATATCAATTTTTGCAGTTCTATACCGTAGAAGGATTTGTAGAATGACAGACTTTATGTATAAGATCCTAATGAGTGATCTTTTGCCGATTATCATCATTATGGCGCTTGGTTTTGTAAGTGCAAAACGTAATGCATTTACAGATGATCAGGCGCGTGCTTTTAATAAACTTGTTTTAAACTACGCATTGCCAGCAGCACTTTTCGTATCGATTGTGAGTGCTGATAGGGCAATGATTTTTGCAGATAGTAAATTAACAATTATCGCACTTGTTGTACTTGTAGGCCTCTTTTTTGCCTCCTTCTTGGGAAGCAAATATATCTTTAAAAGAAATCGTAGTGATGCGGCTGTTTGTGCATTAATTGCTGGATCTCCAACGATAGGGTTCCTTGGGTTTGCCGTTTTAGATCCAATTTATGGCGATACAGTTTCAACTGGATTAGTGGTCGCGATTCTTTCTATCATTGTTAATGCAATCACGATCCCGATAGGCTTCTTCTTATTAGACCCTCCTGGAGAAGATGGTAAGAAGGGCAGTGGTGGAATGAGTGCACTGATTTCAGCATTAAAGCAACCTGTTGTATGGTCACCGCTTTTAGCAACGGCGCTAGTACTTCTTGATATTAAATTCCCATCTGATCTGAATCCGACTTTTAATCTTATCGCGAAAGCAAACTCAGGTGTTGCTGTATTTGCAGCAGGATTAACCTTAGCAGCACATCAATTTAGAATTAATGGTGAGATTCTCTATAACACGTTCTTTAAATTGTTATTAATGCCAGGTGTTCTTCTTGCGGTAGGACTCTTCTTTAATATGGAAAGCACACAGCTTCAAATGATGGTGTTAGGAGGAGCATTACCGCCAGCATTCTCCGGCATTATTATTGCAAGTCGCTATAACGTTTATACAAGTATTGGTACTGCATCGTTAGCGGTAAGTGTTGTTGGATTTATTGTCACCGCTCCTCTTTGGATTTATATCACAAAACTTGTGTCTTAATAATTGAGCTAGGTTTTATCAATCAGTACATGTTATTGAAGCAGAGAAAGCATTATAGGAGTTATTAGATAATGAGCAATGTAAAGAATCCTATTAAAGTCGCCGCAGTAGATTTTATTCCGGCATGGGGAGATCTTGAGGGAAATATTGAGAATCTTGTCGTCGCAATTAAGGAAGTGGCGAATAAGAAAGTTGATTTTGCTGTTTTTCCTGAAACGGCAGTGAGTGGTTATCTTTTTTCAGATAGTGCAGAGTTAAAACCTTACTTAGATACTATTCCGGGTAAAACGACGGATGCAATTGCCCCGCTTTTAAAGGCATTCAATATGTATGTGAGTGTCGGGATTGCTGAAATTGATGCTGAAACCGGTATTCCTTATAACTCTGCTGTATTAATGGGGCCAGAAGGGATTATCGGCAAGTATCGTAAGATCGGTTTAAATTCTCAAGATCAGAAAGTTTTTGCGCCAGGCAACACAGGAATTAATGTTTTTGATACTTCGATCGGGCGCATTGCACTTTTAATTTGTTATGACGATACCTATTGGCAATATGCGCGTATCGCAATGTTGAAAGGAGCGCAGATTATTAGTTGGCATTCAGTTTCAGATCGTATGATGCCTAATGCAACTTATGAAGAGATGTTAGGCGATCATTCAACGGTATCTCATGTACAGCATATGAGTGCACTTAATGGTACTTGGACGATTTGTGCAACACGAAGTGGAATAGAGACGAACCCTATTACAAAGGCGCAGCTCTACTATAATGGTGGGTCGAGTATATGGTCGCCGACAGGTGATAAGATTGCACAATCACCGATAGCTTCGCCATTGGAATTAGAAGCAGGACTTCACGGGATCTTTTTGGCAACCGTTGATTTGAATGATGCCGATGATGCGAGATTGAGTATTTTAGCGAAACGTAGACCTTCTCTTTATAACCCTTTATTAACGCTTCATCGATCACCAACTGATGCAAATAGTACAAAAACATCTGCCAAGGTTAATTTGATTGCAGCGCAGTGGGATAAAGGGAGCATGCTTTTAGAGAATGTAGTAGTCGGTAAAAATGAATTATTAGTGTTACCAGAATTCTCTGGAATGCCGTACAGTAACAATCCTCAAGAGTTTTTAAAGTATGCTGAGTCTCAAAATGGGTCTTTTGAGAAGACACTGATGAGTATTGCCAAAAAAGGCAAGGGTTATGTGGTTGGCAGTTATCCTGAAATTGATGTGGATGAGCTTTTCCACACGGTTGTTTTAGCAGGTCCTTCAGGGAGTATTTTAGGGCGCTATCGTGTGACGCATCTAAATCATCGTGATAAAGGTTTTGCAAAAGCAGGTGATAAGCCGGTCGTGATTAAAACAGCGATTGGTAGAATTGGATTGGCTGCGGCTTATGAGTTTGAGGTGGCGGAGTTCGGGGGAATGTATAGTGCACTTAGAGCCGATATTATTGCGGCTCCCGCAGGTTTACCCACCGTGTTGAAGGTGCAAATCTCGGAGCATCTCTATTCGGTGGATAACCCTCCGACAGGACGCGCCGATTATTATCCTTATGCAGCAGCAACTTTGAATCAATTATGGGTTGTTTGCGGGGGGCGTCGTGAGGGTGACTTCACATCTGCGGGTATTTATGGGCCAGAGCCGATTGTTTTAACGAAGACGTCAATTGCAGAAGTCGGTGCTGAAAATATCTCTTTAAATACAACAGTGCCAGCGCCATTTACCTGGATTAATCAGGAACGATTGATTCATGGGCAAGCGGCAATTTGGTTTCCACCATTAGTAGGAGATGGCGCCTTGTAGTGACAATCGAATCTTAAAAATATCCGTATTATTATTGATATCGCAATAGCTACAAAATAGTGAGCTAATAGGAAATGTGTTCGGTTAATATCAATGTAAAAAAGCGCTGTTTCACGTGAAACAGCGCTTTTTATTTGTATTAAAATTTCATAGATTGTCTTGAGAGATGTACTTAAGGCTTATAAGTCTGAATCCGATTTTTCCAACCAGGAAGCCAGCGACTTTCTCCTTTTGAAGGGTCCGCATTATTTACGCGATCGGTTAAAACTTTTGTAGAAGCTTGTCTGAAACTCGCAAGCGTCGATGCATCTCTTTCCGCTTTATTATTGCCGGATGCCGTTAGATCCATATTCTCTAACACTTGCATTAAGCCCCAACCTTGGCCTTGATAACGCTCATTTGTATTAATACCTTCGCCTTTGAAGTTCACATAATCAATAAGGGCATAAAGCCCATTTTGAGCGCCGGCAACTTCATAGAATTTCATTTCGATAAAGTCAGGATATTCAGAAACGGCTTTCATCTTTTGAAGTGCACCTTGTAGACGTTGATAGATAAAGAGTGCCTGAAGATCTTTGGTATTGGCAAGAAATTGCATAAGCTCATTGAGCTCGCCATTGGCTTTAGCTGTGTTAAACGCTTCACGGGTTTTCCATGGCGCTGTTTTATGATTTTGGAGAATTGCCGGTAACTTCACGCCATTTTGTTGCATAAAGAGTACAAGCGCGGGGAAGGTCTCTTCAAAGTGCATAGGTTCGCCTACCTTAAACCAGATAAAATGACCAATGCCTAATGATGGGAAGTTCTCGCCCACATTCCAAACCGCAATATTATCGAGTTTACCGCCAGTTTCGTTTTTATAGATCTGTTCGCCTACGCGATCAAGTTCTCCTTTAGAGATTTGAATATTAGGATTTGCAAAAGAAATTGATGCTGATAGAAGCATGATAGCACTCAATTTCCCTAAAACTTTTAACGGGCTAAGGGCAGATTGTTGATATTTTTTGTAGAAGGGGGTATTAAAAGAATTCATAATCGAATACCTCCGCGTTTTTTCCAGTACCAAATGAGTAGGAAGCCAGCAGCTGCGCCACCAAGATGTGCAAAGTGAGCAATTGGGTTCCATGAGAGATTCATTAGACCAAGAATGATCTCAAGAACAATAATGCCGGGAATAAAGTATTTCGCTTTAATGGGGAAAGGAATAAAGAAGAACATTAGTTCGGCATTAGGATAAAACATGGCAAAAGCGATCAATACGCCATAGATTGCGCCTGAAGCGCCCATCATTGGACGAATATATTCGCTCACAAGTGCTGAGAGTTCCGGTACTTTATCAATATACCAAGGACCCATAATTCCCCCGAGATGATCAAGAGTGAGGCCTTCATTTACTTCAGTGAGAATTTGATTGATGGTTGCTGGTGAATCGAGAGTGTAGAGCTGTTCTGTGAGCCCTGAAATCGTAAAGTAGCTTTGGATATTAAAGAGGATAAAGGACCCCATGCCGGCGACAAAGTAGAGACCGAGGAATTTACGGGTACCTATAATCCGTTCAATGGTTGCACCAAACATAAAGAGTGCGAGCATATTAAAGAGGAGATGTGAAATCCCCGCATGCACAAAGAGATGGGTAAAAGGTTGCCAGAAATGGAAGAAGGGAGATGATGGGAAGTAACTACCGAGGAAGTAGTTCAGGTCATAAACCTCAAGGTAACTGAGAATCGTGATTACAATAAAGACGCCAACGTTGATCATGATGAGCGATCGAGTGGCAATCGGTAACTCTTTTAGCATAGTCTATAGTACCTTCTAAAATACGGTGTTAAGCGCGGTATAAAATGCCGGCGTTGATTGTTAAAACATGGATTAATCTTACCATAAGATAAAAGCGCAGAACGATTCGGCTTCTTCGTTTTATTTGTTAAACTAATGAGATGTTTTAAATCCAATATTCCTGGGATTTTAATTTCACCTATCAAAATAGGCT
>CAZPIQ010000025.1:0-7371 GCA_964586665.1 uncultured Ignatzschineria sp. | reverse complement strand
GCAACAGAACTTCCTTGGATTCGTTATGACCAAAATCCTTATGGTGTGCCTCTTTTAGATTTAAGACCGATTACCTTTCAATTAGGCAGTGAGATGGAAGATGCGATGCTGAAGAATCTTGATTCTTATAGCATGGAAGATGGGGCTTCGTTCTCAGGGCTTTTACCAGTTTTGGAAGCGGGTCGTGAAGTGCATTGCGATCTTACTTATAAAACAGCTGGTAAACTCTACGCAGGTTCTCTCTTTGTGCCCGCAACGCCGGAAGATCGCTGGGCGATTTTCTTTGATGGAGTGGATATCTATTTTGTGCGTAGTTGGTCGAAAGAGTTAGTGGCGAAGGCAACCGTTGAGCTTAGTGATCATCAGTTAAAAATTATCTCAATCGAAGGAGCGATAACCGATAGCGGTATTGAAACAGATAATCAGACAATCGCGCTTGTGAATTTTTTAATGCTCTCTCATGTGCTTAATGAAACAGCACCTGTTCCGCTTCTCAATGAGCTTGAACCTGAGCCAAATCGTGCGGCAGTTTGGGCTTTCTCTCTATTTGGGCATCGTGCAAAAGTAGGGATATTTGATGAAAATGCGATTTTTAATTCAGATCGTATGATTCGAAGCACGACGGCTTACCATATTGCGATTGCGAATAATGATGATGGTTCAGTGAAGCTCATTTTAGATCAAGGGCTTGTGGATAAAAATCTCTTAGCACAAGATGGTTTCACACCGATTCATTGGGCGCTCTATACCGATCATTATGAGATGATGAAGTTACTCGTTGATAAAGGTGTTGATGTTAATGCGCGCTCTTTGAATGGGACAACCCCCTTGATGGATGCGGTTGAACTCAAGTCGGTAAAAGGTGTCGAAGCGTTACTTGAATTAGGCGCAGAGGTTGATTGTGATGATGCTCGAGGTTTTACCGCACTTCATCGCGCTGCGGGTATGGGGCAAGATCAAGTGGTGAGAAAATTACTGATAAAGGGCGCAGATGCCTTTAAGACAAGCGATAATGGATTAACCGCTTTAGACCTTGCGAAAGAGCGAAATCATGAAGCAATTATTACGCTTTTAACAGAAAAAGATTGAAATAAATATATCTTTTAAGTATCAGTTGTTTAAGAATACGATTAGTGGATTAACTTGTGGGTAAGTCTTATTAATTGTCTTTTTTTGTAAAAAAATCCTTGAAAAGGAAAAAGTGATCCCCATCTTATTGATGTGAGGGGAATGATCTAAGTTCTGAAGAACAATCCGTAGATAATAATAGAGACTTAGATGTGCTAACCCCAGCTACGATTAATAAATTATGGGAGATCTTTGGATGAACCAAGATAAATTTACACAAGCTTTCTTAAATGCTTTAAGTGGTGCACAAACATTAGCACTCACTAACGATAACCAATATATCGAACCTGAGCATGTTTTAAGCACCATGTTGAACCAGAAAGAGGGTTCAGTGTTACCACTCTTTCGTCAGTGCCGTGCGAATATTGCGGTATTAAATCAAAAAGTCACTGAAGCAATCGAAAAATTCCCGAAAGTTTCAGGTAGTAATGACATCCATATTAGCCAAAATTTGCAGCGCGTCTTAGTCGCTGCAGAAAAAGAGATGCATCGACGTGGTGATGGTTATCTCTCTTCTGAAGTCTTTATCTTAGGGATTTTAGATGAAAACAAACAACTCGCTGAAATCTTAAAAAGTGCCGGCGTTACGAAAGAAGTTTTAAATAAGGCGATCGATTCGATTCGTGGAGGTGAGAGCGTGCAAGATCCAAATGCTGAAGGAAACCGTGAAGCATTAAACAAATATACTGTGGATTTAACGGAGCGTGCTGAGCTTGGTAAGCTTGATCCTGTAATTGGCCGTGATGATGAAATTCGTCGTGCAATTCAAGTACTTTCACGTCGTACGAAAAACAACCCAGTGCTTATTGGTGAGCCAGGCGTTGGTAAAACGGCGATTGTCGAAGGTTTAGCACAACGTATTGTGAATGGTGAAGTGCCAGAAGGGTTAAAAGGTAAACGTGTTCTTTCACTTGATTTAGGTGCGTTAATTGCCGGTGCGAAGTTCCGCGGGGAATTCGAAGAGCGTTTAAAAGCAGTAATCAATGAGCTTGAGAAAGAAGAAGGCCGTGTGATTCTCTTCATTGATGAGATCCATATGATGGTTGGTGCGGGTAAGACAGATGGCGCAATGGATGCCGGTAACTTATTAAAACCTGCGCTTTCTCGTGGTGAGCTTCACTGTATTGGTGCGACAACACTCAATGAGTATCGTGAATATATTGAAAAAGATGCCGCGCTTGAGCGTCGTTTCCAACAAGTATTGGTGGAAGAGCCAACGGTTGAAGATACAATTGCGATCCTTCGTGGACTTAAAGAGCGTTATGAGATCCACCATGGTGTAGAGATCACAGACCCTGCGATTGTTGCAGCTGCGACACTTTCGCATCGTTACATTACAGACCGTCAGCTTCCAGATAAAGCGATCGACTTAATTGACGAAGCAGGAAGCCAGATTCGTATGGAGATTGATTCCAAGCCAGAATCTATGGATAAACTTGATCGTCGTATCATTCAGCTTAAAATTGAGCGTGAAGCGATTAAGAAAGAGACTGACGATGCTTCGAAAAAACGTCTTGAGCATCTTGAAGAAGAGCTTTCGAAACTTGAGAAAGAGTATGCGGATCTTGAAGAGGTTTGGAAAATTGAGAAGAGCCTCATGCAGGGTGCAACCTCTTTAAAAGAAGATCTTGATCAGGCGCGTATTGAGCTTGAAGCTGCAAAACGTGCAGGCGATCTTACGAAAATGAGTGAGCTTCAATATGGAAAAATTCCTGAGCTTGAGCGTCAATTAAAAGAGTCGCAGGAAGCTGAGAATCATGAAGAGCGTGAAAATCGCCTCGTAAGAACGAAAGTGACCGGCAATGAAATTGCAGATGTTGTCTCAAAATGGACTGGTATTCCGGTATCTCGCATGATGGAAGGGGAGCGTGAAAAACTTCTTCGTATGGAAGAAGTATTAGGTAAAAGTGTGATTGGTCAGAAAGAAGCGATTACCGCAGTATCTGATGCTGTTCGCCGTTCACGTGCGGGGCTATCAGATCCAAATCGTCCAATCGGTTCATTCCTCTTCTTAGGACCAACTGGTGTTGGTAAGACTGAGCTTACAAAAACACTCGCAACATTCCTCTTTGATGATGAAAATGCGATGCTTCGCTTAGATATGTCTGAGTTTATGGAGAAACATTCAGTGGCACGCTTAATCGGTGCGCCTCCTGGATATGTGGGTTATGAAGAAGGCGGTTACTTAACAGAAGCGATTCGTCGTCGCCCATACTCAGTGATCTTGCTTGATGAAGTTGAAAAAGCGCATCCTGATGTGTTTAACATCTTACTTCAAGTGTTAGATGATGGTCGATTAACAGATGGTCAAGGTCGTACGGTTGATTTTAAAAACACTGTAATTATCATGACCTCAAACTTAGGCTCACATCTTATTCAAGAGCAAGCGAATCGTTTAAGCGATTTAAGTGAGAAAGATCAGTATCTTGCGATGCGTGAATCAGTGATGGATGTTGTAGGTGAACACTTCCGCCCTGAATTTATTAACCGTATCGATGACATTGTTGTCTTCCACCCACTTGGACGCGAACATATCCGTGCAATTGCACAGCTTCAGGTAAACCGCGTTGTGAAACGTCTTCTTGAGCATGATGTGATGTTAAGTGTCACTGAGGAAGGTTTAGATAAACTCGGTGAGATCGGTTACGATCCTGTATTTGGTGCAAGACCGCTTAAACGTGCGATCCAAAATCATCTTGAAAACCCACTTGCGAAAGCATTCTTACGCGGTGATTTCAAAGCGGGAGATAGCGTCATTATCGATGGTGATCTCAATATGGATATCATTGATGTTGAAGTAGAAGCTTAATTTGGAGAGGCTTCGGTAAAGATTCCTAACAAGGAAACCTGTACAGAAATGTACAAACTAACGTAATAGCAATAATGACTCCAGATTATTGCAGAGAAAAGGCCTGATTTTTATTAATCAGGCCTTTTTGTATGTGGAAAATCTATGCTGATGGTTTACACCAACTGAACTCATGACTCTCGATGTTATCGTTTGAAATTCTGCTGAAAATCAAAAGAATCAAAATCAAGTGAACGGATATCTGCGCGTTGATGGGCGAACGAAGCTTTATGATGTATCGGCGCATGGCAATCCGTCTGTGAGGATTGATGAGATTCTGTTAAGTCCATCGCAGATACGATGGAAGCAGGGACTGTGAGCAGTGAACCTAAGGTTAGTAACGAGCTCTTTTTGAGAAAAGCCCGACGAGTTGTATTAAGCGAATGCATAGCGCTCCTCTTGAATAATATCAATATGAAAAGATCATTCAGAATTTTATGGAATGATTCATTGTGCCTTGCTTCTCGCTGATTTGCCAAATATTTTAGGTTTTTGAGTCACCCAATAGCTTTTCATAAGAGAAGAATCCATAATGATGAGATACCGCTGTATGGGTTGGCATATCTATTCTATCTATCCATTCAGCCAATTATGATTGTATTGATGATATTGGAGTCACAATGAGTAAAACTAAGAAAGTCTATCGCGCTAAAACCCATATTCGTGAAAATTATCAAGTAGAGATCAATGCTAGGGATCATATTGTCATCGCTGATGAACCAACACCTTATGGCGATAATACAGGTATGACACCTGTTGAGTTATTATTGGGTGCATTAGGTGCTTGTAAAAGTATGGTCTTTAAGAGCTCTGCGAAACGATTTAATGTGGAGATCGATCAGTTTGAGATTTTACTTGAGGGAGACTTTGATTCAGCAGGTTATTTGGGAGACCCTAATATTCCGATAGGTTTTAGTAATATTAGAACGATCTATAATATTCAATCAGTAAGTGCAAAGTCGGATGTTGAAAAGCTGATTCATCATGTTGAAACACATTGTCCTGTTGTAGCAACGATTGATGTTGCACCACAAAAAGAAGTTGTGATTAATTATAATTCTGAGTTTTTTAGTTAATAATTTAAGAGTAATCATTTTCTAGTCCATTAAACTGGTTGAGTCTGATTGGTTATCGTATATCTAACTTCCATCCATAATAATATAGATTATATATTGAAGCTTATTTACAAATATTTATTTAACATGAGCATGTTCTATATATTGCAAATAGGAGGCTAGATGACGAAAGAGATGCTCTATCAATTTTTTGAAACAACCATTTGGCTCTATTTAGCAACCCCTCTATTCTTGGGTTTTGGCGCATATATAACTTATAAAGCTCGATTAATTCAATTTCGTTATGTTAAAGATATTCTCGATATGTTATTTGAGAAGCCCGAGAATAGAGCAGGCATTACGCCTTTTCAAGCTTTCAGCTTAAGTTTAGGTAGTCGAATTGGAGCAGGAAAGATTGTTGGTGTTGCTTTGGCGATTGGAATAGGCGGACCTGGTGCGATATTTTGGCTTTGGGTCAGCTCTTTTATCGGAATGACGTTAACGCTTATCGAAAATGTCTTATCACAAGTTTACAAAGTTAAGCAAGGTGACCTTTACCAAGGCGGACCTGCTTATTATATTAGAGAGGGGCTAAATAGCCCAAAAATGGGCGCCTTTTATGCGGTTTTAATGATCGTGATTTATGGGGTGTTTCTCAATAGTATTCAGACAAGTGCATTGGTTGCCACGATTAATTCAACATTTGATTTTGATCCGCTCTATTTTATTATGTTTATGATGATGGTTGTGTCAGTCATTATATTTGGTGGGCTTCGGCGTATTGCGCATGTGACACAGGCAGTGATTCCTTTTTTACTTCTATTTTATGCAGGTATTACATTCTATATTGTCGCTTCGCATATTAGTGATATTCCTCGGGTATTTTCATTGATTATTTCTAGTGCTTTTGGTGCAAAGGAGATATTGGGTGGGGGCTTTGGAATTGTCGTGATGGAAGGTATGCGTAATGGTATTCTATCCCATGAGACGGGGGTAGGGACGGTATCTGTTGCGGGTGCTACCGCAAACACCAGACATCCTGTTAATCAAGGACTCATTCAGAGTTTAGGGATTTTCTTAGATACCTTTATCATGAGTACAGGTACCGCATTTATTATTCTTCAAACAGGACTCTATGATAAAGGGGTTCTTAATGGCATGCTTTTAATGCAAGCTTCGATGTCCGTGCATTTGGGTAATATAGGCCCTTATATTATCTCTGTGATGTTACTACTTTTCTCGCTGACAACCTTTATTAGTAATTATTATTATGGTGAGGCGAATATGACTTATTTGAGTCATAATCGTAAAGTGTTAATAGGATATAGAGTGCTAATTATTGGGGTAATGTTCATGGGGGTATTTATGAATCTAGGACAACTTTGGAATATTGCAATCATATTAATTGGTATAGCGATTCTTTTTAATCTTATTACCCTGTGTTTCTTAAGTAAAACAGCTTACAAAGTCATTAACCATTATGTTGATGAACGTCGTAAGGGGATAAAACAACCACAATTTTATCAAGATTCTATAGAGGGTTTAAAGGGGGTTGAATGTTGGCCTGTTAAAATCCCACCGAAAGAGATGATGCATGAAGATCGCTATTTTAAAGCGATGCCTCCGCAGTAATAATATCTTTCTATGAGACTTTCTTTGCCATTCTTGTCCAATGAAAATAGCCGAAGATTGATACTACAAAATAGACTAAGAACATAATGCTTGAAGGATATTGTTCTTGATAGAAGAGCATTAAGCCTGTAATAAGATTTGCTGGAATTAAGAGTATCCATTGTTCTGCCCATCGACGAGTTGCCATCCAGATCGCTACAACATTCAGGCTTGTTGCTATCGTATCGCTTCCTAATACAAACCAAGAAGTTTCTGTTAAAAGCATCAGCAATCCCGCAATGATGATTATTGATCCTATTAAGAGCAGAATAACTTTACAGATCTCTTTTTTGGGCATTCTTAAGATCGGAATCACACTTGTTTTAGAAGCTTCCATGCCGGCAGGTGCGAGTTGTTCTCGATGCCATCTTGCCCACCCTACAATTGAGATTACAAAGAAGTAAGCATATATCAGGCTCATCGCATAGAATTCACTTTGATAGAAGATGTAAATATAGAGCACCGCCATCACAATGCTGGCGATCCACATACTTTTCTTTGCACGAAATTCTAAATAGAGATAGATAAAACCAATGATGGTGGCAATAAGCCCAAGATAATCGAGTTGGAGAATCTCTAGAATAATGTCCATTGTTTGGTATGCCTTATTAATATGGGGTTAGAAAATAGAAATATGCGTTAAACGGCGCATACGTAATTATTATTGCA
>CAZPIQ010000024.1:0-20756 GCA_964586665.1 uncultured Ignatzschineria sp. | reverse complement strand
GCCAAGGCTCTCCTTTGTTGATTTAGGATTAGCGCTCTTTACATTAATGGGATTAATCATCCTTCCGAAATTCTTTAGCAAGATGCCACCACATCTTATCGTTTTGGGTGTGAGTGCATTAGTTGGTGTCTTACTAGCGAATATGGGATACGATTTTAGAACAATTCAATCGGTTTTCACGTACGAGCATAATGGGGAGATCTATCATGGAATCCCAAGTTTTCTACCAGAATTTCGTGCACCTTGGATTAATGAGAGTGGCGAGAGTATTCTCTCATTGCAATTAGTGCGGGAACTCTTACCAAGTGCTTTTGTCATTGCGATTTTAGGGGCGATCGAATCGCTCCTCTGTTCGGTTGTCGCAGATGGCATGAAAAACACAAGACATAACCCTAATGCGGAACTGATCGGGCAGGGCGTCGGCAATATCATCGCGCCGTGCTTTGGCGGATTCGCCGCAACCGCAGCATTAGCCAGAACGGCTGCGAATATTCGCGCCGGCGGTAATACGCCGATTGCCGGTATGATTCATGCGATATTTGTGCTTTTAACCTTACTCTTTTTTGCCAAATTATTAGGTTATCTGCCGATGGCAAGTTTGGGTGCAATGCTCTTGATGGTTGCTTGGAGCATGGCAGATGTGCCTTACTTTAAAGAAACAGTACGAATGGCACCAAGACAAGATTTAGCGGTGCTTTTTATCTGCCTTATCTTAACAGTTGTTTTCGACATGGTGGTAGCGGTCGCGGTTGGAATGGTTCTATCGAGCTTCCTCTTTATGGCGAGGATGTCTGAATATACGGAGACAGAATTTTTCTTTGATGATCAAAGAACAGAAGAAGATCTAGAGCAAGAAGGGATCGAAGATGAACTCAAAGCCGAGATCAAAGCCTCAGCGCCCTTAATTCTTCACTATGAAATCCGTGGTCCATTCTTTTTTGGTCCTGCGAGAAAGACGATCGAATCACTAGATCGTTTACCGCATTTAGATCAGCAGATCGAAGTAATGATCATCTATCTCGACAAAGTGCCAATGATCGATCTCACAGGCCTGATCGCCTTTAAATCGATGCTTGATCGACTTCATAAAAAAGGCATCGAAATCGTCTTATCCGGCCTGAATAATGATACGAAAGAAGTCCTCGGCAAAGCCGGCTTATCGCCGAAAAAACAGGAAGGCGTTCACTGGGCAAAAGATCGAATTGATGCTGAGGAGATTGCATTTTCACTTTGTTCGATTTGTCAGAGTTCGATTGAAAAAATAGATATCATCAAATGAATATTCATTTTAAAATCTAATAATAAGCATTTGACTTGGTTATGAAAAACAATAATCATACAGATGAGTGATCTGAGAAAGATCTCATTCTGATTTAAAAATTATAGATATAGGATATCTGTTTGAATACGAATATCATCCAATTAGATGAAGTGATTAGAGAGATGGCACAGGGTTTTTCGAAGCCTTTTTTGTGCCGATCGGAAAATGGTGATGAATATATTGTAAAAGGATTAGGGTCAACTCGACGAAGTCAGATCTCTGAATGGATTTGTGGTAATTTGGCTAAAATCCTGGGCTTGCCGATAGCTGATTTTTCCTTTGTGGAGATTTCTTCTGAACTTTGGGAAGAACTCCCTGATCATTTTAGAAATCTTGGTTCAGGCATTGCTTTTGGTTCTAAAAAAGTCGCAGGAGTGAACTGGTTAGAGCGATTTAATGCTCAAGATATCTCTGAAGATCTACAGCGAAAATTGATTGCATTTGATTTATGGATCAAAAATATGGATCGAACTTTGAATAATCCCAATTTGTTATATCAGGCTCAAAATAAAACGCTCGTAATTATTGATCATAATCAGGCATTTGATCCGCAGTTTAATCTGGATGATTTTTTAGAGACACATATCTTTAGGGAAGTATTTGCGCATTATAACGATCTGATTAATCGAATTGAGGTTGAGTCGGTATTTTCTAATGCATTAGCGCATCTTGATGATATATGTAATAATTTACCGCAATCATGGTATTGGATAAACCCCGAGGAAGATATCTCCTCAAGCTATGATTTTAAATATATGAGAGAAACCCTTGAGAGGGTCAATAAGCCTGGTGAATTATGGAGGATAAAATGAGTTATAAAGTCGCTTTACGTTACTCTGTTATTCAATTTATGCCTTATGTTGAGACAGGTGAGTTTGCCAATGTTGGGGTTATGGCTGTATGCCCTAAAACAGGATATTTTGATTATAAAATAACCTCGAAATATGGGAGATTGACTCAATTCTTCCCTAATCTCTCAGCGAAGCAATATAAGGCGAGTATTGCCTTTTTTGAAAATGAGCTTAAGCAGATTAAAGAGATGTTTCTCGATCGCAAGATTGATGAAGCAATGGCAAGAAATATTTTTGATACGTTAACACGGGAACGGGAAGCGATCGTTCGTACGACGGAAACACGTGTTCGAATGACGAATCATGAAGAGACTGCTTTAGAAGAACTATTTGATTACTATATTGCTCAGAGTTTTACACAAGATAGTAATGAAGATCGCTTGACGAATCGTGTTACGCAGATGGTGAAAGGTTTTTCATTAATTCGCCCGTTTATAGCTGAGAGAATCGGTAATGATGAGTTTCATGCATCTTTTCCATTAGTGCAAAAAAATGCGCAAAAACAGCCGGGCAAAATCATCAAGCCGATCTATTTTGGGCAGGAAGAAGCGAATAAAATTTATGAAAAATCAGATCGATGGTTAAGCCGTATTGATCGTTTACGTCGATTTGAGTTTTTGAGTCGTGATGCTCAGATTCTCTTCGCTTTTGAAGCACCGAATAGTGCGAGCCCATCACAAAGCAGAGCCTTGAAAACAGTACTCGAAGATATAGGATCTCATAATATTCAAACGATTAACTATCTCGATGATGAGCGAATTAAGGCATTTTCTATATATTAGTGAATGATTCTAAAATAATTTTTGATGTATTTTTTGTTTGTATTGGCTTGCGCTAAGAAAGATGCGAAACATGCACCTTCTCCTCAGGCTCTAGTTGATTAATCTCATCAATAATCGAGCAGTTATCCGCAGGGTGGTTTTGGGTGCATCTTGCTTGGATCTGTGCGAGTTCTTCTTTGAGGGTAATGAGCTCTTCAATACGTTTGTTGATGTGAAAGAGATGATCTTGGATGATCTCGTTGATTGGTAGACAACTATCTTCGCCATTTTCAGTGGCGTCAATAATTTGGCGGATTTCATCAAGGCTCATATCAAAAGCTCGGCAATTACGAATGAGTAAAAGGCGTTTTAGATGCTTTGGGCGATAAATTCGATAGTTATTTTCGGCGCGTTCAGGTTCATCGATGAGGGCTTCTTTCTCATAAAATCGGATGGTTTCTACCGGGATTTTACTTAAAGTTGCGAGTTCGCCAATCTTATAGCTCGCTTGTAATGGGCTATTCTCTGATGTTTTCATTGATCTATCTCCTTTCGATGACTTCAATCGCTTGACCCTGTAGTTACTATAGGGTGTCTAATAGATGATAAGCCAATCAATATTAGAAGCCAAGATTTTTTGAAGTGACGAATTTCCTTCATTAATCTTGCGGGAGTTTTCAGGAAGGAGCTTGTCATGAGTGACAAATCGCATAAAGATCATGAAGAGATGCATACAGGTTGTGGATGTTCGAATACACATTCTGAGTCCTTGGAGAAAGTTGTAGAAACGGCAACAGAATCTCATGATCATCAGCATAATGCCGGCGATCACGATCACGATCACGATCACGATCACGATCATGAAGATGAACATTCTCATGATGAGGATAGTTGCTGTGCGCTACCTGTGGAGAATTATGAAGTGAAAGATAGTGATATTCCGGCAGGTTATACCCAAGATATTCTCTATGTGAAAGAGATGGATTGTCCTATGGAATCCATTTTAATTGAGCGGGCACTTGCCGGCGATGCGGATATTCATTCACTCAATTTTAACTACCTTAAACGGGAAGCTTATGTGGTGCATAAAGGCGAGATCGCACCGGTTATAGCGAAGATTAAAAAGCTTGATATGACGGCATTTTTAGTGACAAGTGGCGAGAAGGTTGAGATTAAAAAAAGCGTCTATGAGAAATATGAAACGCCCAGATTAGTGCTTGCCGGCATTTTTGCCGCAATCTCAGAAGTATTTGAATTTGCGGATTGGAGTATGTGGGGCAGTGCTTTCTTTGCCTTTTTAACGATTGCGCTTGTGGGACTGACAACTTATAAGAAAGGTTGGGTGGCGATTAAAAACCGTACGCTCAATATCAATGCGCTGATGAGTGTGGCGGTAACAGGCGCGATTCTGCTTGGCATCTTCCCAGAAGCCGCGATGGTGATTTTCCTCTTTACACTATCGGAGATTATCGAAGGGAAATCTCTCGCCAAAGCACAAAATGCTGTGGAAAAGTTATTAAAGCTTGCGCCTGATACGGCAATGCAGGTGATTGATGGATCTATTGTGGAAAAGGCAGTGGAAGAGATTCGCGAAGGCGATGTACTACGCGTGATTCCCGGCGGTCGCTTGCCACTTGATGGCATGATTATTCGCGGAAGCTCAAGTTTTGATGAATCTGCTATCACAGGTGAAAGTATGCCTGTGGATAAGTCTGTGGAAGAGACTGTGTATGCAGGGAGTATAAATCAGCAAGGGGAGATCGATTATCGTGCGACTTCCACTTCAAAAGATTCAACATTAGCGAAAATTGTGCGAACGATCGAAGAAGCACAAGTGAAAAAAGCACCGGTTCAGCGCTTTATCGATAAATTTGCTTCAATCTATACCCCGATTGTTTTCGTGGTTGCCATTTTAATGGCGATTATTCCGCCGATGTTTGGGGCCACTTGGTTTGATTCGATCTATAAAGCGCTTGTAGTGCTGATTATTGCTTGTCCTTGTGCATTAGTGATCTCAACGCCGGTCGCGGTTGTGAGTGCACTTACGCAATTAGCGCGTCATGGGATCTTGGTAAAAGGGGGCGAATATATTGAGAAAGGAGCCCATTTAACTCATCTCTCCTTTGATAAGACTGGCACACTTACGATCGGGAAACCTGTTTTAAGTGAATCGCTCTATTTTGATCAAGCAGGAAATCAACTAGCCGCGACAGATATTGAGCTTGAGCGTTTAGCATTGAGCCTTGCTTCAAGATCCGACCATCCTATCTCAAAAGCGATTGTCGCAGGTTACAGTCAGAGACTTGTGGATGTTGATCATTTTGAAGCTGTTGCTGGGCATGGAACGGAAGCCGTTGTGGGGAATGAGAAGTTACTGCTCGGTAACCGTAAAATGATGCTGAAAAACAACGTTGATTTAGCGCCGGTTGAAAGTGAGCTGATGCGTATTGAAGCGATGGGCGCGAGTTTAACGATCTTTGCTTATCAAGGCGTTGTGCGAGCGATCTTTACGGTGGCCGATCCTGTGAAAGACAATGCCGGCACTGTGATTGCGAAACTTCAAGCGCAGGGAATTACGCCACTTCTCTTATCAGGAGATCATATCGGTGCTGTAAAACATGTGGCACAAGAGATTGGTATTCAGAATGTGCATGGTGCGTTATTGCCGGAAGATAAGTTGGAGATACTTTCAAGCCACCAAGTTGGTAAGCAAGCTGTAGGCATGATTGGAGATGGGATTAATGATGCGCCGGCACTTGCAAAGGCAGATGTGGGCTTTGCGATGGGAGCAATTGGCAGTGATGTTTCTATTGAAACGGCGAATGTGGCGATTATGGATGATGATCTTGCGAAATTGCCATACTTTATCAACGTTTCAAGAAGAACGGTTCAGTTGATTAAACAGAATATTATTGTCGCGCTAGGGATTAAGGCCGTGTTCTTTATCGCGATTATCTTTGGTTATGAGAGTATGTGGGCGGCGGTATTTGCAGATGTCGGCGCAAGCCTTTTAGTGATTATGAATAGCCTTCGTATTTTGAAGGAGAAGTTTGATTAGCTGATTGGGTAATGTAAAGAAGATAGAATTTGAAGGCTCTCAATATAGCTGGCGCGTAATTGGTAAAAGCATGCAGGTATTCGCCTCAGTCATGCAAAAAAAGGCTCAACAAAAAAATAACCTCAGGCTTATAGTCTGAGGTTATTTGCTATTGATGTAACGCGTTATTTTCAGTATCTTAAGGCACTGAAAAGTTTATCGTGTATCAATTACGCATAGTCGATGATAACTTTCATTGCTTTCTCATCTGCGGCATTTTTAAAGACTTTATAGGCATGCTCAAGATCGTTGAATTTGAAATGATGCGTGATCATTTTTTCAAGAGGAAGCTTGCCTGAACAGCAGGTTTTAAGAAGCATGCCAGTCGTATTTGCATTCACTAAACCGGTACTGATTTTGAGATTTTTGATCCAGAGTTTTTCCAGTGCAAAATCGACCTTTTGCCCGTGAACTCCTACGACGGCGATATTACCGCCTTCTTTGACAGAATGTTGACAGACATCCCAAGTTGCAGGAATACCCACTGCTTCAATCGCACAATCAACACCACGACCATTTGTAATCTCACGAATTCTTTCGATAGGATTCTCTTTCGCTGAGTTAATGACGTGCGTTGCCCCCATTTCTAGTGCCATATCCAAGCGGTTTTGATCCGTATCTGCCACAATGATTTCACTCGGCGAATAGAGTTGCGCAGTGAGAAGCGCAGCCATTCCAATGGGACCTGCGCCTACAATCGCGACCGTATCTCCAGGTTGAACATCTCCATATTGCACTCCAATTTCGTGAGAAGTAGGAAGCGCATCTGAAAGCAGAACGGCTGTATCTTCGCTTAATTCTTTCGGAAGATGATAGAGCGAGGTATCCGCAAAGGGCGTGCGCACATATTCTGCCTGCGTCCCATCAATCATATACCCCATAATCCAACCACCACCATTCATACAGTGTGAGTTGAGTTGCTTTTGACAGTTTTCACAAGTACCACACCGGCTGACACAAGAGATAATCACTTTATCGCCTTTCTTGAAGCCCTTAACCGCACTACCGACTTCCTCGACAATTCCGATTCCTTCATGCCCTAAAATACGGCCATTAAAGTCACCGGTTTTCTCACGCGCGACGGATTCGATTTCTGGATTTTTACCCTTCATAATGCCAAGGTCGGTACCGCAGATTGTCGTTTTCGTGAGTTTTACGATCGCATCTGTCGGCGCTAAGATTGTTGGAATAGGACGCTCTTCAAAACGAAGATCATTCTCACCGTAATACACCATTGCTTTCATTGTTTTTGACATATTGAACACTCCTTCAGAATTATTTTGAGTAAAAAGTGATCTTTTCATATTAGTGTAAATATTTATAAACCACAATCAATATTCCAACAAGGTTAATATTTCAAGTACTTAAAATAACATGAGACAGGTTCATTTATTACATCAAAACAGAGGGATAGCTGATTGATAAATAGCGAATCTAAATGTATTGAAATCTCTATTGCAACTGATTATCATTATCTTTTTGAGGTTTAGATGAATAAATTACTGAAGATAGTATTGTGCTTGAGCGTATTAATCAGCACAGGCGTAGTAAATGCTGAAGATGAGGTCACGATGAATCACCAAAAGTTATTGCCGGTAGAATCGATTATCATCGGTGAGAAAATGGCAATTTACTCTCATGTTTTGGCAGAGAATCGTATTGTGCAAATTGCACTGCCAGCCTCTTATGCGAAGTACCCGGATCAAACTTATCCTGTGCTTTATCTTCTAGATGGAGAAAGTAACTTTCATTATCTAACGGGAATTATTTCCCGCTTAACACGCATGCCTTATCCTTCTATGCCGGAGATGATTATTGTGGGGATTAATAATACTAATCGCACCCGTGATTTAACGCCTTCAGTAGTGTTAGAAGAGGATCTTGACGATGCAATGAAAGCACGAGTGGGAGCGGTAAATGGGGGAAATCCTGCCTTTTTCCAATTTCTAGATGCGGAGTTAATACCGGCAATAGAGGCACAATATCGAACAGCGGATCTTAAGATCATGATAGGTCATTCATTTGGCGGGATTACGGCATTGAATCATCTGATCAATAGTGAGAAAAAGATGAATGCTTATATTGCTCATGATCCGAGTATGTGGTGGGATGATGGCGTGATACTGAAACGTTACGAAGCATTAGAAGGGCAGGAAATACCCGCAACAATGCTTTTTATCTCGCAAGCAGGAGATGGGAGTCGCAAAGGAAAGGCAGAGCATTATGGTTCAATCTCAGCTTTAAATCAGTACCTTGATACACATCCTATTGTTGGATTAGATACAACTTTTACAGCTTATCCGAATGAGGATCATGGCTCTGTGATTATGCCGGGCAATATTGACGCGTTGAAATTGATCTTTGAAGATATTCAGTTGAACATTAAATCATTGCCGGACAATCCTGAATTGATTAAAACACAATATGCATTATTAAGTGAAAAACTCGGCACTCACATTCAGCCTAGCGAAGCTTATTTATCTGCGGTAATGGATTATTTTAAGAAGATTAACCGTTCGGACTTAGTGGAATATATACAACATTATATGAAGGAGATATCCCCAGAAGCTAATGCGGAAGGGGAAAATCAACTGTAAAACTCATCATCATTTTATATGATTTATGGATCATATGAGTGTGAGTAAGGCCTGTTCACAAAAAGCCCTCAGTATTTTGATTCAATTAATTTGAATCGTTTACTGAGGGCTTTTAAGGTTTGATGCTGTATTGAAAGTGAGATTCAGTTTATTAAGCTTTTTTCATGAACTCAGATTTAAGTTGAAGGCTTGTGCCGTTCACCTTACAGTCGATATCATGATCACCATCGATAATACGGATATCTTTAATCATTGTTCCTTGTTTGATGACCATTGAAGAACCACGTACCTTGAGATCTTTGATCACTGTCACAGAGTCACCGTCTTCAAGCGGTGTGCCGTGTGCATCGCGTGTTACAGGTTTTTCTTTCTCTTGAGTATTCTCTTCTTCGTTAACAGACCATTCATTGCCACAATCAGGGCAGAAGTAGAATTCAGTATCAGTGTAGGTATGTTCTAATCCACATTGTGGGCAAGGCGGTAAATTGTGCATGTACTCGCTCTCCATAAAAAAAATTGAATCGATGCCGAGATTCCGGCCTAGGGGCAATATACCTAAAAATGCTTTAAAAATCGAGTAGTTATGATTTGTATAAAATAAATACCCCTTAAGATATTGATAATTTAATCATTAACATGAAATATGGCTTTTAATTGATCACGGTATGAAGTATTAGGAGATCTTAGAAGAGCCTAGATATTTGCATTTTATATTTAGTGCATGATTATGTATAAGAATAAGAGTGCAAAAAGGTTATATGATCGACTTTGTGCATGTTGAATCAATATAAGTAGATAAATAGAGACAAATAGAGACAAATAAAAGGAAAATGGATGAGCATCAAACTAAAAGCAGTGGCATTTGATTTAGATGGGACATTAATCAATAGCGGTAAAGGCTTAACTGAAGCTGTTGATCTTATGTTAAAGACGTTAGGTTATCCCATCGCTGGATTTGAAAAAGTATCTGTATGGATTGGTAATGGTGCTGTGAATCTTGTGGAAACCGCTTTGAAAGATGCCGGCGGAGATTCAGCATTGACGCAGTTTGATGAGGCATTTTCTCTCTTTAATCGATTTTATGCGGATGTCTTAAAAAAGGGTAATGAGCTCTATCCTCATGTTCGAGAAACGCTGACCGCCTTGAAAGTGGCAGGTTATAAGCTAGGTCTTATTACAAATAAACCGACGAAGTTTTTGCCGGGAATATTAAAGGACCTTCAGTTTGAAGCAATGTTTGATTTGGTTTTAGGGGCTGATGATGTTGCAGCAAGAAAGCCACATCCTGCGCCTATTTTCCAAACTTTAGGTTACTTTGGCTTGTTACAAGAAGAGCTGATTTTCGTGGGCGATTCACGTAATGATATTGAAACTGCTAAAAGAGCCGGCGTTGCAACCGTGGGATTAACCTATGGTTATAATTTTGGAAAGTTCATTACAGAAGAGAACCCGACATATGTGATAGATGATATTGCGGAGCTTTTAGCGATTGTTGAGAGTGATTGATTACTGGTAAATATCAGCTTTAAAAGGGTTCTTCTAATGAGAAGATCTAAAGTTAATCTCATGATCAATTTTGATTTTTACTAATCAGTAGGCGAAAAAATTCCCTATCAATATGAACTGATAGGGAATTTTTGTTTTTAGATACAGAGATAGAAAGGTTGAAAGGTTATAATCTTTCATATCTCATATGATCAATGGACTTAACCACCTGCTGCCGCTGTTGCAACTTGTGGGAAGATTGGCATCATTAAGAAGAGCTTGATGACAATCACGTTCACAAGGTCGATAAAGAATGCCCCGACCATTGGAACGACTAAGAAGGCTTTTGTTGAAGGGCCGAAACGTTCAGTCACTGCTTGCATGTTTGCAATTGCAGTTGGTGTTGCACCAAGACCGAATCCACAGTGACCTGCCGCAAATACAGCACCATCAAGACCACGCCCCATGATTGTGTAGGTTACAAAGATTGCGTAGAGCGCCATGAAGCCTGCTTGTACCGCTAAGATGATGATCATTGGTACCGCAAGAGATTTAAGCTCCCAAAGTTTAAGGCTCATTAATGCCATCGCAAGGAAGAGTGATAAACTCACGTTACCAACAATGGAAACCGAACGCTCAAAGACGATTTGATCACTAATCATCGAAAGAATGTTATTGATAATAACACCCACGAAAAGGACACAAACGAATGTTGGCAGTGCAAGTGCTGTACCGCTTAATGCATTTGAAATAACAGTACCTAGTGCGATTGAGATAAGGATCATTGTGATCGTTTCAAGCAGCGCATTAGGCGTAATACGGCGCGTTGCGCGTGGTTTTTCAAATGCAGTAATGTTATCTGAGGCTTCTTCAGGATTATCATCGCCAAGAATCGATGAATCAAGAACTGGTTGACGTTTACGAAGTAAGAATCGAGCAACAGGACCACCGACAAGGCCACCTAATACAAGGCCGAATGTCGCACAAGCCATCGCAAGTTCTGTTGCGTTTGTGAAGCCATACTCTTTCGCGAACACATCACCCCAAGCAGCACCTGTACCGTGACCACCTGAAAGCGTGATTGAACCTGCGAGAAGACCCATAAGTGGATCAAGCCCTAAAGCTGATGCAAGACCAACCCCTACACCATTTTGAATGACGAGGAATAAGATTACGACGCCAAGGAAGATAAAGAGCGATACACCGCCTGAAAGAAGGCTTTTGAAGTTTGCATTAAGGCCAATTGTTGCGAAGAACATCAGCATTAAAGGTGTTTGAAGAACTGTATCGAATTTGATCTCAAAATCAAAAAAAGATTTAAGAATTAAGATTGTGAAAGCAACAATTAATCCACCGGCAACAGGGCTTGGGATTGTGAATTTGTCGAGCATCGGGATTTTAGCAACTACAACACGACCGAGTAGCAGTGTTAAGCAGGCCATGACCATCGTGCCGTAGACATCAAACGATATCATATTTTCGCTGAACATTAGGGTGACTCCTATAAAAATGATTATTATTAGATTTACTTGATTTTTGCTGATATATCAAGATTTTTATGACGACTTTTAAATAGAGAAACATCCAAAAACACAACCTATGCTATAAACAAAAAAAGAAAAAATAAGGGTATCGTCCATTACTTATCATTTTGATTATATTTTATATATAGAATGATATATTCCACATATGTAACCAGATTATATTATTGTGTTTTTAAACGGCTCTCGACTTATTGCAGCGGTAATTTTAGTTGTTATTAAAGCATATATACATCAGCTTCTAGCAAACATCAGGCTAGTTAGCTAGATGAATCTATGTCGCTGTGATTCTATAACATCGGTCTATCTGCTATAATTAACGATCTAAAATTGTGAAGAAATTTAACCAAAGGTAAGCATCTATGAAGAAGCATTTCTTAAAATTAGCTGTCCCACTACTTGTTGCATTTTTACCAGCAATAACCTTTGCAGATCAAAGCTTTATCGTTGATTATTTTAAGAATTTTCAGACGCTTGAGGCAAACTTCTCACAAGAGATTAGCACTAAAGATCGTGAAGATACAACTTCTGGGTATTTAATTATTGAAAAGAGTGCTAGTGATCAAAAAGTGGAGAATCCTCGATTCGTTTTTGATTATACAAAGCCTTATCAGCAAACTTTAGTGAGTAATGGACAACAGTTTTGGTTCTATGATGTTGATTTAATGCAGGTTGTGATTAAACCATTAAAAGATGTGGTCAATAACCCTGTTTTAAAGATTCTTTTAACGGATGAGCCTTTAAGCGATAACTTCAATATTACAGAAGTACGTAGTAAGCGCGATTATCTCTTAACGCCCAAAAAGATCAGTACAGATATGGATGTAACGGATATCCAAGTGAACTTTGCGAACAATAAAATTCATTCTTTCAAAGTGAAAGATGTGACGGGGCAGACAGTTTCATTTGTGATGAAAAACGTGGTAGAGAATAAGCCTGTAAAAGCTTCAGTATTTGATTTTAAAATTCCTGAAGATGTTGATGTGATTGACGAGACAAAGTAATGAAAGATCTCTTTGCGGATTTAGTGGATGAAGCGACTCTTAAATTTTCGCCATTAGCGGATCTAGCCCGCCCTAAGCGCTTAAGCGATGTTGTCGGTCAGAAACATCTTTTAGGGGAAGGAAAGCCGCTTTACGAAGCCTTTCGAGGTGGAGTACCACATTCGATGATCTTTTGGGGCCCACCCGGCGTTGGGAAAACGACACTTGCTAATCTCGTCGCTCATGAATTTGATGCGGAGTTTATTTCGCTTTCGGCAGTATTTTCCGGCGTTAAAGAGATTCGGGAAGCGATTAAGGAAGCAGAAGGTTATCGCCTTCAGGGTCGTAGAACGATTCTCTTTATTGATGAGATTCATCGATTTAACAAAGGGCAACAAGATGCGCTTTTACCATTTGTTGAATCAGGACTTGTGACTTTTATCGGTGCCACTACTGAAAATCCTTCCTTTGAGATTAACCAAGCACTTTTATCGAGAGCATTTGTCTATGTGCTTGAACCACTTGATGAATCTGCGATTTCTGAGTTAATCGATCGCGCATTAACACAGTATTATCCAGAGTACTCCATCGCCGAAAAAGGCCGTGAGATGCTGATTCAATATGCCGGCGGCGATGGGCGACGATCATTAAATCTACTTCAGCAGTTACTTGTGACGGCGCAGAGTTATGAACAGAAAGAGATTAGTCAGGAACTTGTTGAGAAGACCTTAACAAGTCAGCCGAAGAAGTTCGATAAGGGCGGGGATTATTTTTATGATCAGATCTCCGCACTTCATAAATCAATTCGGGGTTCTGATCCTGATGCCGCGCTCTATTGGTTTTCGCTGATGATGGAGAGCGGTGTTGATCCGCGTTATTTAGGTCGCAGAATCTTGATGATTGCGTGGGAAGATGTTGGTCTTGCTGATCCGCGTGGAACGCAAATTGCGACAGACGCATTAACGACTTATGAGCGTTTAGGAAGCCCTGAGGGTGACCTCGCACTTGCGCAAGCGGCGATCTATTTAGCGTGTGCGGCAAAGTCAAATGCCGGCTATATGGCCTTTAATAAAGCAAAAGCCTTTGTGAAAGGCGATCAAACACGTCCTGTGCCACTTCATCTTCGAAATGCACCCACGAAGCTCATGTCTGAATTAGGGCATGGTAAAGGGTATCGTTATGCGCATAATGAACCCGGCGCTTATGCTGCGGGCGAATACTATTTCCCAGAAGGGATGGAAGAGATGAAATGGTATGAACCAACTAATCGCGGGCTTGAGAAGCAGATCGGCGAAAAACTTCAATATCTTGATTCATTAGATCAGGAAGCGCGTAAGAAGCGTTAACTTCTTTTATCCATTTTGAAGTATGGTTTCCTACTGAAGCTGGAAGATATGAAATATGAAAGGCCTTTCAGAAGCTGGCGCGATATTGCGCTAGATGTATCAATATTCGCCCCAGCTATGAGTGAATTTTAAGAATAGAAGCATATTCTTTTTTTGATGCTTAAGCATCAATCGTGATATCTGACTCTAGTGCTGGCGTATTCATCATCGAATCAGCAACAGGACAAGTCTTATCAACAAAGGCGACTAAAGCTTCGATGTTTTCTGTCGGGGATTGGGATTCGAAATGATAAAGGGTTTTGACGTGGCTGAGACCGATCTTTGCATCAGGATTTAAGCCTAAGAAACCATCGGTATCTAGTTCTCCCTCAATTTTCACTGAAATATTCGTAAATTCGACTTTGAATTTTTGAGCATAGCTTTTTGCAACGATACATTTACAAGCACCTAGTGCACCTAAAAGTGCTTCAATCGGCGTCATTCCCGCATCTGTACTTCCAAAGCTTTTTGGCTCATCCAAAATAATAGAATGATGACGAGCATTGACGGCTACTCGCAATTGATCTTCGAGTTTTGCTTCTACAACTGTAATTTCCTTTGCCATGTGGATACCCTTTTTAAGTATGTGACAAATTAATTGAAGGTTTGCCGGCATTTTATTCCGGCGTTAAAAAAGCCCTGCTATTTTTGAAGTGACCCCATAAAGTTGGACTAGTTAAAATTACATAGATACGGACTGAGTTCGATATTCAATCGGACTCAGTCCTTTTAGTTTAAGCTTTATGCGTTTGTGATTGTAATAATCAATATATTTGTGCAGTTCATCTTCCAGTTGCTCAACTGATGTAAATCGTTGTGTGTAAAAGCATTCTGATTTTAGTATTCCAAAAAAATTTTCCATCACCGCATTATCATAGCAATTTCCCTTACGAGACATGCTCTGCTTGATATTGTGATCTTTCAGGTTTTGTTGGTAATGATTCATTTGATAATGCCAACCTTGATCGGAGTGTAGGATCAATTTTTTTCGGCTTTTCTTGCTAGCAACGAAGCGTTTTAACGCTTTTTCTAACATCAATTTAACAAGATCATACTTTGGTCTTTTAGCTATTTCGTAGCTGATAATCTCTTGATTATACAGATCTAAAATGGGTGATAAATAGAGCTTCTCCCCATTAACTTTAAATTCGGTAATATCAGTGACCCATTTTTGATGAGGCTGAGAAGCTGTAAATTGGCGCTTTAATAAGTTTTTAGCAATTCGTCCAACTTGACCTTTATAAGAGCGATATCTTTTAGGGCGAACCAATGATTTAAGATTCAATAGCTGCATTATTCTTTGAACTTTTTTGTGATTAATGATGAGCTCTCTACGTAATATCGCCGTAATCCGGCGGTACCCATAACGCCCCTTATTTTCATGAAAGATAGCTAGAATTCGAGCTTTCAGCTCGCTCTCTGGATCTGTTTTTTGAAGCGATAAGCGATGATAGTAGTAACTACTTCTCGGAATATTAATCACTTTTAACAATAAAGCTAAAGGATACCTACTCTTAAGCTCCTCAATTATTCCAACATTTTCCTTTGTCGTTCTTTCTTCTCGTCCATCTCTTGAAACTTTTTTAGGACATCATTCTCCGCACGAAGATAAAGCAGCTCTTCTTGAAGTTGATCAATCAGCTTTTCTTGTTCGGTTCTAGTATCTGGCTTTTTGGGACGTTTCATCGTATTAGGTCGACCTTTCTTGTGGGGCTTAAGTGCTTCAAAACCACCCTGTTTGAAGAGAGTCTTCCATTCTAATATAGAACTAGCTGTTGGAATATTAAAATATGCGGCGACTTCTCGTTGAGAAAGTTTATGAGTTTCCATGTAATTTAAGACATAGTATTTGAACTCAGCAGTATATTTTAACTTTGAACGCCGAGGCTCAATACCTTTAATGCCATGATACTGATAGCGTTTGACCCAATTTCTAACGGCTGAATTGAGTATATTAAAATGATTTGCGGTTAATGTATAACCATTGCCTTTTAAATAAAAGGATATGACTTCTAATTTAAAATCTAAAGAATACTTAGCCATATAAAACACCCCAAGAGTTGTGTCCAACTTTTGGGGTGCAGTTCATTTCATCAGTAATAGCAGGGCTTTACACTTTTTGATGTTAGCTAAGTCAGCTTAGATCATCGCAATCGCATTTTCAAGGCGTTTGATCGAACGCTCTTTACCTACAAGGTAAAGTGTCTCATCAAGGTTAGGGGAGTTTGTACGGCCAACGATCGCAGTACGTAGTGGCATACCGACTTTACCCATACCAACTTCAAGATTCACAGTAACCGCTTTTACCGCCGCATCAAGTGCTTCATGATTCCAATCTTCAACATCAGAGAGAACACGAACAAGCTCAATGAGTACAGGTTTTGAGGTTTCTGTAATCTGTTTTGCTTTTGCTGCTTCATCCATCTCGATCTCATCAACGTAGAGATATTTGATCATTTCCGCAAGCTCAACAAGCGTTTCTGAGCGCTTAACATGTGCTTCAACAGCCTTCGCTAAGAAGTTGTCAAACTCAGGAGTCTCTTCTGTTTTAACGCCGATTTTTTCAAGGAAAGGCTTTAAGAGCTTTCCGAGTTCCGCAGGATTTTTCTCCATCATGTAATGCTGATTGAGCCAGAGGAGTTTTGAGGTGTTAAAGGCACTTGCTGATTTTGAAACATTTTTAAGATCAAAAAGTTTTACCATCTCTTCAAATGAGAAGATCTCCTGATCGCCATTCGACCAACCTAAACGTACGAGATAATTAATCACAGCTTCAGGTAAGAATCCGCGATCATAATATTCCATAACGCCTACAGCGCCATGACGTTTAGAGAGTTTTTGACCATCATCGCCAAGGATCATTGCAAGGTGTGCAAACTGTGGAACAGGTTTACCTAATGCTTTGAAGATATTCACTTGACGATAAGTGTTATTGATATGGTCATCGCCACGGATAATGTGCGTGATTTCCATGTCTACGTCATCAACGACAACGCAGAAGTTATAAGTTGGAGAACCATCACCGCGCGCGATGATAAGGTCATCAAGCTCGCTATTTTGTACACTTAAGTTACCGTGTACAAGATCAGAGAAGCTTGTTGCCCCCAATTGCGGGTTTTTGAAACGAACAACAGGGCGAATGCCTTCAGGCACTTCTGGTAATGTTTTACCAGGTTCAGGGCGCCATGTGCCATCGTAACGAGGCTTCTCTTTTTTCGCTTCAGCTTTTGCACGCATCTCCGCAAGCTCTTCTTGAGTGCAGTAGCAGTAGTAAGCATGGCCAGATTCGAGAAGCTCTTCGATCACTTCTTTGTAGCGATCAAAGCGTTTTGTTTGGTAATAAGGACCTTCATCATACTCAAAGCCTAACCATTCTAAGCTCTCCATGATCGCTTCAACTGCTTCTGGCGTTGAACGTTCAAGGTCAGTATCTTCAATACGAAGTACCGTAGTTCCTTTGTTATGTAACGCAAAAAGATGAGAGAAGAGCGCAGTTCTAGCGCCACCGATATGTAGATAGCCCGTTGGTGATGGGGCAAAGCGAGTCTTAATCATAATAATTGATCACACTGTCCGTATATTAATAAAAATGAATAAAAAACGATTTCAATAAAAAACCGATTTATTGCGGATAATTATAGCACTTCTCAGAAGTGATCCGCAGATAAATCGGCTGAAATTCCCCGAATTGACAGAAAAGATTACTCTTCTGGTGTTTCGATGATCTCTTGTTTGTCTGAGGCATCTTCTTGTGCTTCTTTTATTGCACGGCGCTTTTCGATGCGTTTACCTAAATAGAGACCGATTTCAAAGAGTAAAAGCGCGGCGGATGCAAAGATAATCATCGAGAAAGGATCTGGCGGTGTTGCAATTGCTGATACCGTAAATACCCCAACGATGATATAGGGGCGTTTTTTAACGAGACTTTCTGTTTTAAGAATGCGAAGAGAGATCAAAATTACAAGAACAATCGGGATTTCAAAGACAATACCGAAGAAGAAAAATAGGCGAAGAACCGTTGAGAGGTACTTGCCAATATCGGTTGCCATTTCAACGCCAGATGGCGCTGATCCTGAGAGGAATTTGAACATAATCGGCATCACGCCGTAGTAAGCAAAAGCCATCCCTGTATAAAAGAGTACAACACTTGAGAAGATGATTGGGAAAGCAACCTTTTTCTCGTGTTGATAGAGTCCTGGTGCAATAAAGGCCCATACTTGATAGAGCACCCACGGTACCGCAATAAAGAACGAGACCCAAAGCGTGAGCTTAATCGGTACGATAAAAGGGGCTATGACATCGGTTGCAATCATCTTACCACCCTCAGGAAGGGCATTTAAGAGTGGGGTTGCAACAAAGTTATAGATATCATCTTTGAAATAGACAAGTGATACGAAGATAATCAAAATGCCGATCCCGGCTTTAATTAAACGATCGCGCAGTTCAATTAAGTGGTGGACAAAGGACTGTTCTTTAGGAGTAGTTGTATTCGTCATAATATGATTTTAAGCGAGTAGTGAGACTGAATTTTAGTAAGCAAACAAGTACTCTTGAATGAGACGCGTGCCGGTAATACCAAGGAGTAAAATCGCCGCTGTTAGAAGGATGAACTTCGCAGCAGGACGACCTCGTAAACCATAGTAGTGATGCGCTAATAAAATACCACCATAAAGCACCCATGCAAGCCCAGTGAGGACTGTTTTATGGACAAAGTGGGGCGTGAACCATTGATTAAAGAATGCAAAGCTTGTCGCAAGGCTTAATGTCAGGATGACAAATCCGATGATCAAAAGACGAAACAGAAGGAGTTCCATACGCATAATGGGCGGGAACTTTTGGGTAATCGACTTTTTATTACGAATCGCTCTATCTCTAAAATAGACTAAAAGTGCCTGAATAGATGCAAGCAATAAGATCGCATAAGCGATAATTGATGTTAATATGTGCAGACTTAACCAAGGTGATGGCGTACTAAAACCCACATCAGGGTGGTCAAAGAGCGATAAAAACTGCGTGAGTGCCGCGAAAAGCGTAATCACCATGGCAGTATTGAGATGCCTTTTGACATAGGGGAGAATCAGAATCACCATAATGAGTGATGCAAGTGATAGGGCTTCGATCGCACTAATGACGATGAAGTCTCCAAGAGACATCTGATAGCTGAGGTTAATGGCTTGAAGAATGATCCCAGCGCCCATACTTATGTAGCTCAGGGATAAGAGGAATTTCTGCTCTTTCTTTAAGAAGTATCCCAAAAGAGAGAGTGCAGCTAAAAGATAGAGTCCAATATTGAGGATTACTAACGTCATGGCCTTAAGATTCTTACCTTTTTATATCTAGGGGGGAACTTTAAACAAGTCCCCATTTCAAGTAAACTATACAGTGATTTTACTAGAAAATTCATAAGAATTATAAATAAAAGCTAAAAAGGGTTTTTATGTTTGAAAATTTAAGTGGTCGTTTACGACAAACGATGCGCTCGCTTCGCGGACAAGCGAGATTAACAGATAGCAATATTCAAGATGCACTTCGTGAAGTTCGTATGGCGCTCTTAGAGGCGGACGTTGCCCTTCCGGTTGTGCGTGAATTCGTTGCACAGGTGAAAGAGAGAGCGGTAGGACGTGAGGTGATTGAAAGCCTTAATCCTGGGCAAGTCTTTGTGAAAGTGGTGCATGAAGAACTCATTAATATTATGGGTGAGAGCAATGAATCGCTTAACCTGCGCACGCAGCCGCCGGCAATTATCCTCATGGCAGGTTTACAAGGTGCTGGTAAAACAACGAGTGTTGGTAAACTTGCGCGCTTCTTAAAAGAGCGTGAGAAGAAGAAAGTTGCGGTTGTGAGTGCGGACGTTTATCGACCTGCGGCAATCGAGCAGCTTAAAACAGTTGCAAGACAAGTAGGTGCTGAATTTATTCCTTCAACGGCTGATGAGAAGCCAGAAGATATTGCGCGTAAAGCGGTTGAGTCAGCAAAACTCATGAATGCAGATGTATTAATCGTGGATACTGCGGGTCGTCTTCATATTGATGAAGAGCTCATGGGCGAGATTAAAAACGTTCATGCGGTATTGAACCCGATCGAAACGCTCTTCGTTGTTGATAGTATGACGGGGCAAGATGCGGCGAATACGGCAAAGGCCTTTAATGACGCGTTACCATTAACGGGTGTGATTCTTACGAAAATTGACGGGGATGCGCGTGGTGGTGCAGCGCTCTCTATTCGTCATATTACGCAAAAACCGATTAAATTCCTCGGGGTTGGTGAGAAGCTTGAAGCACTTGAGCCTTTCCATCCTGATCGTCTTGCTTCACGTATTTTGGATATGGGTGATGTTCTATCGCTTGTTGAAGAGATGGAGTCAAAAGTTGATCGTGGCGAAGCTGAGCGCATTACTGAGAAGTTTAAGGGGAAGGCCTTGATCTTAATGATTTCAAAGCACAGATGGAGCAGATGCTCAATATGGGCGGTATCAATACGTTACTGACTAAATTGCCGGGAATGGGCGATATTGCTGAGAAAGCGAAAGGTAAAGTGGATGATAAGATCTTTGTGCGTAAAATTGCGATGATCAACTCAATGACGCCGGCAGAGCGCGCTGATCATAAACTCATTAAGGCACCGCGTCGTAAGCGTATTGCAGATGGTTCGGGCGTGAATATTCAAGAAGTGCATAAACTTCTGAAAGAGTTCGATCAGATGCAACGCATGATGAAACAATTTAAAGGTGGCGGT
>CAZPIQ010000023.1:0-21470 GCA_964586665.1 uncultured Ignatzschineria sp. | reverse complement strand
GCAGGATCTGCTTTACCTTGACTTAATTTCATCACTTGCCCCACAAAGAATCCTAAAATTTTTGTTTGACCTGATTTAAATTGTTCCACTTGTTTGGGGTTTTTAGCAATCACTTCATCAACCCATGCTTCAATCGCACTCGTATCTGTTACTTGCTTCAAGCCTTGCGCTTCAATGATCTCATCTGCTGTTTTACCTTGCTCGATCATTAACACAAAGACTCTCTTTGCAATATTATTAGAGATGGTTTTATCCGCAATTCTTGCAAGCAACTCTGCGAATTTTTCAGCATTTACAGGAAGCGCTGAAATCTCTAAATCATGCTCATTTAAGTAAGCAGAAACGTCGCCAAGCAACCAGTTTACGGCAATTTTTGCATCTGCTTTATGACGAAGGAGATCCATAAAGTAATCTGCCATTGCGCGAGATTGAACAATAATGCCGGCATCATAATCAGAAAGATCGAATTTCTCCATAAGCTCAAGCTTTAACTCTTCCGGCATTAATGGGAAGTTTGCCTTTACAGCTTCAATACGCTCATCGGGAATGATAATCGGAAGAAGATCGGGATCATGGAAGTAACGGTAATCATTCGCTTCCTCTTTTGCCCGCATAGATCTTGTCTCATTCTTATCTGAATCATAGAGACGCGTTTCTTGCGTAATCGAACCACCCGCTTCAAGAATCTTGATTTGACGTGCAACTTCATAGTTGATCGCTTGTTCAATGAATCTGAAAGAGTTAATGTTTTTAAGCTCAGTACGTGTGCCAAGTGGCGCACCTGGTTTACGTACAGAAACGTTTGCATCACATCTAAATGATCCTTCTTGCATGTTACCATCACTGATATCAAGCCAAGTAACGATCTGGTGAAGCTGACGAAGGTAGCTAATCGCTTCGCTTGCTGAGCTTAAATCTGGCTCAGAAACAATTTCAAGAAGCGGAGTTCCAGCACGGTTTAAGTCAATTCCTGTCATTCCTGGTACTTCACCGTGACGTGAACTGCCGGCATCTTCTTCTAGATGCGCGCGGTTTACACGAATCTTTTTCAAGCCATCTTCAGTTTCAATCATTAAATGACCATCATAAACGATTGGCGCATCTAACTGACTTGTTTGATAGCCTTTTGGAAGATCTGGGTAGAAATAGTGCTTACGCTCAAATACTGTTCTTTGCTGAACTTTTGAATTTGTGGCAATTGCTAAGCGAATCGCTTTATCAATCACAGCTTCATTTAAGAGCGGTAAAACCCCTGGCAGTGCAATATCAAAGATGCTTGCTTGTGTATTTGGTGCTTGGCCATAAAGCGTACTTGTTCCTGAGAACAATTTTGTTTTTGTCGTTAACTGAGTATGGACTTCTAGTCCAATCACAACTTCCCAACTCATCTTAATTCCTCTTTTTAATCTTTTAACGAATAACGATGGTAATAACCATCCCTTCAAATCATTGCAATTTCAATTATGCAAAGTCTTTAGGGGTTTGTTTATGCCACTCGCTATTTTGTTGATATTGATGGCTAGCTGCCAATAATCTTGCTTCATCAAATGCTCGGCCCACTAGTTGGAAGCCAAGCGGCATACCATTACTCATTCCCATCGGATGACTCAATGCTGGTAATCCTGCAAGGTTTGCACCGATAAGGTTGGTATCAAAGAGAGAATTTTGGATACTAGATGCTTTATGATTCTTACTATACGCAGGACCCGCTACGGTTGGTCCGGCGATGAAATCAACATCCTTAAGAATCTCATTATATTCGTTCGTAATTAAACGACGAATCTGCTGACCTTTAATAAAGAAGTCTTGATAAAGTTTCTCTGTTTTCGCGTATGTTCCCATGAGAATTCGGCTTTTCACTTCATTGCCAAAACCTTCTGAGCGGGTATGACGATAAAGCTCATCAAGATTTTGAACATCTTCTGCTCTAAAACCAAAACGAATCCCATCAAAACGCGCGAGGTTACTTGCCGCTTCTGCTGGTGCAACAACGTAGTAAACAGGGGTTACTAAATCATGATATTTAAGTTCAACTTCAACAAACTCAAGGCCAAGACTGCGATAAATCGCTAAAGTGTCATCAATCGCTTTTGCCGTTGCCGCATCCATATCACCTTCAAAAAAGTTTTTAGGAAGCGCCATCTTTAAGCCTTTTAACGGCGTCATTAAAGATTTTGAGAATTTCGGTAATTCAACATTGGCAGAGGTTGGGTCCTTCTCATCAAAGCCTGCCATTCCTTCAAGAACAAACGCACAATCTTCTGCTGTTTTAGCAAGAACACCCGCTTGATCTAGTGATGAGGCAAATGGTACTAAACCATAACGAGAAACACGACCATAAGTTGGTTTAATACCTGTAACGCCACAGAAACTTGCCGGCTGACGAATTGAACCACCCGTATCTGAGCCCGTTGCTGCAAGTACAAGACCAGCTGCAACTGCTGCTGCTGAACCACTTGATGAACCACCAGCAACATGATCAAGATTCCATGGGTTGCTTGTAATCCCGTAGTAACTCGTACCACCTGTTGAACCCATCGCAAATTCATCAAGATTCACTTTACCAAGTGATACTGCGCCATGATGATGGAGTCGCTCAGTAATTGTTGCATCAAATGGCGGGATATAATTACTTAACATTTTCGATGCTGCTGTTGTTAAGATCCCTTTAGTTGAAACTAAGTCTTTATGCGCAATCGGAACACCTGTTAAAAGGCCAGCACTACCCGCTTTAATTGTTTCATCTGCTTTAACCGCATCATGATGCGCTTCATCAAATGAAGTTGTGATAAAGCTATTGAGCTTTGAATCATGTGTTTCAATGCGTTTTTGGAAATAATCTTTTACTTCTACTGCTGAAACTTCGCCGCGATCTAATTGCGCACGAAGCTCTGAAATTGTCTGTCTATGCATGATAATACTCTTTTATTCGATAACCTGAGGAACAAGATACAAACCGTTTTCAACGCTTTGAGAAAGTTTTTGTAACTCTTCGCGTTCATTTTTAACAGTCACTACGTCAGCACGAAGAGTTAAAGTTGCATCAAAAGGATTCGTCATTGGTGCAATTCCTTCAGTATCCACTTCACGGATACCGCGAATAACTTCCGCCATATTCTCAAGTCGAAGCTTCTGTGCTTCAATTCGATCTGGAGTAATCTGTAGATGGGCTAGATATGCTAGCCATTCTACTGTCTTATCATCTATCTTCATCTTCTAACCTTTTTTGTGCAGTGAGTAATGTCTCCTTTTCAGAGACCTTTTTATCAGAATCTGCTGCTTCTTTTGCAACATTTTGCTTTTCATCTTCCAAAGGACGAATATCCTCATCAAATAAAATCTGGTGAGCAGGTCCTTCCATATCATCAAACTGATCAGAGCGAACAGCCCAAATAAAGGCATATCCCGCAACAACCATTCCGACAAGTGTTAATGGGAGTAATATAAATAATGGACTCATAATTTTTCCTTACCTTCCCTTATTCTTAAAGTATTACCAACCACAATTAATGAACTCAAGCTCATTCCTAGCGCTGCCATCCATGGTAGAACAAATCCTGTCATCGCACATGGAATAGCAACAATGTTATATAATAACGCCCAGAAGAGGTTTTGAGTAATAATTTTATCAGTACGTTGAGCTATTTTAACACCTTCCACTAAAGGTTCTAAGTGCTGATCGCTCATTAAGATCATATCAGCCGTGGATTGTGCTAAAAGTGCGCCTTGCCCGATCGCAATCGAAACGTCTGCCTTCGCTAAAACAGGGCCATCATTAATCCCATCACCAAGCATTGCCACAATCTTCCTTTCCGATTGAAGCTTCTCAACATAAGCGAGTTTTCCCTCTGGCAATAGATCCCCAATTGCATTTTCGATACTGAGTGTTTCATTAAAGAGATTCACTGTCTCTTGTCTATCACCACTTAAAATATGCAATTGATACCCCTGTTTTTTCAATGATGCAATCACTGAAGCAGTATCTTCTTTCAAGGTATCAAGGAGTGAAAAAGCCGCTAAAAGCTGACTCCCAATCCCAAGCCCGACCCAAAGCCCTGAATCGAAGTCTTGTGAGATTTTCGAAAGGTCAAACCAATCTAATCGACCAATTTTATAAGTTTCTCCGGCAACTTCACCACTAATACCGCGGCCTACACTATTCTCACTATTATTAATCGGATATAAATCAACATTATTCTCAAACATCCACTCATTAAATCCATGAGCGATGGGGTGATTTGACGTTGCCTCTAAACTCGCTGCAATTTTTGTCAGCTCAAACTGATCCATCTTATCTGTAAAGAGATAGACTTCATTAATGGTTAATCGACCTTCTGTGAGAGTCCCTGTTTTATCAAAAACAATATCCGTAATTTTTCCGAGCGTTTCAAGCGCGCCAGCTCTTGTGGCAATTAAGCCTTTTTCAATAATCGCTTGATTGCCGGCACTCAATGCTGAAGGGGTCGCAAGCGCAAGAGCACATGGGCAAGAAACGACTAATACCGCTAACGTAACCCCAAACGCCATTGAGGGTCCTGAAATAAAATACCAAACCGCAAATGTTCCAACACAACAGATTAATAAACCGATCACAAAATAAGTAGAGATGATATCGGCAAGCATTGCAATCTTGGGCTTTTCACTCATAGAGCGATCAATCAGACGGGACATCTTCGACAATACTGTTTCAGCACCGACATTCGTCACTTCCATCTTCAGCGGTTGTTCATAGTTTACAGAACCCCCAATCAACTGCTCACCTCGATGCTTTTCGAGCGGTAAGCTTTCACCCGACAATAGTGATTCATCCACCATTGCAATTTCATCTAACAAAATACCATCTACCGGAATACTATCCCCCGGCTTAATCAAAAGATGATCACCAATATTCAAGCGGTTCGTCGCAACAAGTTCAATCGATCCATCTTCGCAAATGCGCTCTGCAAAATTCGGTTTTAATTTTAAGATATCATCCGATATCATCAAAGACTTATGTCTCGCACTAGTCTCTAATACACGAGCCCCTAAGAGCAAGAAGACAAACATTGTGACGCCTTCATAGTAGGTTTCGCCAATCCCCATATAGGTATTGTAGGCACTCCATAATGTTCCGGCAATCACCGCTATCGAAATATTGACATTCATCGATAGGCGTTTATTTTTTAAATCATAATAAGCAGCCTTGTAGAAACTTCGGCTTGAATAAGTAGCGCAAGGCAGCGTTGCAAAAAGACTAAACCAACGAAGAAGATGATATGAGCTATCTGTCATATCCCCTGAATAATATCCTAAATAGAGCGCAACCGATATTGTCATGACCTGCATCGAAAAGAGTGCCGCAATGCCGAATTCCATGAGCAATGATCGCCACTCTGTCTTTAATCGTTTTTGTTCAAGCTGTTCATCATATGGCGTACCTTGATATCCTAAGTGAAGTATCTCAATTAAGATCTCTGAGATTTTGATCTGCTCTGGATCAAAACTAAGATGCGCACGATGCGTCGTTAAGTTAATATCAAAACGCTCAACGCCTTTTAAGCGTTTTATACAATTTTCTAGTAGCCATACACATGCTGCACAAGTAATCTTATCGATAATAAGGTAAGCATCCAAGATTGCTTTACCCTGTTTATTAGTACTCTTAGAGATAAACTGCACAGCAACATCCGGATGATCGTAAAAATGCATCTGCTGCTTTAGTGCATCCGGAATCAAATTCATCGCCGTTTCAGGGCGTTCTGCCGCTTCTGATCTAAAGTCGTAATATTTGGTAAGTCCTGAGTCTGCAATCATCTCAGCAACCGCTTTACAACCAGCGCAACACATCGGTTTCTCTTCACCAACTATTAAGGCGCGAAACGGTGCTTTTCCTTTAATCGGTTGCTCACAATGATAACAACACTGTTGTTCTAAATTATGACTCATTAAAACCTCTTACCCTATTGATTTAACTAACGGATAGTATAAATCATCTACAAAAATAACGATGCACCAATGCTATCCAATCCATCTTTGTACCCAAAGCACAAAAAAAGAAAAGAGCAGAAATATTCATCACTGCTCTTTTCTATCATATATTCCGATCAAATTAGTGTCTACGGAGTTTACTATCTAATTCACATTCTTGCCCAGGAGCACAGTTGACGACAGTTCTACCCACCAACTCATAAGTTTCATCACCACGGACAATATCAAGCTGTAACCCCCATGGCCCAACACGCGGTAAGGCTATTGGAATAGAGTAGATACCTGGATCAGACATTTCAAGCGTAAAACTATCGTTTAACTCCTGCTCAGCTGATCTTGTAAATCTCGCAACAACATCTGCATTATCAAGCGGATTACCCTCTTTATCTAACAACTGAACAATAAAGAAGTTTTCTTGATCAACATAAGGCGCCTCGGCAAAACCAAACTTCACCTGCCAGCCACGCTCTTCTTGCTCCGCTAAACGGCGTTGATATTCATTATAATAAGCTTCTTTTTTATGATAAGCATTCGGAACTTGCCCAGGAAAACGCGTACTCACAAAAGAGTCTTCTTTATTCGTTTTAAAGATCAGGCCTTTTTCAGCCATGACGACAAAAGCACCGTTTTGAATCGTTAATACTAAAAAGAACCCTAAAATAGTAATAGGCGCCCAGTGCATACGCTTACCATCTTTACCACGTAAATTCTTCATTCCACCTGAGGCAATCAAGTAGTAAGCAAAAGATGTTAAAAGATTACATGTGATGTAAAGCGTAAAGACATCTCCCCCGCGCCATCTTAATATTGAAAAAGGCACGACGACGGCGATTCCCATTAAAGCTGTAATACTTGCAGCTTGAAGAGGCGTAAAACGAAAAAGCCGATGAAGGATGATGCAAGCAATGAGTACGCTTGCAACTCCTATTAGCATGATTGCTACTGTTTCATTCATAAAAAATATTGTCCTTGAGTCATTTATTTATCGAGGAAGATCGCTTTCAATTTTTGAGTATCTATCACAGCTTCGGTTTCTGGATTAGTAACCGTTAAAACGAAAGTCACATCTTTAATGAAAGGAACATCTGGTGCTTTTCTAACCCCTGCATTCAATGCAACCCTTTCACCAGGCTTCAATACAATATCATTAAATCGCATCGCAAGCTCATAACCTTGATCTTCAACCGCAACATGAAGCTGCTGTGGCTCTAATGTTAAGTTATTAAATTTCAATTCATAGGTATTTTGCAAACTACCATTACTCAACATCGTTGGCGACTTACGTGTTGATTCTACAATATAATGTGCCACATCACGATGCATCACGCTCCAACCTAGAACCCCTGCTACGATCATAATTACTACAGCATAACCAATATTTCTAGGAGTGAAATAATTTGTTTTCTTACCCTCTAAACTATTTTCAGAGGCGTAGCGAATAAGTCCTGTTGGGTATTTAAGACTCGTCATCATATTATGACAAGCATCGATACACAGGCCACAAGTAATACATTTGTAGTTGATTCCTTCTCGGATATCAATCCCCGCAGGACAGACCTGAACACAAAGATCACAATCAATACAATCTCCATAGCCTTCCTCAATACGCGTATCACGATCACGAAGACCTTTCGTAGGCTTTGCACGTCCTTTTGAACGCTCACCACGAGATTCATCATAAGTGACAACCAATGTATCCTTATCAAACATTACGCCTTGGAACCTTGCATATGGGCACATATAAGTACAGACTTGCTCACGAGAAAATCCTGCCATAATAAAGGTTGCCGCTGTAATAAATGCAATCGTGCCATAGGCAGCAAATGGTGCCTCACCAATAAATACAACTTTAATTAACTCTGGTGCCGGCATCCAATAAGATGTAAACGTAAAACCTGTCCACGCCGCAAATAATAACCACACTAACCAAGTGAGACCAATTTTAGTGATTTTCTCACCATTCCAAGGACCTTCATTAATACGTTTTCTAGCATTACGATTCCCTTGAATAACGCTTTCAATCATGATGAAAGCATCTGTCCATAATGTTTGGAAACAGAAATAACCACAAAATACTCGACCAAGTACCGCCGTCACAAAGAAGAGCGAGAAGGCAAAAATCGCAAGCACGCCTGCAAGCCAGAAAATATTTTGGATATCAACAGGAAGACTAAAAATATAGAATGTTTTGGCAGTTAAATCAAAAACAACCGCTTGACCCGGAAGCCCTTCTCCACGACTCCATGGAACCCATGGCAGTAAGTAGAAGACTAAGAAAGCTAAAGCCAACATCGAACTTTTGAAAGTTCTAAACTTCCCCTTTACGCTTCTAGGATAAATCGGAATTCGTTTTGCATACAAATCTGCACTGCTTGGGCTTTGAGTATTATTCTGCTCTGATAAATTTTTTGCCACTTTATTTCACCCTTTTAGGAGCTAATGATTATTACCCCTAATTATACCCAAAATTCTGAAAAACCTTAAGCCACAAGCCCAAACTAAAGCAACAATATAGTCCTAAATCAAAAAAAAGCCCTTTAAATTAACTTAAAGGGCTTTATATAGCTATATATTATCTTTTTGTAATACGTTTTTCTCAAAAAACATTCAAATTATTGAGTATCTTCTGATGGCGCATTACCACCACCTAGCTGGTGAACATAAACCGCTAATGCGCGAATTTGCTCAGGTGTCAAACGTGATTCCCAAGCTGGCATTACACGATTTGTAGTCGCTGGATCAACACCATCACGGATTTGTGGAATAATTGCAGCTACTTTCTCTTCTGGTGTTTCTTTAGAGTTAATATCAACAATCTCCCAAATCTGGTCTGTTAAGTTAGGTGCTCCTAAAAGTGGGTTACCTTGTGCTTTACGTGGATCTTTCGTGAAATCTACGTGACATGTAAAACATGCACCTTTACCGAAGAATAACTCTTCACCACGTGATGTTGCATCATCTGGCGTATAGTTATTTGAAAGTGAAAGTGTGTATTTTGCAACATCTTCAATCTCTTGTGGGTTCATGGTTAATTTACCCGCAGTCATGTTACCACGACGACCTTTAGTAATGGTCTCTTCAATGTTTGCGAGATTTCCACCCCACAACCAGTTATCATCATTAAGGTTAGGATAAAGACCCACGATACCATTTGCTTGCGGACCATGACATGTTGCACAGTTATCGACAAATAAAGTTTTACCTGCATTTTCTGCGAACTTAATCATGTTAGGATCATTCACGATTTCAGATTCTGTTTTCGACATCAACTGCTCAAAGTGTTCATGACGCTTTAAAGCTTCTGGTGAAAACTGAAGTTCGTTCACTAAACGTGCACGCGTACTCCAATGAACTTCTACTGTTTCCATTGGTGCATTATCAGCATCAGCAACATCAACTAATAAATCTCCAGACTGTTGTACTACAGGTTTGTTAATTTCAACCTTATAGACCCCTGGCGTGAACGAATTAGGTAATGGCCACGTTGGGAACAAAATCCAATAACCAATTGCGAAAATTACCGTACCGTAGAACGCATATAACCACCATCTAGGAAGAGGATTGTTATATTCCTGAAGATCACCATCCCACACATGACCGGTGGTCTCGGCTTCTAAATTACTATTTAAGTCTTTCTTATCTGTGTTATCACTCATTATATTATTCCTCAGTCATTTTGGAAGATAAAGGAAAGCACTACTAATCTGCTTTATCTTTCTGATCAGCACTCTCTTTTTTCTCTTTCTGATCAAAAATAAACTCTTCATCATCCATAAATGGAATATATCGATATTCATCAAATCGCTTTTTCCGAGATTTTCCGGTAAATGTGTAGATGATGATTCCAATAAACACAGCAAAGAAGATGACAGCAGCCAAAGTCTTACTGTTTCCTAAGTCTGTAAACCACATAAAGAAATCAACCATCTCACATTCTCCTTTTAATTAACGGAATTCACTGAATTCAACGCCCTGATCATCAAATTCAACCATTGTTCCAAGCACTTGTAAGTACGCAACAATCGCATCCATCTTAGTCAAACGATCAGGATTCTTATCGTAGTCTCCTGCAACAGCTTGCGCTTCTAAGTTTTGAGCTGCAAGATCAATAACAAGCATATTTGCAACATCTACACCAAAGCGTTCAATATTCGCCTGATACTCTTCTTCAGTTTTTGAATATGGAACACCTGCGATACGCGCAGCATTCATCTGAGCTTTGACATCTGCATAGTAGAGGTCATCAGATAAAAGCCATGGGTACTTAGGCATAATTGAAGCAGGTACACGGCTCTTAGGATCAACTAAGTGGTCTACATGCCACTGGTTATCCATTTTTCCACCTACACGCGCAAGGTCAGGTCCAATACGACGTGATCCCCACTGGAATGGCTTATCGAACTGTGATTCTGCCGCGAGTGAATAGTGACCATAACGCTCATACTCATCTTGCATAGGACGAATTTGTTGTGAGTGACAGTTATAGCAACCCTCAGCCACATAAATATTACGACCTAAGAATTCAAGTGGCGTGTAAGGACGCACAGCATCAACTTCCCTTGTAACCATTACAGCATTACCATTTTCATCTAACACTGGCTTGAAGTTTTCATCAAGCTTTACTTCCGTCACATTCTTCTTCACTTCTTCGATTGAACCATCAATATAGAAGAGCGGGACGATTTCGATCAATCCACCGATACTGATTACTGCAAGCGTAAATAGAAGTAATAGTCCGGTGTTTTTTTCTAAACGTTCATGTTTAATCATTTAAAATTTTCTCCTATTATGCATGTGCTTTTGCATCAGGGATTAACGCATTGTTATCCGCTTGTGCACGAGTACCAACAATCATCGTCATTACGAAGTTAATGATCATAAGCACAGCACCAAGTAGGAACATGCCACCACCGATTGCTCTGAAAATGTATGGCGTATGCATGAATTTAACTGTTTCGATAAACTCATAAGCAAGCGTACCATACTCAGGGTTAAACGCACGAAGCATCATACCTTGACCAATACCTGCAACCCAAAGTGAAACGATATAGATAACAATACCGATCGTCGCTAACCAGAAGTGTGCAAAGATCATTTTCTCGCTCCAAATCTTACCACCGAAGATACGTGGAACCATGTGATAAAGAGATGCGAATGTAATCATTGCAACCCAGCCTAGTGCACCTGCGTGAACGTGACCAACAGTCCAGTCAGTATAGTGAGAAAGTGCGTTTACTGAACGTAAGCTCATTAAAGGCCCTTCAAATGTACTCATACCGTAGAACGATAAAGATACAACCATGAAGCGAATAATCGGATTAGTTCTAATTGAATCCCAAGCACCTGATAACGTCATAATTCCGTTAATCATACCACCCCATGAAGGGAGTAAAAGAATGATTGAGAATGTCGCTGAAAGTGATGAAACCCAGTCAGGAAGTGATGTCCAATGTAAATGGTGAGCACCGGCCCACATATAAAGGAACGTTAACGCCCAGAAGTGAACGATTGATAAACGATATGAATAGATCGGACGACCCGCTTCTTTTGGAATGAAGTAGTACATCATACCTAAGAATGCTACCGTTAAGATAAATCCAACTGCGTTATGTCCGTACCACCACTGAACCATCGCATCCTGCATTCCACTAAATACGTTGTAAGATTTTAAACCTTCAGCGCTAAATACAGGAATCGAGATATTGTTAAATACATGAAGAAGCGTTGTCGCAAGAATAAATGCTAAGTAGAACCAGTTAGCAACATAAATGTGCTTTTGTTTACGACGTAGTACAGTCATTACGAAAACAAAGAAATAAATCAACCAGATTACTGCAATTGCCCAGTCAAAGATCCACTCAAATTCTGCGTACTCTTTACCTTGCGTATAACCCATCATGTATGAAATTGGAACAAGCGTAAAAACAATTGTCCAACCAATCCATACAATATAAGCTAAAGTTGGAAAGGCAAGTCTTACTTGACAGGTTCGTTGAACCACATAGAAAGACGTACCGATTAAAGCTGATCCCCCCATACCAAAGATAACCAACGTGGTATGAACAGGTCTAAGTCGACCAAATGAAAGCCCTGGCAGGTCGAAGTTTAAAATTGGCCATGTCAGCTCTAACGCTGCCCAAAGCCCCGCGGATAATCCTAGTGCCCCAAAAAACAGAGTACTAACTACGAGCCCACGGATGACTCCGTACTCATAATGATCATGAAGACTTTTACTTTGTCCCATAGTTCCCCCAAAATTTAACAAACATCATATTAAATGCATCCCATACTAATGTTACTCGAGCCCTCATCTTACTAGAATCAAGCAGTTGTGTCTTGACATCTATCAATAATAAATAGTATCAAACGAAAAAGCGCCACTCCTCCGCGGTTTGACGCATATTAAACAAGACTTAAACCGGCAAATCAACCCCTGTAATCATTTTGAATACTTTTACCGCATAGCGATCAGTCATTCCTGAAACAAAGTCAGTTACCTTCTTAACTCTTGTATAAGCATCCTTACTGATCTCTCTTTTTTCATCAAAGAATTGATCTGGTAAGAACTTTAGGAGCATGCGTGTGCGCGCTCCTCCTTCGCTACCCTGCTCTACAGCACCCACAAAGGCTTCAAGCAACGTATCTAAAACTTTAAATCCTGCAATTCCCACCTCAAGCACAGAATCAGAATGATATATATGCTCCTGAGAATAGACCTTAATCTCTCTTAACGCTTTCTCAGCTGGCATCAAATCAAATAGCGTTGTTTCAAACTCTCCTCTAACAATCGCCTCTTCATTATCAATAAAGACTGTCATCGCCTGATCAATTAAAAGACCAATTGTAAATGCTCGCATATATTCAATACGATCTTTCGCTCTTGTAATTCTATGAAGCTTTGAGGGAATCTCACTACTTGAAATAATGACTGACTCAAAGAAACGCATAATTGTACCACTATCTATAAGCGATAAACGATAAGCATCTTCAAGATCTACAAGATGATAACAAATATCGTCAGCGGCTTCTAATAAGTATGCTAAGGGATGTCTAAACCAAACACCATCAATCGTAGGGTGAGGTACCATCTGACATCCTGTCGCGACCATATCAAACAGCACTTTTTCAGATTGGAAATAATTAAACTTTTTAAAAGCGACATTATGATCTTGCGGCTTATTAGAGCTAGCACAAGGATACTTAATAATAGAGGCAAGTACTGGCAATGATAATTGCAATCCACCGATATTATCTGAATTTTGTAGACGTGTTAAAACACGAAATGCCTGGGCATTTCCTTCAAAAGCTAGAAAATCTGCCTTTTGCGCCTCTGTCATATCTTCTAATGCTTTAATTCCGACAGGATTACGCTTAAAAAAACGGCTAATCGCCTCTTCCCCTGCATGCCCAAACGGCGGATTACCAATATCATGCGCCAATGCTCCAGCCGCTAAAATAGCGCCCAGATCTGATGGCGTCATCGCATTTAATCGATTATTTGCGACTAAGTGCTCTCCTAGCATCGTTCCTAAACTTCTACAGACACTGCTCACCTCTAAACTATGCGTTAAACGCGTGCGAACATAATCTGTCTGCGCGAGCGGAAAGACCTGCGTCTTATCTTGCAACCTTCTAAAAGCCGCAGAAAATATCAGTCTATCAAAATCCTTTTGAAAGTCCGTTCGATAACTGATAGGGCCCTTATTAGCACCAACCCCTAGCCTCTCCTGTGGCAATAACGCTTGCCATCTTGACTCTAAATATTGTGATTTTGCGCTATTCACCAGCCGAATCCTTTGAATTAGAAACCTGATCAATCGGCCATCTTGCAAGGAGCTTTACCTGTTGTGTTGATTCCCCTCGATGCAAACGCTCATATCCCAAATAGGCGACCATTGCGCCATTATCTGTACAAAACTCTGAACGAGGGAAATAAACATTAAACCCCCTCTCTTCACTTAAACGATGTAACTCCGCTCGCAAATGTTTATTTGCCCCCACACCCCCCGACACAACAAGCTCACTTGCATGAGTTTGCTTCAATGCACGCAATGATTTTTGAATAATCGTATCGATGAGCGCAGCTTGAAAGGAAGCTGCGATATCTGGATAATCCTCGATTGTTGCCAATTCTATCGTTAATAATGCTTTAGTTTTAATCCCACTAAAACTAAACTCAAGCCCAGGGCGATTAAGCATCGGACGTGGAAAGTCGTAACGAGTTGCATCACCATTTTCGGCCAGCTTTGCAAGCTCAGGCCCACCGGGATATGGAAGCCCCATAATTTTCGCAGTCTTATCAAATGCCTCACCCACGGCATCATCTAAACTTTCCCCCAAAAGCTCATACTCACCAAAGGCTTTCACAAGCACTAACTGCGTATGACCACCTGATACCAATAACGTTACAAATGGATAACTCGGCTTACGTTCTTCAAGCATCACAGCCATTAAATGGGCTTCCATATGATTTACACCCAATATCGGAATATTTAATGCAAGCCCAAGCCCTTGAGCATAGGTTGCAGCAACCATTAATGCCCCAATTAGACCTGGTCCTCTTGTAAATGCAACACCATTTAAATCAGAAAGGCTGATTCCTGCCTCTTCAACAGCAGCATTCACTAACAGTGGTAATTTTCGGATATGATCTCGTGAAGCAAGCTCAGGCACAACCCCCCCATACTTCGCATGGAGTGCAATTTGCGAATAGAGCTGATGAGCCAAAAGCCCTTTTTCGCCACTATAAATCGCAACACCTGTCTCATCACATGAGCTCTCAATCCCTAATACAATCACAATATGATCCTTTAAAACCTTATTAGAATTTTTAAAACATTTAAAATATTCTTATTGAACTTTCTTATGAGAATTTCTTATGACTCTCTTCAAATATCAGCTGTGAAGACAATTATAATGGAAGACTCATTTATTCACTCATAAATACGAATGAACCATTCTTAATATTTTCACCCTGTCTATCTCATCTTATTTACATATCAGGATAAAAAATAATGGATAACCAAACAACACCCCAAAGTAACATCGCTACCATCACTAAAGCTGACCCAATATCTTTTGCCTGCCCTGACAATGCATGATAGTCACTACCAATTCGATCCACAACCGATTCAATTGCTGAATTAATCAATTCCATTAAGAACACTAAGATTGCACTCCCTAATAGAAGCGCAAGCTCAACGCCTGAATCAGCAAATACAAAGGCAAGCGGAATCACAAAAATGCCGGCAAAAAGCTCTTGTCGAATAGCAGCCTCATTTCGATAAGCAGCCTTTAATCCCTTCCAAGAATATCCAGTAGCAGCAATGATTCTACCTATACCACGCTTCCCCGGTTTATTCATCTCATTCGCCATCAAGACTCCCTTTACCCTGTACTGTTTACATGATTGATGAGTATTTACAATCAACATCATCAAAATTAACAGAAGCTTTCCAACAAATCTCTGAGCCTAAGAACGTATCATTTTCAATCAGATTTCTGCTTAACTTAGCCTGAAATTCCTGCTAAAGATCTACTTCGGCAATTGAACTTCAATAACTTGGTTTGTCACGCCCGCATGACCTGTATCATCGAGCATAACCCAGACAATGAACGCAATAATTACAAAGAGGACTATAAATAATTTAAATGGGCGTTTCTTTTTTTTCTGTTCGTAGTACATAGTGATATCAATTCTGCTTTTTAGGGTTAATTTATAGCGAGTGCTTGAAATATTAAATCAAATTACTCAAACTACTACTTCGTTTTAAAAATACTGAACTTGCTATTGTAGCAAATATGTATCATTTTAGACTATAAAATATAGACACTTTGAATCTAGGATAAATTGAGAATTTAGATGAGCAAATCATTAGTTATTGTCGAGTCACCTGCAAAGGCGAAAACCATTGAAAAATATTTAGGAAAGGACTTTACCGTTCTTGCCTCGTTTGGTCACGTTCTACAATTAGTACGTAAATCTGGCTCTGTAGACCCTGACGATAACTTCGCTATGAAATACGAGGTCATCCCTCAGAACAAAAAACATCTCGATGCGATCGTTAAGGCGCTAAAAGAAGCTGATAACCTCATGCTCGCAACTGACCCCGATAGAGAAGGGGAAGCAATCTCATGGCACATCCTTGATTATCTTAAAGGCAAACGCGCACTCACAGGCAAAAATATTACTCGTGTTGTTTTCAATGAAATCACCAAAAAAGCCGTAGAACATGCCGTAGCAAACCCTCGTCAAATTGACATGGATTTAGTAGAAGCTCAACAAGCACGCACAGCGCTTGATTATCTTGTAGGCTTTAACTTATCACCACTTCTTTGGAAAAAAATTAACCCAGGTTTATCAGCGGGTCGTGTTCAATCACCGGCACTTCGTCTTATTGTTGAACGTGAAGATGAAATTAACGCGTTTGTTTCACAAGAATATTGGTCCATCTTTGCGGATATGAATAAGGAAAGCTCCACATTCTCAGGACGCTTGACAGAATACAAAGGCGAGAAAGTTGAGCAGTTTTCCTTTACAGATGAAAAATCAGCGCAAGAAGTACATGACACTTTAGAAGCAAAGTTTGGTAAAAAACTGCCCGTTTACAATATTGAGAAGAAACAACGTAGACGTAACCCAGCCGCGCCATTTACAACCTCAACACTTCAACAAGAAGCTTCTAGAAAACTGCGTTTTAGCACCTCTAGAACAATGCGTACTGCACAAGATCTCTATGAAGGGATCAACTTAGGAACTGAAACCATCGGTTTAATTACCTATATGCGTACCGACTCCGTCACGCTTTCTCAAGATGCTCTTGAAGATATTCGTAAATACATTCTAACGAAGCATGGTAAAGAGTATCTTCCGAAAGAGCCTCGCGAATATAAGACAAAAGCTAAAAATGCCCAAGAAGCGCATGAAGCAATTCGTCCGACTTCTGTTTTCAGAACCCCTGAATCAGTTAAAGAGCACCTCTCTTCTGATCAATACAGACTTTATGAACTCATTTGGAAACGTGCGATCGCTTCTCAAATGGAATCTGCCATCATGGATACAACAGCGGTTGACCTTGGTGAAAAAGGATTACATACCTTCAGAGTCACAGGATCTGTTATTGCCTTCCCTGGCTTTATGAGCCTCTATCTTGAAGATGTTGATGATGAAAGTAGCGATCAAAAAGATGAAGACCGAATCCTGCCGGAAATGAAAGAAGGCGAGATCATTGATCTTGAAAAAATCACAACTAATCAACATTTTACAGAACCACCACCACGTTACACGGAAGCTTCTCTCGTGAAATCATTGGAAGAGTTTGGCATTGGTCGCCCTTCAACTTATGCTTCGATTATTTCAACACTCCAAAATCGCGAATACGTTATCTTAGATAACCGTAGATTTACCCCAACCGATATGGGGAAAATTGTCGCAAGATTCTTAACTGCTGAATTTATGCGCATTGTTGATTATGAATTTACGGCACAGATGGAAGATAACCTAGATGAAGTTGCCAATGGCGAGAAGAAATGGATCCCACTTTTAGAAGAGTTCTGGACCCCGTTTATTGCGCACTGTAATCACGTTGAAGAGAATGTTTCTCGCGCAGAAGTCGCACAAGCAAAAGTACTAGGGGAAGATCCTAAAACCGGAAAACCCGTTTCCGTTCGTGTTGGTCGTTATGGACCATTTGCACAAATTGGTGACAAAGATGATGAAGATAAGCCACGCTTTGCTTCGCTTCTTCCAGGTCAAAGTATTGATACAATCACTTTTGATGAAGCGATGGCGCTATTCCGCCTTCCACGTGTTCTAGGTCAAGGCGAAGATGGTTACGATATTCGTGCCAATATTGGTCGCTTCGGACCTTATATTCAATATGGTCCACGAAAATTTGTTTCACTCAAAGAAGATGATCCTTACAGCGTTAGCTTTGAGCGGGCAATGGAAGTCGTAGCAGCCCATAAAGCAGCAGAAGCTGCGAAATTCATCAACTCATTCCAAGATGGTGAAACGTTAATAGAGATTATTAATGGTCGCTTTGGGCCATACGTTACTGATGGCACCAAAAATGCTAAAGTTCCGAAAGAGACTGATCCTGCCACACTAACACTTGAACAGTGTAAAGAGATGCTCGCAAAAGCACCGGCAAAAGGTCGACGAAAAGCAACTACTAAAAAGGCGCCGGCAAAAAAAGAACCCGCTACGAAAAAAGCAGCTACGAAAAAACCAGTTGCTAAAAAAGCGCCCGCCAAAAAGACGACTACTGCTAAGAGTACTACTGCAAAGGCCACTACAAAAACTACAGCAACTAAAACTGCTACAAAGAAAACAACGACAACAAAAAAAGCGAGTACTACCGCTAAAAAAGAATCGTAATTTTCGATATACTAAGAAAGGGAGTTGATGCTCCCTTTTTTTAATCGATGCTATTAGGCATGATATCGGATATCCAACAAGTCACGCCTATTGTCACACAACACCTTATTCTAGGCATAGGTGAAATCCCTATGCCGGCAACCTAAAGAGATACTGAGACTATGCCAAGCGAAAAGCCTTATATTTTAATCGTGGATGATGAGAAAGATATCTGTAATCTTGTAAGCGATATATTACAAGACGAGGGGTATGAAGTCGCGATGGCCTATAACGGCACGGAGGCGAAAGCACTCAAAGAGAAACGTGAACCTGATCTTATTCTCCTTGATATCTGGATGCCGGATATTGACGGCATCTCTCTTCTTGAATTTTGGCGCGAAAACAATACGCTTCACTGCCCTGTAATTATGATGAGTGGACATGGCACGCTTGAACATGCAATTGAAGCAACTAAGCTCGGTGCTTCTGACTTTTTAGAGAAGCCGCTCACGCTTGCTAAACTTCTTTTAGTTGTCGAGAAAACATTAGCTGAATCTGAGAAAAAACCCGCACTGACAGCTGTCGAAAGCCCTATTCAACCAACTCGTATTAAACCTTATGAGCCAGTGGGACGAAGTCGTGTTATTACCGCTATTCGAGATGCCCTTAAAGAATCAGCTAAATCCGATAGCAATGTACTGCTGATTCATACTTTTGGCTCAGAAGTTGCCGGCATTGCAAGTTATATTCATGCCAATTCTAAGCGCCATCAATGCCCCTTTTTCGAATTAAGTTTTAATTCTTTAACACTCAATGAAGTGAAAGAACTTATCGAAAATACCGAAAAACGATCACAACTTCTCTGTTCAATTGCCGGCGGAACCCTCTACTTAAGCAATTTAGAACAAGCAGATGATCGGGCACAAAAGCTCATTTACGATCTTCTTCAAACAAAATCCTTCATTCACCCAGTGACAGGCGTGGTGACTGAAACCAATATTCGCTATATCTTCTCGGCACAACCTGGCCTTCTCTCACTCGTAGAAAGTGGCGACTTTAATGAACAACTTTGGCACTTGATCAATGTCGTTGTGATTGAACTCCCCCCTCTTGCTGAGCACCCCGAAGATGTTCCTGAGCTGATCAGTAGTTATGTTCACCATTTTGTAGAAGATAAACAACTCACCTATCGCCACTTCTCAATTGCTGCGCAAAACCGCCTTCGTAATCACCAATGGAAAGGCAACAACTTAGCGCTTAAAAATATTATTCAGCGCTTACTTGTTCTTGGTAACAGCGACGAAGTAAGCCTAGATGAAGTCAATAACGCACTTGAGCAAGATAGTAAACTTGATCCAGCAACCGCATCGGGCTCGTCTGACCATCTTCTGCTTCACCTTCCACTTAGAGAAGCACGCGAGCAATTTGAAAGAGCTTATCTAATTGCACAATATGAACGATCGGAAGGAAATATTGCGAATCTCGCTGAACTTGTCGGTATGGAGCGTACGAATCTCTACCGTAAATTAAAATCCCTCGATATTGATCCTAAAAAAGGTCACTAATTAATCAATTAATGCATATTTTTAATTGAGGTACTCCTAAAAAAGATCACGTTGATATCTCAATATCCCAATAAATGATGAGGTTAATATATAATGACGGAAATTACCGCTACGGAACTACAGCAGAATCTCACGAGAGTTAATCACCGTATTCAAATAGCAGCCGAAAAAGCAGGACGAGATCCTAAAAGTATCAAACTTCTTTTAGCAAGTAAGACCCGAACACCTGAACTCATCAATGAAGCAATCAAGCTCGGCTTTGGTCTTATTGGTGAAAATAGAGCACAAGAATTAGCCGAAAAGGCTCCCTTCATTCTTAAAGAACACACGACAATCACACCTCGAGAAACACACTTTATTGGTGCGCTTCAAGGAAACAAGGTTAATGAGGTTACAGCGCTTGCCGATTGCATCGAGAGCGTTGATCGCGCCCGCATTGCGAGACGCATTCATGATTATGCCAATCTGCATGGCTTTATTCGAGATATCATGATCCAAGTAAACACAACTCGAGACCCGCAAAAGCAAGGTTTACTACCCGAAGAATTACCCACATTTTTAGCTGAAATTGCTGAATTTAAGTCAATTCGCGTAATAGGACTGATGACAATTGGGGTTCAATCTGAAGATCAGGCATTAATTCGTAAAGGCTTTGCTGATCTTAGAATTTTAAGTGAAACAATGCGTGCCGAAGGGCTTATGAATCCTAATGCAACCGAGCTTTCAATGGGGATGAGCCAGGATCTTGAACTTGCAATTTTGGAAGGTAGCACCATTATTCGTGTCGGGAGCGATATTTTTGGTGCAAGAAAATATATATAGGGAAATAGATCTATAAGTGCGCTTAATGAATGATATTCCCTTAATGATTGATAAGCGTTGTAATAGCAACTATTTAGATGCCACCACGATGCCTATTTAAAAAAACTTTAAAAAAAATTTACGAATTTCCTTGAAGTCTGAAAAATCGATCCCATATTGTATTCAGACAGAGAAAATGAACATCACTAAGTTTCCCTAAACCGAATCAAAGATCGCTGTTCATAGACTATTAAAATAATATTTAAAAGATATATTCAAATTAAAGGAAATTAATAATGGCTAAAATTATTGGTATTGACTTAGGTACTACTAACTCATGTGTTGCCGTAATGGAAGGCGACAAAGTTCGTGTGATTGAGAACGCAGAAGGCGATCGTACAACCCCATCGATTGTTGCATATACGCCAGACGAAGTTCTTACAGGTGAGCCTGCTAAACGCCAAGCAATCACTAACCCTAAAAATACACTTTATGCAATCAAACGCCTTATTGGCCGTCGTTTCGAAGATAAAGAAGTTCAAAAAGATAAAGAGATCGTTCCATTCTCAATCATCAAAGCCGACAACGGTGATGCTTGGGTATCTGTGTTAGACGATAAAAAAATGGCGCCACCAGAAGTTTCAGCACGCGTTCTTATGAAAATGAAAGAGACTGCTGAAAAATACTTAGGTGAAAAAGTCACTGAAGCTGTGATCACAGTTCCAGCATACTTCAATGATGCACAGCGTCAAGCAACAAAAGATGCTGGTAAAATTGCG
>CAZPIQ010000022.1:0-21840 GCA_964586665.1 uncultured Ignatzschineria sp. | reverse complement strand
ATAAAAAGAGGGCACAACAGTAAAACTATTGTGCCCTTGTGTAATCCTCTTATTGTGTCAGATATGGAGATCCTAAGAGATTACGAAACTGATAATTGTGTAACTAATATAAAAATAAAAATAAAAAGTAAAGATGGATGGATATCATCTTATCGCTAATCATTTTGGAAGATGTTTCTCAGGAATATCTTCGCGCGATCGCTAGGTTCGCCTTCGAAGAATGCTTCTTTAGAGACATCATCACAAATTTCACCACCATCGATAAAGATAACACGGTCAGCAACCTGCCTTGCAAAGCCCATCTCATGGGTAACACACATCATAGTCATCCCTTCTTGTGCAAGCTCTGTCATAACCGCTAATACTTCGTGAATCATCTCAGGGTCAAGGGCCGATGTTGGTTCATCAAAGAGCATGACCACAGGATCCATCGCAAGTGCGCGCGCAATCGCAACCCTTTGCTGTTGGCCACCTGAGAGTTGCGTTGGGTATTTCCCTAAGTGTTTACTTAAACCCACGCGATCTAAAAGGGCTATGGCTTTTGCATGGGCTTCATCCTTATTGCGTTTGAGGACTTTGACCTGCGCAAGCATGAGGTTTTTCTCGATTGACATGTTTGGGAAGAGCTCAAAGTGTTGGAATACCATGCCAACTTGTGTGCGAACTTTATTGATATTGGTTTTAGGGTCGGCAAGAGAGTGACCGTTGATAATAATATCGCCTTCTTGAAATGGCTCAAGTCCATTGGCACACTGAATCAAAGTAGATTTTCCTGAACCAGATGGGCCACAAACAACGACGACTTCTTTTTCAGCAATATCAGTTGAACAGTTTTTTAAGACTTGGAAGTCACCATAAAATTTACTAACATTTTGATAGCGAATCATGCTGTACGTTTCCTTTTTTGTAAGGTGCGAACTAAACTTGAGAGCGAGAAGCAGATGATGAAATAGACAAATCCTGCAAAGAGGATCAACTCCATTTTTGCGTTATTGTTGTAGCCGATAATATCGGTCGCTCTGAAGAAATCATTAAGGCTCATAATGTAAACCAGCGAAGTATCTTGGAAGAGGATAATGCCTTGTGTTAAGAGAAGCGGTATCATATTACGAAGGGCTTGCGGTAAGATCACATGATAGATTGCTTGTGCGCGTGTCATTCCTAAAGCAAGGGCAGCGCTCATCTGTTGACTTCTTACGCTCTTAAATCCAGCGCGGATAATTTCCGAGTAGTAAGCAGCTTCAAAAAGAGAGAAAGCGACAATTGCCCAAATAAGACGAACGCCGGCACTATTCCCCAACCCAAGTGCTTGTTGAAGCGTTGGGCCAATTGCAAGATAGAACCACATTAATACCATGATCAGCGGGATCGAGCGAAAGAAATTTACATAACCTGTGGCTAGCCATTTAATGGGTTTAGGTCCATAGAGCCTTGCGACGGCTAAGACTATTCCCCAAAGAATCCCCACCACAATCGCAACCGCAGTGATTTGAAGACTAACGCTCATTCCTTGGAGTAAAAACTCATAGTTCTCACCGATAATGGAGAAGAGGCTTGAAAGAGAGAAGTTACCCATATTATGCCCCTCCTTTGAATGTTGGAAGCTGTGTGTATCTTTCGATACCCTTCATGATAAACATCAGCACCACATTAATAATGATATAAGCGATGGTCACAAGAATGAACGATTCATAGGCTTTTGCCGTATAGTCATTAATCTGCGCCGCTTGTCTTGTGAGCTCTGCTAGGCCAATCGTTTGTAGGACTGAGGAGTTTTTAAAGATGTTTAAAAGCTCAGAAGTCATTGGTGGCAAGATAATACGAAGGGCTTGCGGTAAGATCACATAACGATATGCTTGTGGAAGTGATAAGCCTGTTGCAAGTGCTGCTCGCATCTGTCCGCCGGCAAGAGATTCGATACTTGAACGGACTTGTTCAGCAATACGTGCTGAGGTAAATAGGCCTAGGCAGAGGATGCCGGCAGTCATCATCTGTACTAAAGGATCTTGTCCTTTAATCCAATCTCCCATCGCACTAGGCATGAGATTTGGCCAGACGTAATACCAGAAGAAGAGTTGCACAATAAGTGGCACATTGCGAAGACATTCGACATACGTCGCGCCTATAAAGCGGAAGGTTTTACTCGGCAGTGTGCGCATTGTTCCAACAATAATGCCGAGAACCAGTGCTAAAATCCAACTTGAGCTTGAAGCAATAATCGTCCACTTAGCACCTTCTAATAACCAGTCGAGATAGGTCTCATTCATCACCGCTTCTTGAAAAAGCATTGAAAAATCTAGTTCAAACATAGGATAACCTTTTTGAATTTATGAGAAACGAGAAACTCTAGAGAAGAGGAATAGCCCCTTCCTAGAGTTCTATTAATTGAGGATGATTATTTAGGAGTCACTATAAATAACCACTCATCAACTGATTCTATTGATAAGGCTTATCCGTTGGGTTGTTAAAGAGCTCTCGCATGCTATCTGAAAGTGGGAATTCAAGATTTGCGTTACGGGGTGGAATAGGCTGAGTGAACCATTTGTTATAAATCTCTTCCATTTCGCCAGAGCCAGACATATCGGCAATCACTTGGTCAGCAAGATCTTTAAATTGTGTATCACCTTTACGAAGCATGCACGCGTAAGCTTCTTGATCTTGTGATTCGCCTGTTACGACCCAACGATCAGGCTGAGGTGCTTTTGCGCGTTCGCCATAGAGAAGTGAATCGTCCATGACATAGGCAACACCACGATTATCGGCAAGCATCATGAATGCATCGCCATGATCTTTCGCTGACTGAATGCGCATATTCATATTTTTCTCAGCATTCATATTGCGAAGGATTCGCTCTGAAGTTGTTCCTGCTGTTGTGATGACCACTTTATCTTTCAGATCATCAAAGGATGATAATCCTGAGTTAACATCTGTAATCATGCGAATATTGATGATAAAGATGGTGTTAGTGAAGTCGACTTCTTGAGCACGAGCTGTGTTATGGGTGGTGGAGCCACATTCAAGATCAATGGTGCCATTACGCATGAGCGGAATACGGTTTTGTGAAGTAATCGGCATGAGTTTTACATCGATTTTTTTACCGAGTTTTTTCTCGACACCTTCAACGATCTTCAGGCTAATTTCATGTGAATAACCCACAACATTCTGCTGATTATCGTAATAAGAATAGGGGATTGAAGATTCTCTATGGCCAAGTGTTATAGTGCCAGTCTCATCAATCTTTTTCAGTGTTCCGGTTAATTCTTCAGCGAATGATGCTGTTGGCATCGCCATTAAACCGCATAGTGCAAGACCTAAAATCGACTTCTTCATATGATGCTCCTCCATATATATTGGTATTATTTCTAACGAACATGTCCTCGTTAGGCCATCATTTATCGTTATGAGATGATGTGTGTGTTTTCTCTATTATCGATGGCATGCATCTAGATATATGATATGGATAGATAAATAGCAAGATTTTGCATGTGACATTTGAGGGTTGTGGTATAACCAAAGGTTATATGTATAGATGTGCTAAAAGCGCATTAAAAGCACTTAAAACTATGCGATAATGAAGAGATTGATATGGTTGTTAAAGCTTTGATCTACTCACTTGACGAGTATTTATGAAGCCTTTATTCTCCTTCTCTATAATGATATTTGAGGTGTTTTAAATGAGTAAAAAGTTGATTGTTTTAGGCAGTAGTAATGTGGATTACATTTTAAACGTCCCTCACTTTTTGTCGCCGGGCGAGACGCTTGCCGGAGATCAGTATCAAGTTGCATTAGGGGGTAAAGGGGCGAATCAAGCCGTAGCAGCGGGGCGAGCAGGTGCAGATATAACTTTTATCGCGGCAGTGGGGGATGATTCCGTTGGCTTTGAAGCGATGGAGCAATTCAAAAAAGATCAGATTGATACCCATTTAATGCAAGTTGTGCCGGATGAAAAGACGGGCGTTGCTTTAATCTTTGTGAATAATGAAGGGGAGAATATGATTGGTATCTATTCAGGTGCGAATGCACATGTTACGCCTGAATTTATCACGCCGCTTCTCTCAACGATTGAGAGTGCAGATATGCTCCTAATACAACTAGAAACACCGCAAGAAACCCTGGAATTAGCCGCACAAAAAGCGAAAGATGCCGGCGTTAGCGTTGTTTTGAATCCTGCGCCCGCTAGAGCATTATCAGATAGTTTCTTAGCGAATATCAATGTGATTACCCCAAATGAAACAGAAGCGGAAATTTTGACGGGGATTCGTGTAGAAACAGATCTTGATGCTGATTTAGCCGCACAAGCACTTCATGCTTATGGTATTGAAACCGTGATTATTACACTCGGTAAGCGAGGCGCGTGGGTCAGTGTTAAATCTGATGGAAACGCCGTTGGCGAAGGGCAATTAGTGCCAGGATTTGTGGTTAAAGCCATTGATACGATTGGTGCTGGTGATACGTTTAATGGTGTTTTAGTGACGGCCTTACTTGAAGATAAAACATTAATGGAAGCTGTTAAAATGGGGCATGCGGCCGCAGCGCTTGCGGTTATGAAAAAAGGGGCGCAACCAGCGGTTCCATGGAGAGCGGATATTGATCAGTTTTTACTTGAAAATCAGTAGGGATATCGGTTTTTGAGTAAAAGATGTAAAACATAAGTCACAAATAAAACAATATATATATGTTTTGTTTTAAATTTGCATAATTGAATAGATGTTTAATATCAGCATGTTAGTGTTTTTGTTGAGCGTTATTTTATCCTTTAATGCTGAAAATGATTGCTTTTAGAAAGTGATTATGAGTATTATGGACTCACGTTAGCAATAACGAACAACTTATCAAGAGTGGTGGAGGGATAGGCCCTATGAAACCCGGCAACCTGAATATGAAAATGATATTTAAGGTGCTAACTCCTACAGAGATCGATGCTTAAACCAAAATGGATAATTAAAGTATTGTTTCTGAGAGATAAAGCGCATTGGATTTTAAAACCAACACGGCTTGATAAGAAAAGAAGTGTTGGTTTTTTTATTGCTTATTTTTGGGGCTTGGAAGTTTCAAGGAAGCTCTCGCAATGAAGAGATTGAACGCGTCTGATCTAAAGCATGAAGATGCTTTATCAGAGCTTCGTATTTGAGTCCTCCTCCTTAAATCCGAAGCTCACCTAACTCCTTCAGAGTGCTCATCAATAGAATTATTGTGTGACTCATTTACCCCATTACCAATAGGCGATGGGGATTTTTTATATCGAATATTGATCGATTATTTGTGATCAATATGCCGGCATTGCTGAAAGTTTTATTTGAAAATTACTTTTCTAACGAGCGTAACCAGGTAATCTCATCTTTCCAGATTTCAGGCTCGATGGTTTCAAGAACGAGAGGCATATTGCGGAAACGATCATCTTGCATAATGTAGTGGAATGGCGTTTCTCCAATTTCTCCTTTACCGAGACTATGATGGCGATCCACTCGGCTATCAAACGCGCCTTTCGAATCATTTAAATGAAGTGCACGTAGATAATCAAAACCGACCACCTTATCAAACTCAGTAAAGGTGTTATCACAACCTTCATCGGTGCGAAGTTCATAACCTGCGGCAAATGCATGACAAGTATCGATACAAACACCGACGCGTGATTTGTCTTCAACATCTTCGATAATGCGGGCAAGGTGTTCAAAATCAAAACCGAGATTGGTCCCTTGTCCGGCAGTATTTTCAATCACAGCGGTCACGCCTTCAGTTTGTGCAAGCACGATATTGATTGATTCCGCAATGGTTTTTAAACAATCATTGACCGGCATTTTATTGAGATGACTTCCCGGGTGAAAGTTAATGAGAGAGATGCCTAGCTGCTCACAACGCTGAAACTCATCTAAGAGTGCAACACGAGATTTTTCTAATGCTTCACTATCGTGATGCCCAGGATTAATAAGATAGCTTGCATGAGGTAAGACATGCGCAGGATTAAATTTAAAGGCTTCTAAAAAGCGTTTATAACTTTCAATATCCGCTTTTTTAAGCGGTGGACCTTCCCAGCGGCGGTTATTCTTCGTGAAGAGCGCAAACGCATTCGCACCAATCTCATTCGCATTTTTAACAGTATTTTGTACGCCACCTGCGGCACTGACGTGTGCACCAATGTAATAAGTCATGATGAGTTCCCTTTAATTTTTATATCTAATATCTTATCGATGATTGTATGGATCTATTGTACCGATTAATCTTGGATAAAGCAGTTCAGTCTTTATTTGTATTCTTTAATGAGAATGATATTGCCTTGAGCGGATATCTGCTTTGGTGGCACTTTTTCGCTATACTAAAACGATAAGGTTCTCAGTATCATGAGAAATTGAATACGTTAAACGGATAGGAGATAGTATGAAAAAAGTTGTCTTAAAAACACTTGGAAATATCGTCGATTCAGTTGAAGTTGTGCCACTTGAGCGTGAGGTATTAAAGCCCAATGAGGTGCGTATTCAACTTCGCTATTCACCCCTTCATAATCATGATCTTCACCAACTCGAAGGCACTTACGGCGTGAAGCCGAATAAAGGCGATGTTGTAGGTAGTGAAGCTGTAGGAACGATCATAGAGGTTGGAAGCGATATTACGCATCTTATAGAAGGGCAACGGGTTATTGTTGCCGGCGGTAAAAATGGTGTTTGGGCGGATGAGTTTATAAAAGCAGGAAATGGCGTCATTCCAATTCCAGATGAGATCCCAGATAGTATTGCAGCTCAGTTGATTGCGATGCCCCTGAGTACGCTCCTGCTATTAGAGGTCTTGAATGCAAAACCCGGAGATTGGGTTATCTATAATGCAGCTGCTGGTGCTGTGGGTCGATTATTGGCTTCTATTGCCGGCGAACGTGGTATTAATCTTATCGGTGTTGTGCATCGCGCACCCCTGATAGATGTTGTGAAGAGTTATGGCGTTGAATATGTCGTGAGTACGGATCAGGCGGATTGGAAAGAGACTGTAAGATCGATGATCAAAGATGCACCTATTGATTTTGCGATTGATTCTGTAGGCGGTATTGCTGCGCAAGGATTAATGGATTTACTCGCACGTCGAGGAAAGCTTGTTTCATTTGGTAGCATGAGTGGCGAGAGCATGGTGTTAAATCATAGCGAGCTTCTCTTTAAAGAGTTAACAGTTCGTGGTTTTTGGGCGGCGCCTATGATGCAGGAGATGAGTCCTGCTGTGTTTATGGAAAAAATCCACGAGATTATCGGTTATGCAAAAGCCGGAAAACTCCAATTGCCTGTTGCCGCTGTCTATGGCGTCAATGAGATTAAGGATGCTTTAACTGCTGCAACGACTGGTTCGTTGAGTGCCGGGAAAATTCTTGTGAAAGGCAACTAGGCATCAGTTATATTCGCTCAGTTTACACATTGAAATGATCAATGGAATGCATTAACTTTTGAAGGTTAATGCATTTTAAATTCTTTAAGCCAATCGATGAGGAGTCTTTTCTTTTGGTTATGATTTTGAATGGGGGTATAGAGAAGATTCAAAGGACGGCTTTCGAGGGGGATTTGCTTCAAAATAGGGCGTAGCGAACCTTGTTTCACATATGGTTGTGCTAAAAAATCGGCAATGACAGCGATGCCGATTCCTTCTAAACAGAAGGCTAAACAAGTTTCTGCATCATTCACTGCGATTTGATGTTTCATATTGATCGGCATGATCTCATTATTTTGGATAAAGGGCCAATAGAGTGTACGGTTGTTATCATTGGAAAAGTAATTGATAGCAGTATGCTCTTCAAGTGATGCTAGATCATGAGGCATTCCATGTATTTGGATATATTCAGGCGTTGTATAACAACCAAAAGTAATTTTTCCAAGAGGGAAGGCGATAATATCATCGCGTCCTATTTCTCCAATCCGTAAAGCGCAATCGACAGCTGACTCGGTAAAATCAATATTCTCATCGCTTGAGCCTATTAGGAGTTCGATATCAGGATATTGATCTCGAAAGGCAATAATATGCTGTTTTAAAAAATTTTTGACAATAGAAGGGGAGGCATCAAGACGAACACGTCCCGTAGGAAGCTTGAGATTCTCGTTGAGTTTTTTCTCCATTGTATTGATCTGCTCTAAAATACTTGTGGCGTGATCATAATAGAGTTCGCCTTCAGGTGTGAGCGAAACACTTCGAGTTGTCCGATTGAGGAGCTTTGTATTAAGGTGTTCCTCTAGTTGTTGAATGGCTTGGCTAATTGATGGGCGTGCAATATCAAGCTCTTCAGATGCTTTGGTAAAGCTAAGGTGATCAGCAACAGTGATGAAAATTTTCATTAAGCGCAGGTCAGCCATTAAATATCTCTTCTCACTGGTTCTCAGTCTTTTAATTGGTAGGATTTACTTACACAGTATGGTAGTAATAGTGTGATTTATCAATACCTATTAATGAATTATCATAGTTATCAAGTAGTTGTATAAGTTGTATATATTGCGAAGGATATAGAATATTTCATTAACGAGGAGATTGAATTTATGAAAAAGATTGTTCAGGTTAAAGAGAGTCATCATCGTATTGATGCAGTACAAGTTGCTAATTATGAGAAAAAAGTATTGGGGACGAGTGATGTGCGTGTTGATATGCATCTTTCCCCGATTCACCACCATGATTTAATGCAGTTATCAGGAACATATGGTCATAGGCCAACATTACCCCATGATGCCGGTACAGAAGCATTAGGCGTTATTGCTGAAGTGGGTAGTGATGTGAAGCATCTAGCGGTTGGTCAGCGTGTTATTGCAACAGGTGGTATTGGTACATGGGCCGATGAGTTTGTGGCAGATGCAAACTCTGTGGTACCACTCCCTGATGGGATTGCAGATGAGATTGCTGCACAGCTGATATCGATGCCATTTAGTGCATTAACACTACTCCGGGAACTAGGAGTTTCTTCAGGCGATTGGCTTCTCTATAATGCGGCAGGTGGTGCGATCGGTAAATTATTAGCGACAATCGGTAAGGCAAAAGGCCTAAAACTGATTGGTCTTGTTCATCGTGATAACTTAGTGGCGCCAACTGAAAAATATGGTGCTGATCTTATTGTGAGTACAACCCAAGATCATTGGCAAGAAGCGGTTCGAGAGAAAATAGGGAATGAACCAATTCTTTATGCGTTAGACTCTGTAGGTGGTGAACTTGCTGGGAAGATGGCAGATCTTTTAGGTTATCGTGGGACTTTCATGACTTTTGGGGCGATGAGCGAAGCGCCGTATCAATTTAGTTATGAAACAATGATCTTTAAAGAGCTACGCATCAAAGGATTCTGGGGCGCAGTTGTTGCTGAAGAGCTGACAGCGGAAGACTTTGTGAGTTTAATTGAAGAGATTATGGGTTATGCCCTTGAAGGGAAGCTTGAATTACCTGTGTCTGCGATTTATCCCGTTGATGAAATCGAGCAAGCCTTAAAGGCTTCAGAATCAACGAGTAATGGAAAAGTGCTGTTAAAAGGTGCGAATTATAAGGCTTAAAAGTTGAATAGCTTCATCACTAGATGCCCATCATATAAAGAAAAGATTACTGAAAAAATCTTAATAAAAAAGGCCTCAATCTAATTGATTGAGGCCTCTTATTATTGATCAACAATAATGAGTAAGGGCATTATTTCTGATCAAAATCCGGGTGGTTTACTTGACGATACTGCTGAATTGCTTCTGCGATACCTTCACCGCCCACTTGTGAACGAACATACTGTGCACTGAATACTGCTCTTTCTGCTTTCGCATCCGCTGAGTTATCGTTGAGTGAAACAATCATTGTCACGATAAATGAGATCGGGATAGAGAAGAGTGCTGGGTTATTGTATGGAAGGATACCTTCTCCATTTCCAAGAACTTTACCCCAAACTTCAGGTCCTAAGATAATGATGATCACCGCTGATGCTAAACCTGCTGCTCCACCAATAACTGCGCCACGTGTTGAGAGCTTTTTCCAGTACATTGAAAGGAAGAGTAATGGGAAGTTCGCAGATGCACCGATTGAGAATGCAAGTCCTACAACAAATGCTACGTTTTGGTTTTCAAACATGATTCCAAGAAGAATTGCGATGATACCAAGAGCAATCGTTGTATAACGTGAAACTTTTAGTTCCATCTTCATATCAGGATTCCCTTTCTTGATCACGTTCGCATAGATGTCATGGCTGATAGCCGAAGCGCCTGCGAGCGTTAATCCTGCGACAACCGCAACAAGTGTTGCAAAGGTCACTGCTGACATGAATCCTAAGAATAAGTTACCACCGACAGCATGTGCTAAGTGAATCGCCGCCATGTTGTTACCACCGATGAGCGTATCACCATTCATATATTCAGGAACACCCATTACATAAACGATTGCACCGAATCCGATGATGAACATCAAGAGGTAGAAGTAACCGATAAATGTTGTTGCATAGAGTACTGATTTACGAGCTTCTTTCGCATCTTTAACTGTGAAGAATCGCATTAAGATGTGTGGAAGACCCGCTGTACCGAACATCAGTCCAATACCCAGTGAGATTGCGTCAATTGGATTTGGGAACTGAAGACCAGGTTTCATGATATTGATTCCCTCAGGGCTCTTTTCAACTGCTTTTGCGAAGAGATTGCCAAGGTCAAAGCCTGACCAGTAGAGAACCACCACAGACATCACGGTTGCACCAAAGAGGATTAATACCGCTTTGATCATCTGTACCCACGTTGTTGCAAGCATTCCTCCAAAGAGAACATACATCACCATGAGAACCCCAACGATCATCACCGCAACGCCATAGCTTAAACCAAAGAGAAGCTCGATGAGTTTTCCTGCGCCAACCATCTGTGCGATGAGATAGAGAAGTACAATCGCCATCGTTGAGAATGCTGCTAAGATACGAATTGGTTTTTGTTTTAAGCGATATGCTGTTACGTCCGCAAAAGTAAAGCGTCCAAGGTTTCTGAAACGCTCTGCCATAAGGAAGAGAATAACCGGCCAGCCAATGAAGAATCCAAAGGAGTAGATTAAACCATCATATCCTGAGGTAAATACCATCGCAGAGATACCAAGGAACGATGCAGAAGAGAGGTAATCTCCGGCAATTGCAAGTCCGTTTTGGAATCCTGAGAGTCCGCCACCTGCGGTATAGAAGTCTGATGCGGATTTAGTTTTGTTTGCTGCCCAGAACGTGATAGCAAGTGTTGCAAGTACAAACACGAAGAACATTGCAATCGCCGTCCAGTTCTTCTCACCCGCTTGCTGTGCAAATGCACTTGAAAGGAGAGGCGAGAGAAGTACAGCACTTCCGATTAATGATTTATTTAAGCGTTTCATCAGCCGTCTCCTTAATAAGTGATTCAGTCATTGGGTCATAGACCTTGTTAGTACGGTTGATGTAGTAGCCTGTAAGAATCGTCGTCCAAATAATGAGGAAGAATCCTGCTGGAATTCCCCAAGTTGTGACAGAATCTTTAGAAATTGGCATTCCGACTAAGTTTGGCGCAAATGCAACAGCGAGCATTAGGAGGATATAAAAACCTAATGTGAGTGCAAGTAACGTCAAGCTGAAGGTCTGCTTCTTCCGGACGACATCGTAAAATTTAGGATTTTTCCCAATCGCTTCGATCATTTGATCATAATCGCGGTTATTATCCTGTGTTGACTTGGACATAGTATCCTCCTCGTTTAGATAGTTAAGGTTGTTTTAAATCTTTTATCCTTGCGTGACTGTGTGGACTTTCCGTCTCTAGTCATTAACTTCAAAATATTTTTAAATGAACGGGTTAGCACTTTGGTATCGATGACTGAATATTATTATCGGTATGGCAAGTCGGGTTAACGTGGGTTGTTAGTGTTTTTAATGGGTTAATACCAAACTTGCATTCAATCGGATATCGCTAAGCCTTGTTACAAATGTTTAAACTGATAGAAACAGTTTTAGTAGAACTCACTATTGAACAATTCCTCCGGCGTATCTAATGGAATGTACTTCGTTTTATTATATGAATGACCTATTAGGCGCACAATTGTTCATATAGTGGATTTGATTCAAAAGTATCATAGCTTTTTTTTTATAGCAAATTTAGAAATAGAAAAAGGCGTTAAGTTCTTTAATAGAGGAACTTAACGCCTTAATAATATTTATGTTTAAATCAATTTCAATCAGCTTAAATCAGCTTATATAGAATGTTTTATTACCAATGTTAGATATTAAAATTTGGATATTTCGGTTTTTTTAATATTAATATCGAAGGTGATGTATTACCATTCATGCGCTTAAAACTAAATGACGCGAGAGAAACGATTATCATTTTTCTGAAGGTAAGCATCAAAGACCATACCAATGTTACGAATGAGTAATCTCCCTGGTTCTTGTACATAGTAGATGCCATCTTTAATGACGATAAGGCCATCATCTTGCATTGCATCAAGCTCAGGAAGATCTGCTTTAAAGTATTCGCGCGCATCAATGCCGAGCTCTTCGCTGACCTTATCAAGATCAAGTTTGAGATTACACATAATCTCCGTAATTACATGGCGACGAATTAAGTCATCTTCAGTGAGTTTTACACCGCGCATAATCGGCAGTTCATGATTATCGATCTTCGCTTCATAATCGGCCATAATCTTCGCATTTTGCGCATAGATATCCCCGATTTGAGAAATAGAAGAGATCCCCATGCCAACTAAGTCACAATCTGAATGGGTTGAGTAACCTTGGAAGTTACGATAGAGAAGCCCTTCTTTCTGTGCAATCGCGAGTTGATCTGTGGGTTTAGCAAAGTGATCCATGCCGATATAGACGTAGCCCGCATCAGTTAAACGTTCAATGACAAGCTTCAGAATTAGGAGTTTCTCTTGTGGTGATGGCATATCCTCAGGATTCATCTGCTTTTGTGTTTTAAAGAGATGAGGCATATGCGCGTAGTTAAACACAGAGAGGCGATCTGGCGAAAGCTCAATCACTTCATCGAGTGTTTTAGAGAAGCTTTCAACGGTTTGGAATGGTAAACCGTAGATAAGATCAAGTGAGATAGAATTAAAACCACACTCACGAGCGGCGGTTAAGGTCTCAACTGTAATCTCTTTTGGCTGAATGCGGTTAACGGCAACCTGTACTTTTTCGTCAAAGTCTTGAACACCCATGCTGAGGCGGTTAAAGCCAATCGAGCGAAGGAAGCGTACCGTATCGGCATTTGCTTCACGAGGATCAACTTCGATAGACATCTCAGCCTCATCGCCGGGAAGAATATTAAATACTTCGCGGGTTTTATCCATGAGTGCACGCATCTCATCGTGAGATAAAAATGTGGGTGTACCACCGCCCCAATGAAGCTGTTTTACCGGCGCTCTATTATCAAAGAGCTTGCCTTGCATTTCGATCTCTTTAAAGAGACGATCAAGGTATGGCTGAGAGCGTTTACGATTATTCGTAATAATTTTATTGCAACCACAGTAGAAGCAGATCGTCGCACAGAAAGGAATATGGAAATAGAGAGAAAGCGGATTTTTTCTCGCATTAGAAGCTTTCGCAGCTTCAATATACTCTTGGCTGCCAAATGCATCTGTAAATTGCACAGCTGTTGGGTAAGAGGTGTAACGCGGGCCAGCTTTATCGTATTTAGCGATGAGGGCTTCATTAAATATTTTATTTGTCATATTACTTAGATACTCTAATGATAAGCTTCTACTCGAAGATGTGATAGGGCGATAATCTGCTCAAGAATCACGACCTATCAGAAATAGGGAAGCGATTCATTTATCGAAGTGAGCACTATTATATCTCAAACAGTGATCTTGTGGCGCTTTTCTCCGGATAAGTTGAGCGAAATTGCTAAATTAGCGTTATACTAAAAAAAGAAAGCTTTTCGTTTTTCAGTTTGAATTTTTCATAATAAACAGAGGAGTAACAACATGCGTCGTACCAAAATTGTAGCTACATTAGGTCCTGCGACTGACAAACCAGGCGTACTTGAAGGGATTATCAAAGCAGGCGTGAATATTGTTCGTCTTAATTTCTCTCATGGTGAGCATGCAGAGCATATTGCTAGAGCAGAAGCTGTGCGAGCAGTTGCTGAAAAGCTTGGCGTACGTGTTGGAATCTTATCAGACCTTCAAGGTCCAAAAATTCGTATTGAGAACTTTATCGATGGTCGTGTTGAGCTTGAAGAGGGTCAAACGTTCACGTTAGATAGCAAATTAGATGAAGATGCGGGTAATAACGAGCGCGTAGGTATTGCTTATAAAGAACTCGTGAATGACGTTAAAATTGGCGATACGCTTCTTCTTGATGACGGTAATATCATCGTGGATGTGACAGGCGTGACAGAGAGTGAGATCCAGACGAAAGTTGTGGTAGCCGGTCCACTTTCAAACCGTAAAGGGGTAAATCTTAAAGGTGGTGGTTTATCAGCAGCAGCCTTAACAGAAAAAGATAAAGAAGACTTAATCTGTGCGGCAGGCTTTAACACGGACTTTATTGCAGTATCATTCCCAAAAACCGCCGCAGATATTACTGAAGCGCGTGAGCTTTTAGTGGCTGCGAATTCTAAAGCGGGTATCGTTGCGAAAATTGAGCGTACAGAAGCGCTTGAAAATATTGATGAGATTATCGAAGCATCAGATGCAATTATGATTGCGCGTGGGGACTTAGGGGTTGAGATTGGGGATGCAAGATTAGTGGGCGTTCAAAAACGCTTTATTCATCGTGCACGTCAATTAGATAAAGCCGTTATTACAGCAACTCAAATGATGGAATCGATGATTGAGAATCAATCGCCAACCCGTGCTGAAGTGATGGACGTTGCTAACTCTGTCTTAGATGGAACAGATGCGGTAATGCTCTCGGCTGAAACAGCGGTTGGTAAATACCCTGTGAAAACGGTTCAATCAATGTCAGAGATCTGCTTAGGTGCAGAGAGTGAAGTGGATCGTACATTAGGTTCACAAGGAGGTTACTCACTTCGTGAAGAACCCTTTAAGTTTGAGAGAACGGACGAAGCTATTGCGATGTCATCAATTGTTCTTGCAAACCACTTTGATATTAAAGCTGTGGCATGTTTAACAGAAACAGGGACAACGGCACTCTTAATGAGCCGTGTATCAACAGGTCTTCCAATTTACGGTATTACGCGTAATCAAGATACTTGTGGTCGTTTAACGATCTGCCGTGGTGTCCAACCTGTATTTTATGATTTCAAACCATCAGCAGATGATGAGATCCAAAGACAAGTTGTTCAGGTATTGAAAGATAAGAAAGCGGTAGAAGTTGGCGATAGAATCATCGTGACCTTCGGTTCATTCAACTTCCAACAAGGCGGTACTAATTGCCTTCGTATCGTTACAATTGATTAAATAACAATCAAAACAGGAAAAGTCATTAAAAAGTAGTTGCGAAGTTATCACTTTTCACTATAATGACCTTTCTGTATTGGAGGCGTGGCCGAGTGGTTGAAGGCACCGGTCTTGAAAACCGGCAACGGGTTAAACCGTTCGTGAGTTCGAATCCCACCGCCTCCGCCAGATTGAAAAGCCCTTAACGAAAGTTAAGGGCTTTTTCTTTGTTGACGTTCTTTTTTGGAAATAAAATTATCGAGTTAAAATCTCAATAGGGAAACCATCAATTTCTGAAAGCGGAAGGTTCGCTTCCAATACAACTGCGCGAATATCTTTAACGCCAAAACTTTCTAATCGCTTAGTATGCATAGCTTGATAGCGTTGCAGATTTTCAAGATCCCGAAAAGCGTACCAACCGCCCGCGCGATTTTCGGATTGATTTTCAGTCCATATTTTCCAAATGAGTCCTTCTTCTTTGGCAATATGTTCAGCTAATTCACGGTAGCTTTCGCTCATCGCCTCTTTAAAAGGTCCGCTAGTTGGAAAATCGACTTGTAATAGATATACCTGACTCATTTTTTCTCCTGTCATCTTATATTTTTTGTACGAACACACAATCGATATGAAAAGCACTTGTTAGTGGATTTGTTACTGTGAAGTGTATAGGGATCATCATAACATTAATGAATCAGGAAGAATTCTTGGTGCCCCTTTGGCAATGTTCATCTTTTGTATTCTTATATTGTTAAGTTGTTAAGTTGTTAAGTTGTTAAGACGTTATGAGAGGCGTTTTAACTTATATTGAGTGCTTTCAGAAATAAATTTCACAAAACAGTTGCGAAGCGAAAATTTTCGATTATAATGACTTTCTCTATTGGAGGCGTGGCCGAGTGGTTGAAGGCACCGGTCTTGAAAACCGGCAACGGGTTAAACCGTTCGTGAGTTCGAATCCCACCGCCTCCGCCATATAGTGAAAACCCTTAACGAAAGTTAAGGGTTTTTTGTTGTCTGTGATTTTCTTGTGAAAAAGAAATGGGTTGATGGATTTGAATAGCTATCTCATAATGTTTCGATAATATTACAAAATATTCATATGATATTTCAGAAAGTGAGAAGGCTATTAAAGTATTGATAAGCTTTCTTGTAACGTATTGAAAAGGATCTTTTAGATGATCGAATTAATAAAATATGTATCGATAGGGGTTGTGATGATGCTTCCTTTAGCGAACCCTTTAACAGCAATCGCGATGTATCTTGGTTTATCAAGCCGGATGTCGATAGAAGAGCGCAAGAAAACGGCTTCGCAGAGTGCTTTTTACACCTTTTTAATATTGATGGTGACCTGGTATCTTGGGAACGTCATTATGAGTGTCTTTGGTATTTCTATTCCAGGGCTTCAAATTGCAGGTGGAATGATCGTTGCCTTTTTAGGATTTACGATGCTGTTCCCTCAGCCTGTGAAAGATTCCGAGATGGTTGAATCCGCAGGAAAAAGTACAAGTATTAGTTTCGTACCGCTTGCAATGCCGGCAACAGCTGGGCCTGGAACCATAGCACTTGTGATCAGCACAGGTTCAACCTTCCATATTAGTGATCATATTTCAGAATTTGTATTTTTAGTCGCCCCTCCGATTGTGGCGATTATTATCGGTGCTTTTCTTTGGATAGGACTTCGTAGTGCGACGAGCATTATGAAGGTACTGGGTGAAAAAGGCATTGAAGCGATCTCTCGTTTAATGGGTTTCTTACTCGTTTGTATGGGCGTACAGTTTATTATTAATGGTGTACTTGCGATTATTGCGCAACATGGCGTTGGTGCTTAAATTAAATATTGAATCGCCGTTAATAAGTTATTAATAAGCTATTAATAAGCGTACGAGCAATAAAGGTAAAGGCCTTGGGAGTTTTATTTCCAAGGCCTTTTTGTATCTGTATATTATTGATTTATTGAAGATAAATCATTTTTTTTTACAGTAGGATTGATTATGTCGGATTTTGTTGCTGGACGGGCAATTTAACAATCCGTGGAACTGCCTTGATATAGATAAGTTCTCCAATGAGTTCCACAACCGTCTGGGTAACAATCACTGCCGAAGCGATGGTACTTAATTCGCCGGGAAGTGCTAAGGCAAATGGAAGCACAACAAGGGAATTGCGAGTACTAGTACTGAAGATTAATGCGCGCTTTGCCGGCACCTCTAGTTTAAATAGCTTACCAATCATCGATGCGCCGATAAAAGTGAATCCTATAAAGACGATATAGATCGGAATCACGATAAAGACAGATTCAAGCTCATTGATCATTTTTGGCAATTGCGAACTAATAATAAGCAGAAGCACAAGCGCCATCAATGGTACAGGAAGCCAGCCCGATAATGAGAGGGTTTGTTTGCCGGCATCTGTTTTGCTTGCTGACCATTGTACATAGAGCGCGAGTAAGAGCGGAAAGAAGATCAGCGTAAGAAAGGCCTCAATAAAAGGGGCAATACTGATGATCTCGATAAACTCATTGCCGGCAAAAAGCGCTAAATAGAGCGGTAACAATATCATTTGTACAATAAATAGAAGCGGTGTTGATGCAAGAACAAGCTCGGCATTGCCTTTGCCGATTTTGGTAAAGACAATCACATAATCGATACAAGGCGTCAGCAGAACTAATAAAACACCGATTAAAACTCCGATATTATTCGGTAAAAACTGAATGAGCCCCCAAACGATAATCGGCACCATAATGAAGTTTGAGATTAAAAGAGCGATTAGATAACGTTTGTTACTGAGTGCTTTTTTGAGCTCAAAAAAAGGAATTTGTGAGAACATTGCATACATTAATGCACCTAGTGCATAAGGGATCAACGCTTCTAAGATAGGCGCGTTTTTGGGGGCATAGATCCCGATGAGCCCGGCGAGCGGAATAATAATGGCATAGAGCCAGATCTGTTTGTCTTCGATAAAATTTTTCATATGAATAATGCATTATAAAATGAGGTTATTGACTAGTTTAGCACTCATCATCTATTCCACTTGTTTTATCAGTTTTCTGCTTCATGGTTGATAAAATAGAGCATGAATACACACAATTAATTCAGGTATGATGGTTTTCAACATCAACAGAACTAGAGACGTTCCATATGGCATTAGAATCAACCTTAAAACCTTTCCGTTTTCTACAGCTTGAAGAAGGTGGCGCATCCTTCTTCTTGATAATCTTCTTGCTTAGATTGATTACGTATCATCTTGGGATGCGAAAAAATGAATCCGAATACGGATTAAACACTGAAAAGTGGGTACATTGAAGAGAGTAGAGGAAATGTATAATGACAGAAAAATATCAAGTATTTGATTTAGAAAGTTGGCCAAGGCGGGAGCATTTTGAAGTTTTTAAAACTTATGCCCAAAATGCATTTAGCATCACTGTTGAGATTGAAATTACGCATTTTCTTGCTTGGGTAAAATCGAATAATTATCGGTTTTATCCGGCAATGATGCATCAGGTGGCAACAGTTTTTAATCGCTATCCTGAGTTTCGCATGGCAATGAAGGATGATACGTTGATTGTCTATGATAAAGTTCATCCGAGTTATACAATTCCTCATACAAAGGCGGAGAGCTTCTCTTCTATTTGGAGCGAGTATCAAGAAAATATAGAAGACTTTATGGCGGAATATGAGAAGGATACCGCACAATATGGCGCTGATCTAAGTTATTTCCCGCGAGGTGAATCCCCTAAAAACATCTTCTATATTTCGGCACTGCCTTGGGTTTCTTTCACGAGTTTTAGTATGCAATTTGCAAGCCTTCATAACCTCTTTACGCCGGTTGTGACGCTTGGAAAATATTTCGAACGTGATAGTAGAACCTTTATCCCGGTTGCACTTCAGTTGCACCATGCAGTTTGTGATGGATTTCATGCCGGACGATTTATGACAGATTTACAAAGCTTGCTAGATAACTAAATTAGATAGTAGAAAAAGGTCAAAGATTTTATTGGCTAGAATTTTTGACCTATTCAAAAAGTTGGCATGTATTAATTATATTGTTTTTGGATAGTGGCTAAAATACCTGCTTTTTCTAGATATGAGCTAGGAGCTAAGAATGTTGCGGTAACAATTCCGGGGTGACGACCAATTTCTATAGACCCAGTAATGGTTGCTCTATTCATAATTTCAGTTAATGGGACTTTGAAGAGTTTTGCTGCTCTTTCTAGTGCATTATCTGTTGCGATATTTAAGTTAGCTCCTGAACCTATAAATGAAATAGGATAGCTTTCTTCGATTATTGGAACAGACCATTTATTAGCTAATGCAATTGCTGCTTTTCTTTCATTTTCAGATAATGGTTTTGCTGTGTATGGAAGATCTTCAATGTTTGGTAGTAGGATAGGGCCATCAATATTTATATTTTTTAAGACGCTAACTTGTAAGTGTGCGATTCCAGAGACATCTGTAGTATGGCCAGCAATTTCACCATCACCTTGCATTGCATGCATATCACCAAGATAAATTCCACCACCAGTTACTTTGACTGGGCAGATAAGAGTTGCTCCTTGTCGTACTCGATTAATATCTAAGTGGCCATCAGTCTTATGGTTGTTCAGTGCTGATTCGGTTAAAGCGAAATCATGATTAGCACCTATTAAGGAAGCGCCAAAGTCACCGGCATTATGGGAGTCGGGGATAGATATTGAAGGAGTTGTTCCCAATTGACCTAAAAAGGGACGTATTCTTGCAACAGTGCCAACAAGATCGTACGGGGCTAGTGTTACTGCCGGGTTTTGAATAGAGTTTTCAGGAGTTGCCATATAGTAACGAGCATCTCTAGCTATTTCTTGAGCCTTTTCTTTGTGAACGGTAATAGCTATGTTCGTATTTTCATCAAATACCATGGTATAGCCATGAGTTAAAAGAAAAGGTGTTGCATCAGCGCCGCATTCATGACAACGAATAGCATCGAGACCTATTCCCTTGATTGTTGTTTTTGGATTTAGATTACCGCATTGTTCACATTTAGCTGCTATAAAAGGGTCATCGATAAAACGAGAAAGAACAGGCTCATCACTCCCTGATGCTGTAGCGATAGAAGTAACACTAATACTGAGTATTTTAATAGCAATAGCATCACCTATTTCAGCTCCTTCTATGAAGATGGGTTGCGTAACTTCATGGCCTCCTTTTAATTCTGGAGTAATCATAGGCCCCCAGCATCCAGGTGAAGTGTGCGCAATAATGTGGCCACCATTTTTTACAGGTCCGAGCATCTTTTTTAGGGGATCTAAAATACCATCTACGAAACTATTTACTAATAATGTATTAACTGCATTTTTCATTATCCACCCCTGCTTGAAATTTTATTAAACAAAAATTAATAAATTACATAAAATATATTTTAATGTAACATTAATAATTTGATTTTACCAAATGGCTGTCACTATCATTTGTAAGCTGTTTTCATTGTCACAATCTTGTCATTAATAGTTGATTAAATGGAGATCAATCAACCCAAGAGGATTTGTCTCATGAAAATGAAGTCGTTAGTCAGTGGTATTATTTTAGCTTGTGTAGCATCAGTTTCTTTTGCCGAGAGCTCCTTAACTATTTATACGAGCCAGCCCAATGAAGATGCGCAGCAGACAGTTGCAGCCTTTGAAAAGGCTTATCCAGATGTGAAAGTAAGTTGGATTCGAGATGGAACTACAAAGCTGATGGCGCGTATGCAGGCAGAAATTGCAGCAGGCGCGGGAGCGCCCGATATACTTTTAATTGCTGATAGCGTAACAATGGAAGCTTTAAAAGCGCAGGATCTTCTATCTGCTTATAATTCGCCAGAAGCTTCAGTTTATGAGAAAGCGCTCTATGATCCGGAGGGCTATTATTATGGTACCAAGCTGATTACAACAGGAATTGCCTATCATCAGCAAGCGCCATTAAAACCAAAATCATGGGCAGATTTAGCTAATCCTGAAGTTAAAAATATGGGGACAATGCCAAGCCCTCTTTATTCAGGAGCAGCACTCATTCATCTAGCGACCTTAACAGATAACGCTGATTTAGGTTGGGACTATTATGAATCATTAAAAGAAAATGCTGTGATGCCTCAGGGTGGGAATGGTGCGGTTGTGAGTGCCCTCGCATCTGGGAGTCAGGCTTATGGCGTTCTTGTTGATTATCTCGCGATCCGAGAGAAAGCCAAGGGTGCGCCCATTGAGTTTGTGTTCCCAGAGGAAGGTGTAAGCATGGTTACAGAGCCTGTCGCAATTATGAAAGGGGCAAAAAATCCAAAAGCAGCTGAACAGTTTATTGATTTTGTTCTCTCTAAAGAGGGGCAAACGCTTGTATTAGAGCAAGGGTATCTTCCAGCTCACCCCGAGCTTCCTGTCCCTACAGGATTTCCTGCGCGTGAGGATATTAAGTTAATGAACTTTGATGCAGCAAAAGCGCTCAATGAATCAGAGGCTAATAAGAAACGTTTTAGCGAGTTGTTTGGAGAATAATGAATGCATGGGACTTTAAAATCCCCTCTTCTCAGAAAAGGCCC
>CAZPIQ010000021.1:0-22159 GCA_964586665.1 uncultured Ignatzschineria sp. | reverse complement strand
TCTAATGTCTCCGGATCGGATTGATAAAGTTGTCAACGTTATTTAGGACGGGTCAAAAACATAAAAAAAGCCCTGATCTATCTCAGGGCTTTCATGTATCTATTGGTCATCATTCAAAATAAATGAAGCTCGATTTATACTTGAGGTTTCGCCGGTCCAACTTTAGGTTGATTCTTATCTAAGTTCGGACCTGTTTTCTCAAGAAGCATTTCTGCAATATTATGTGCATGGTCACCGACTCTCTCAAGATTAGAGAGTAAATCTGTATAGGTCAGACCTGCTTTTGCCGTACATTCACCATGATTTAATCGGTTGATATGTTGCTTTCTTAAGTAACGCTCCATCTCATCGATCTCCTCTTCAAGCTCATAAACTTTACGTGCTTTTGATAGATCCCCTTTCGCAAGTGCTTCAAGGGAGAGTTTCACTGAACGAATCGTTAAATCAAACATCTCATACACTTCACTCTGCGCTAAATCACTCAGCACAATATTGCGTTCGTTCATGTAATTGATCTGATCGATGATATTTTCAGAGTGGTCACCAATGCGTTCAACATCACATACTAGGTTGAGCATTGATTGAAGCTCATTTGAATCTCCCGGCGTGATTGAATGTGGGAAGATCTTCACAAGATATTTCGTAATCTCTTCATCAAGCTGATTAATGTTTTTCTCTAACATTTTCGCAAACTCTGCTTGTTCAGGATTACGATCCTTTAAGTAGGTGAATGCTCTATTTAAACCATCGAGGCTTAAATCCCCCATATGAATGAGTTCTTTTTTCGCCTGACCAATTGCAATTGTCGGCGCTTTTTCAATGAGTGACTCATCAAGATAGAGTGCAACTTTCGGCTGTGGCTTCTCTCTTTCTGGTAATAACTTCGTCACTAAGAATGCCCATGCACCGATAAATGGTAACTGGATAATTGTATTCACAACGTTAAATGTTCCATGTGCAAATGCGATCTGCATTTTTGGCTCAAGACTAAGCTTCAGCGTAATCCACATAATAAAGGTGGTGAAGAGGCTTAAGAAGATCATAAAGATGATCGTTCCCACGACGTTAAAGAGTACGTGAACAGCAGCCGCACGCTTTGCCGCAATACTTGCCCCGATTGCTGCTAATACTGCCGTAATCGTTGTTCCGATATTATCCCCGAAGAGAACCGGTAATGCTGCTTCTAATGAGATCAAGTTCTCAGCATATAAGCCTTGAAGAATCCCGATTGTTGCACTTGAAGACTGAACGATTAATGTAAAGACTGTACCGACCACGACACTTAAGAATGGGCTATGGCTCATCTCAAGGATCAAATCTGTGAAGAGGGGAAGATGGCGAAGTGGCGATAAACCGCTACTCATAAGGTCAAGACCGACGAATAAACCACCGAATCCGAAGAAGATCTGCCCAACGTTTTGAATTTTGACAGACTTAAAGAAGAAGAGCATCACTGCGCCAAGAAGTAGAATGGGGAATGCATATTCACCGATATCAATACCGATAATGAATGCTGTAACAGTCGTTCCGATGTTAGCACCCATAATAACGCCGATGGCTTGACGAAGTGTCATTAGTCCGGCACTTACAAGTCCAACTGTGATAACGGTCGTTCCTGAGCTTGATTGGATCAATACGGTCACAAAGATACCGGCTAAGATCCCCATGAATGGGTTCGTTGTGAATCGGTCTAAAATAGTACGAAGACGATTACCGGCTGACTTTTGTAACCCATCCCCCATATATTTTATTGAGAAGAGAAATAAACCTAACCCACCTAAAAATTGGAAGAGTATCTGTTGCCAGTCGATTGCCTGTTGCGGATCCATGCACTACCTCGAAATTAGTACAAACACATTATTAAAGGGCACTATTCTAATCTATTTTATTCAAAAATAGAGGATTAAAATTCATTTGATCACATTTTTAACATGACTTAGAAGATCAAGATCAAGAATATTATGAATAGTGAGACCTATTAAACTTAGTATGCAATTAGGAATATTGGGAGATTAGGAAGATTAATCATCAGTTTCGACTATTAACATCCTTTGAACATTTCCAAGCATATGATTAGATAAATAAATCACTAAGCTTCTAAATTTTCTAACGATTAAAGCGTTAATAGTTCGCGATTCTCATAATCTTTAAAAGATTCCGCTTAAATGCCGGCAACTTTAATCATCGCATGCATATGCCCTACCACCCTCTTTTTCGTAATGCCCTGAAAATCCTGTAAAACAATTTTCTCGACTTTCGGATGATCACGATAAGCCGAAATCTACCGGCGAGTGATAAGCGTAATTTTGGAGTAGTTGCGGTTTTTGAGTAACTGTGAGACAAGGTGCGAGAACCGATAGAAACGGTTACGCCTTTAAAAACGATCTATCGAGAGATTAGCTAATAGGGCCAATAAAGGCGAATCATTCTCTAGAAAATTGCGGTCGATCACTAAGCCTTCTTTTGAATCATCAATATCTAGCTTAAAAGGAATAACCCAAACTCTCAGTTTAGACCCTTCGCTCTCATTCAAAATAAAAGGACGGAGCATTTTTTGAAGATTTTCATAATAGGGATAGATCAAAAGCATATCTTCGCAATTACTTTCTGATATATATTTTCCTGAAATGTTTCCTTGCTGATAACGGTACCCATAAGCAAGCATTTGATATAAATCGCTTTGGGATATTTGGTATTTTCTAACATTACTATCATTTAAACATTTCCACTTAGTATCACCAATAATTACGCTCTTTGCATTATGCGAATGGTTAAAAAATAGTAAATCCGGTTTTAATTGAAAGAGATTTAATTCATGGTGCTGTGTTAGATAATATCTTCTATCCTGGCTACGAACCGTAAAATCAGACTTCTGTAATTGTAATTCAAAAGTTGTAGCAACATAGGCTTCAAACAACTGTTCCATTTTAAACAACAATGCAATTCCTGATCTTCGACCTTTCTGAAAAGCTGGATTTAAATGCATTAAAATCATCTCACACCAAGGATAGATATGCTGATAATCTTTCATCAGCTTACTTTTTTCCCACTTCAGCAAATGTCTGTCCGGGTCTAAAGCTGGGTCAAGAGTATTTAATTTTGCATTCAGTTCATTGGCTAACCGCCAATTAATATCTGTTTTAGTTAGCTTCGCAACAATTTCAACAGCACTTTTCAAAAGTTGATTCTCAATTCGGTTAAAACTAAATTGATCGTAAGTAATCGGAAAAACATGGGCTTTAGCAGGCCCATTATCTAAGATTTTTTTGATGTTTAAGCGCCCTTTAATATACCGTTTATTAGTACTACTTTTAATGTAACTACGTCTTAAACCACGACGCATTAATGTCACTAGTTCTGCTAAAAATTGTTGGAAAATCCATTCATGTAAAGGTACGTTATGCGGTACTAAAGATGCGGCCCCTACCTCCTTTCCTTGAAATTGCCAAAGCCTATGGACCATTTTTTGTAAAATAGATCGCATTTCCACCAAGCTAGAACCTCTTATCTGGCGTATCTCATGATTCTGCTTTCGCATAATTTTAGGAAGAATTTCAATTCCTATTCCACAGGGCGTTTCTATATAACCAACCTGACTGCCTAATCGAATCTTATTTAAACCAACAACCGCATCTAACTTTTTCTGCTCTACTAAAATCACCAAAAATTCAAATATAGAGCGCGTAATAGGTGCTCTATCTAATGAGGAATCCTCAAATTCCCTAGCTACATACAAAGTTGCATACTCTCTTACTAGAATATGCTCCTTTAACGAAACATCGGACCACATTTTATTGATCTCCTAGACTTCATCTATTATTTTTTTGTTTCAATATGTTCTGATAAGCATCAGCCTTTGCAAAAGCATCCTTATTAATTGTATAACGTCGATCGACAATCTGAGATTCGATGCCTGAAACATTAGGGAATAAATTAATAAGCTGGTTTTTAGAGTTATCGGGATTTTGAGCAAAAAGCTGGATAAACTGATCCTCATATTCCTTAGATTGATCATTTAAAACCCATTGGATTCTTTCCCAGTCCTCATAAAAATATGATTGAAGCAGTGGAATAATTTGATTCTCAAAAATTAATGCTAGAAGCTTTTCTCTCTCTTTTTCATCTACAACGTCTTTAAGCGGTAAAAAATAACTATGTCCTATCAGATAATCTCGACCAAGTAATACCTCTATTCGACTATTAAGAGTGTTTAAAAGCTCATCTAAGCTAATATCAAATACTGTGATTTCTGATAGTAAACTTGAATCTGGTAAAAACTCTTCAAATTCAAATCGTCTACGAAGCGCAATATCAATACCTGTTAATGAATGATCCGATGTATTCATTGTTCCAATGATTGTGAGATTCTTAGGTACAGAAAATCTATCTTTAGAATATGGAAGCGTAACACTTAACTCATGAGATGCGCCTTTACGCTTATCTAACTCAATCAGGGTTATTAACTCTCCAAAAATATTAGAAATATTTCCACGATTAATTTCATCGATCACTAAGACATAATTTTCATGCGCTTTTTTTCCATTATCCCGGAGATAAGATAACAATACTTCAGTCTTCAAAAGCCCCTTACTAATTTCATATAAAGTCATTTGTGAGAAATACTTTTTCATCACTAAATCAGAAGGCTGGCTTTCTGAAAAAACACGATGCCAGATAACTTTTCTTGCCTGCTGGTAATTTGTTCTCTCGTTATTATCTAAATAAAAGTAATCACTAGTAATTTCACCAATCGCTCGGAATTTACGATTACCATCTGTAATTATCACGAGATCTTTGGGTTTCATTTCAAACTTAAAACGACTCATAACATGGACTGGAAATAGATTCTTCTCCAATCTTTTTTGACTCTTCCCATCTAACTCAAAAATATTTTGAATATCTTTTAAGTTTTTAGCTTCCGTAAAATTCAAATGATCGCCATATCCTAGCAATATATAATTATTATTGATGCATTCATCGTAAATAACCGCATCATCCCCCTGTGTATCGCCTAAGGACATTTTCCAAACCTTGCGATCGTCCAGGCTATTTACATTGATTGAGGAAGTAAAATTATAATTAGATTCATTCGCCATTGTGGCTATCGTTTTAAAAATCCCTGAATGGATCTCATATTTTATGGTTCCCTCATCATTCGTATCCGCACGAATTCCCTCTACAAAATCTTCATAACTATAAGATTGATGGAATGTAACAAATGAGATACGGTTTAATTTCAATAATTCATTATATTTTTCTTGAAGATAAAAATAGTCTATTTTAGTTATATCGTTTGATTCAATATTATCCCGGTACCAAGTAGGGTCAGCATATTTCACAGCTAATTCCATAGATTTATAAGTCTTACCTGTTCCTGGTGGTCCATATAATAAAATATTTCTTGCACCATTCGTATCAGAACTTTCTTCTACATCTTCTATGATTACCGATACCTTAGTGTTTTTAGATTCCTCGTTAATCTTTGGGTCAATGCCTAACTCTTCACTATATAAAAGATGACCAAAACCAAAAGTAGTTGGTACTTTGACATTGTTGTCTTTAGATTTCAACCAATCGCAAAACTCATAATAAAGTTCATGTAATATTTGAAAATTCTTAATTTCAGAATTAGTAATTGGTTTCCCAAAAAGCCCTAAAAATTCCCGAATATGATTGTAGGAATTAATGCTGATACAATTTTCTGGTTGATAAAGAACTAGCATTCTTAACTTACGAGACTTGGGCATTTTAAAGTCTCCCCACTTTTCGGGATCTTCTTTCTGATCAGCCTCAAGAATTTTTGACCACATTAATGCTCGCTCATTAGGCGCTAAATCATATTTGGGAATTTCCTGATTTAACCAATATTGATGCAAATTCCAAACTTGCTCATATGCTTCTTCATTAGAAGAATGCCCCTTTTGTTTAACCCAAACTAATTTGTGTTTACCTGTAGCAGCATCTAAGCTCTTATAAACAAAGTTTGTTCTAGCGCTTCCTATCGCATAACTACCTATAGCAGATAACTCACTCGGGGAGATCGGTCTTCCTAGTTTGAACTCAACCCAATAACAGAAGTTATTCGGATATTTTTTACGATCTCCGACAGTGTATTCATCAATTGTCACTGAAGGTAATTTTGTCTTAGGAAAGTAACTTAAAAATTCTTCATAAACAGCATCATTGCCTGTACGTGTCCAATATTGCTTACCATTATTGAGTGTGGCCTCTTTAAGGATTTTAGCCATTTTTTCAAAAAGTTGATCTTTCATTTAACTAATTACCTTTGTCAGTTTAATAAAAACTCAGTCTATCTAAATAAAATTGAATTCTGCTAAATAACAAAAAACCGAAGAATTCTCATTCTCCGGCATTATATATTATTAAAATTAAAATCCCCAACACATCATCAGCGAATCCGTTCTATTTACTAAAGCACCACACAATAGAGTTAATAGAACGGAGTGCTGAATCTGTTTGGGTCTGGCTTTTGCCAGATAACTTTAAACTGATGGTTGATTAGTGTTTGAAGTGGCGTGTGCCTGTAAACACCATTGCGATACCGTATTTGTTCGCAACATCAATTGAATCTTGATCCTTGATTGAACCACCTGGTTGGATGACTGCTTTGATTCCTGCTTTAGCGGCATTTTCAAGTGTGTCTGGCATTGGGAAGAATGCATCTGATGAAAGAACATTGCCTTTTGCTTCTTCGCCTGCTTGATCAAGTGCGATCTGCGCAGCACCTACGCGGTTCATCTGCCCTGCACCGACTCCTAATGTTTGACCTTCTTTTGCCACAACGATTGCATTAGATTTAACGTGCTTCACAATTTTCCATGCAAATACAAGCGCATCCATCTCTTCTTGCGTTGGTTTACGTTCTGTGACGACTTCAAATGCTTCAGGATCAATCTCTGCGCGGTCAAGTGTTTGTACTAAAAGACCACCGTTCACTGCTGTTGTTGTGAGCTTTTCTGCCATACGCTCTTCTTGTGCGTTGTTCTCAAGAAGACGAATGTTTTTCTTCGCCATTAAGATTGCTTTTGCTTCTTCTGTGAAGCTTGGCGCGATGATGATCTCAAGGAAGATCTCGCTCATTTTTTCAGCTGTTTTTGCATCTACTTCGCTGTTTGTCGCGATAATACCGCCGAAGATTGATGTTGGATCTGCTTCGTACGCTTTTGTCCATGCTTCAAAAGTATCTTTACCAAGACCAACGCCACATGGGTTCATGTGTTTTACTGCCACAACCACAGGTTCTTTGAACTCGAGCATAATATTTACAGCTGCGTTTGCATCTTGAATGTTGTTGTATGAAAGCTCTTTACCATGAATCTGTGTTGCATGCGCAAGTGAGTTGTTTTGTGCAAGCGGTGTTCTATAGAATGCTGCTTCCTGATGTGGGTTTTCACCGTAACGAAGTCCTTGTTGCTTCTCGTACGTTAAAGTGAGTTTCTCTGGGAATTCATCACCAATTTCATTGGCGAAGTATTGTGCGATCAAGGCATCATACGCTGCTGTCGTTTGATACACTTTAAGCGCTAAACGTTGACGCGTTGGGAATGTCGTATCGCCATTTGTTTTCAGCTCTTCGATCACAACTTCATAATCTGCTGGATCTGTGATGACTGTTACTGATTCGTGGTTTTTCGCTGCACTTCTGAGCATCGAAGGACCGCCGATATCGATGTTCTCAATCGCATCATTATATTTTACACCAGGTTTGCTGATCGTTTCTTTAAACGGATAGAGGTTTACAACCACCATATCGATATACTCGATACCGTTATCTGTCATTGCTTTGGTATGAACATCATTGCCACGAACAGAGAGAAGACCGCCATGAACCATTGGGTGAAGGGTCTTCACACGACCATCCATAATTTCTGGGAAACCTGTGATATCGGAGATATCTTTAACCGCAATGCCGGCATCTGCGATGGCTTTTTTCGTACCACCTGTTGAGATAAGCTCAAAGCCTAAATCAACGAGTTTTGCTGCAAATTCGGTAATACCTGTTTTATCACTAACACTTAATAGAGCGCGTCGCTTAGTCATGATTAGATCTGTCCTTTCTAAATAACAACGATAAAATATCGCAATACTTCTGAATGCCACTCTGAAGGCTTTCATCAATAGTCTTCAGAAGTACCGCGTGGGAATGACACCCGTCATGCCCGAAATGGGATGTTCAGTTTTGCTGAACGGTTTATTGTGTTTGCATCAAGCCTTTTTGGGGATTAATGCGCAGCTGGATCGAATGTTTGCATGTTTATTACTATCTCGCGCCAGCAGTTTGGAACCCTTTAGAGTTCCGTTTTAAAACTGTTTTTATTTTTACATCAGTTTTTTATAGGTTGATGCGCAGCTGGGTCGAATGTTTGCATGCTTGTTGCTATCTCGCGCCAGCAGTTGTGAGCTTTTGAGGCTCTCTTTTTTAAATCTTCTGATAATCTTCTGAAAATCTCCTGAAGAGATTAAAAGTTTTATACTTTTACATTGATGCTTTTACATGCCATTTTAAAAACTTTTTGGCATTTAAAATCCCACTTGGAATTTCACCTTATGGGATTCTCTGATTACTACTATTTATCTTTATTAAAGAGCTTTGCAAGTGTCTTTGGGTAAAGATGATGTTCTACATGATGAACCATTTGCATAACCTCTTCGAGCTGCTCTCGCCCCGTGAGATGAATAGTCTCTTGGGCAATTAGCTCGCCGGTATCCATGCCGGCATCCACATAGTGGATCGAAACACCAACGTGCTTTTCGCCGGCATCAAGTGCCTGCTCAACAGCATCTTTGCCTTTATATGCCGGAAGCAATGATGGATGGATATTAATGATTTTATTCGGATAGGCATTTAACAAAGTTTCCCCTAATAAACGCATATATCCGGCAAGCACCACCCATTCAACATCGTGCGCTTGAAGCGTTTTCACGATCATCGTTTCATAGGCTTCTCTCGACTCAAAATCTTTACCTGCAAAAACAAGCACCGGAATTCCTTTTGCTTCTGCTTTACCGATCACTTTAGCGGATTTTTTATCACAGACTAAAAGCTTTACGGTTGCCGGCAATTCACCTTTCTCAATTGACGCAACTAGTGCGTCAAAGTTCGAGCCTGTGCCTGATGCAAAAATTGCGATATTTTTCATTACGCGATCTCTACTTCGCTAGTTTCAGTGATCTCACCGATTATTGAAGCACCTTCGATTAATGAAGCTGCTTTTTCAGCATCCGCAGGATCAACCACGATCATGAAACCAACGCCCATATTAAACACAGTGAACATCTCCTTATCAGAAATACCCGCTTGCGCTTGAAGGAATGGGAATACTGCTGGTTTTGTCCATGTAGATTGATCAAACTTAGCGCCTAAGTTTCCTGAGAGCATTCTTGGAACGTTTTCATAGAAACCGCCCCCTGTGATATGCGCCATTGCATTCACTTTTACTTCTTTTAGAAGCGCTAAAACAGGCTTAACGTAGATCTCTGTTGGCGTTAAAAGCACTTCGCCTAGTGGTTTATCAAAACCTTCATACGTTGTATGGAAATCTAAACCTTTCTCTTTAATGATATGACGAACAAGCGAGAAACCGTTACTATGCACACCGCTTGATGGAAGACCGATGATCTTATCACCTGGTTTTACATTCGCTTTCGTGATGCGCTCATCTTTCTCAACAGCGCCCACTGCAAAGCCTGCAATATCGTATTCGCCATCTTGATAGAACCCCGGCATTTCAGCAGTTTCACCACCTAAAAGAGCAGCACCTGACATTTTTGAACCTTCAGATACCCCTTTTACGATCGCTTCGATCTGTGCTGGGTCATTTTTACCACAAGCGATATAGTCTAAGAAGAAGAGCGGTTCTGCGCCTTGCGTTAAGATATCATTCACACACATTGCAACGGCATCAATACCAATCGTGTCATGAATATTCATCTCAAAAGCAAGTTTAAGCTTCGTACCAACACCATCTGTGCCTGATACTAAAACAGGTTTCTTATAGTTCAATTCAGAAAGATCAAAAGATCCGCCGAAATCACCAAAGATATCCATCGCACCAATGCGCATTGTGCTTGCCACATGCTTTTTGATACGTTCAACAGATTCATAACCTGCTTCAAGGTTCACACCTGCTTGTTTATATGCATCACTCATGCTCTTTTCCTTTTCAATCTTTTCTTAATCTATAAATGCCGGGATCGCCGGCGAATTGACTGTATGTTTTATGATGATGGATAAGGCTCAGTTTTATCAAAACCTTATCCACTATCTATATTTTTTGACTGCCTATTTTTGACTGCTTCTTAACGACTTTAATGATGCCATTATGATCTATCTATGCTTCAATTGTGCTGATATCCGTTGGGTATTCGCCTGTGAAGCACGCCATACAAACACCACAATTTGGGCCGAGGCTCTCTGGGCGTTTCAACGCTCTTACAGTGCCCTCAGGGCTCAGGAATGCAAGTGAATCTGCCTTAATATGACGGCGCATCTCTTCAAGGTCAAGTTGATGTGCTAGCAAATCTTCTCTTCTTGAAGTATCAACTCCATAAAAACATGGATACATAATCGGCGGCGATGAAACGCGCATATGAATCTCTGTCGCACCGGCATCACGAAGCATCTGCACGATTCGGCGGCTGGTAGTACCCCGCACAATCGAGTCATCGATGACAATCACGCGCTTCCCTTTCACAACCGATGGAATCGGCGCAAGCTTCATACGCACACCTTGCTCACGTAAGGCTTGTGTTGGCTTGATAAAGGTACGACCGACATAACGGTTTTTGATTAATCCCATCTCATTCGGAATTCCCGCAGCTTCTGCATAACCATTGGCAGCAGAGATCGATGAATCAGGAACACCAATCACCATATCCGCATCCACATGCGTCTCTTTACAAAGCTCAATACCACTTTGCTTTCTAAAGCTATGGACATTTCGCTCTTCAAGATCACTATCAGGGCGTGCAAAATAGACATATTCCATCAAGCAGATCGCATGAAGACGATCTTCAACAGGTGCGAAGAAGTTTGAGATGATTCTGCCATCTTCGATATGTACAATCTCACCTGGCATAATATCGCGAATGTAGGTTGCTCCAACAATTCCAAGCGCACACGTTTCTGAAGCAAAAACATAGCCACCGTCAGAGAGCTTACCGATACAAAGCGGACGAATCCCTTTGCGATCGCGTACTGCATAAACACCGCTATCATGAAGGATGAAGTAGTTAAATGCCCCTTCAAGCTCAAGTAGTGATGCCGTTAAACGCTCTAGGAATGGCCCTTTTTTACGGCGAATGAGATGCACTAAAATCTCCGCATCTCCTGAAGCATGGAATACACTACCTTGCGCTTCAAGCTCACGACGTAATTTCTTCGTATTCGTGATATTACCGTTATAAGCAATCGCAAACTTTTCATCACTCATCTTCATCAAAAGAGGCTGTACATTATCGTAGCCCTTTTCACCATTTGAAGGGTAACGGATATGACCAATTGCATTATCGCCCGGAAGTCTCGAAAGCATTCCTTGATCAGAGAAGACATCTGTTAACAAGCCCTCTCCCTTAATCGTATTGATCACGCCATCGCCGTTCATCACGGAGATACCCGAACCTTCTTGCCCACGGTGCTGCAAACTATGCAGCCCGTAGTACGTTAAGGAAGCAGCATTTGGATTTCCAATAACTGCAAACACTTATTTCTCCTTGCGTGCAACTAAACGCTTGTGAATTTCACGATATGCATCGATCACATTACCAAGATCTTGACGGAAACGATCTTTATCCAGTTTGCTCTGAGTTTCAATATCCCAAAGACGGCATGTATCTGGGCTGATCTCATCTGCAAGTACGATTTGACCTTGCGGGTTACGACCAAATTCTACTTTAAAGTCGACAAGCGAGATTCCGATCTCAGCAAAGAGTACTTTAAGTAGCTCATTAATTTTACGCGCTTCCGTTGAGATTGTTTCAATCTCTTCGCGTGTTGCAAGATTCAATGCAAGTGCATGGTCAACGTTAATTAATGGATCATTGAACTCATCTTTTTTGTAGCAGAATTCAAGGATAGGTGGATTCAATACAGTGCCTTCAGGAATCCCTAAACGACCTGTGAGTGAACCTGTTGCGATATTACGCATGATTACTTCTAAAAGAACGATATCGATCTTCTCACAAAGCACATCACGGTCATTCACTTGTTTAATAAGATGAGTTTTGATGCCATTTTCAATTAAATAATCGAAGATCATTGTTGAAATTGCAGCGTTTAAAACTCCCTTATCTTCAAATTGTGCTTTCTTCGCACCATTTCCAGCTGTCGCATCATCCTTGTAGTGAATTAACACTTCGTTAGGATTTTCTGTGCTATAGATCTGTTTTGCTTTACCTTCATAGAGTAATTCTGACATTTTTAATACCTTCCACTCGTATTACTGTTTAGGAGTAGTGACTGTTGCCACTGCATTTTCAAAAATTGATTGATGTTTATTACCCGGCATGTTGAGGAATAAGCCTTCTTCAAAGCGCTCACTGTGTGCCATTTTACCGAGAATTTGACCATTCGGACTCGTGATTGCTTCAATTGCATACGCAGAAACAGCTGGGTTGAAGGTGGCATCAAGCGTCGTACGACCTTTATGATCCACATATTGCGTTGCGATCTGACCATTCTCTTTCAATGTTTCATAGAGTTCAGGCGTAATCACTAAGCGACCTTCAAGGGCAGCAAATGGAAGTACGTGTTGATCACCGACTTTCATCTTCGCAAACCATGGCGAGGCATTATTCACAACTTCAGTGGAAACCATCTGTGCCTTAAACTCGCCCGCTTTATTCGTTGAAAGGATCGCTTCACTGTTTTCACGGAATTCGCCGTATGGAAGAAGACCTGTTTTCATAAGTGCGTGGAATCCTGCGTTAATACCAAGGATTAAGCCACCTTTCTTAATGAAGTTTTCAACCGCAGCTTTCACTTCAGGACGCTCTAAGAAGAGTGCCATTGTTGAACCTGTTCCTGCTGGCTCTTCTGTACTTGCAAAACCTGATGCAAGTGAGAAAATTTCAGCATTTTCAAGCCCTTTAACAAACTGCTCGATTGATTTAATGTAGTCGCTTTCAGTGAGCATTACAATCGGAAGAAGCGTTGCTTTTGCACCTGCTTTCTCAAATGCTTTTGCCACATCATATTCACTATGTGTACCTTCAAATACAGGAATGAATACCGTTGGATTGGATGTTTCTAAGCGATTAATAATCGATGTTAATGCTTTTGGCGCAACTTTATCGACAAACCCTTCGCTCTTTTCATAAATTGGGTAGATCTTCTCAAAGCGATCTTCCGCAGCTGCTTGAAGCGTTGAACCTAAAATCGTGAGCTGACCATAATCGAAGCGATACTCACTCAAGGTCGTACCAATTGCAATGTAATCTTCTGACTCAGGAAGCGCCTGGCGAGTTGTAATCACAAACGCACCATATTGTGGGCGGAAGAGATCATGCTCTGAAATATTCTCAACATTTGCACCGAGTCTGTTACCAAAACTCATGATTGCAAGGCTCTCAGCCACGCCACCTTGACGCACTGAACTTGCTGCGGTGATTTTACCGGCATCTTGTAGCTTTTGGAATACTGCAAAGTTATGATTGATAGCATCAAATGGAATACGACTAGTCACTTCTTCTTTCATTGGAAGAAGATAGATATATTCACCACTATCTTTAAATTCAGGAGAGATCACATCATCGGTTTTAACCGGTACAACCGCAAATGATACCAGTGTTGGAGGGACATTAATCTCTTCGTACGTTCCACTCATACTATCTTTACCGCCGATACTTGGCACATTGAACGCTTTCTGCGCTGCAATTGAACCTAAAAGTGCCGCAACAGGCTTACCAAAACGCTCTGGTACACCATCAAGGCGTTCAAAGTATTCTTGGAATGAGAGACGCGCACGTTTTGGATCCCCTCCTGATGCAACCAGACGGCACATTGATTCAATAACAGCATAAGCAGCGCCATGGAACGGAGACCATTCACCTAAATAAGGGTTATAACCATGTGCTAAGATCGCAGCTGTTTGTGTTTCGCCAGCCTCTACTTGAATCTTCTGAATGGATACTTCAGCCGGCGTTGCTTGGCATTTACCACCATAAGGCAGTAATACTGTTGAACGACCAAGTGTTGAGTCAAAACTCTGATTCAATCCTTTTTGGCTTGCGATATTCACATCAGAAAGCATAGACTGCCATGTTTTTTCAACATCATCCAAATTCTGGCGTTGTAATAGTGGTGATGGAAGATTACTATCGACGATGTTCGCAGTTGCTGTCTTACGAATACCATTGGTATCTAAGAATGAACGCGCAATATCAACGATCTTGTGACCTTTCCACTCGATTACTAAACGCGGATCTTGTGTTACTTTTGCAACAACAACAGCATCCACGGACTCTTCAGCCGCAAGCTGAATGAATTTTTCAGCATCTTCTTTTGCAACCACAACAGCCATACGCTCTTGTGATTCTGAGATCGCTAAATCTGTGCCATTAAGCCCTGCATATTTTGTCGGAACCTTATCAAGATTCACATACACACCATCTGCAAGCTCACCAATTGCCACAGATACACCGCCCGCACCGAAGTCATTCGATTTTTTAATAAGGGTTGTAACCTCTTTCTTACGGAAGAGACGAAGAATCTTACGCTCTTCACTTGCACAACCTTTCTGTACATCTGTTCCAGCTGTTTCAACTGTTTCAACTGTTTGTACTTTCGATGAACCTGTCGCAGCGCCAACGCCATCACGGCCTGTTTTAGCCCCTAAAAGAATGACAACATCGCCATCAATCGGTTTTGCGCGTACAACGAAATCTTCTTTCACTGCGCCAACAACCGCACCAAGTTCCATACGTTTTGCAACGAAGCCTGGGTGGATATACTCTTTAGCAAATGCGGTAGTTCCCCCAATTTGGTTAGCGTATGAGCTATTACCAAGTGCAGCTACACGGCTAATACGGCGTTGTGGAATTTTATTAGGGAGTGTGTCTGATACAGGTTCGAGTACATTGCCGGCACCTGTAATACGCATCCCTTGGTAAACATACGCACGACCTGATAATGGGTCACGAATCGCGCCGCCTACACATGTATTCGCACCACCATATGGTTCAATCTCTGTAGGATGGTTATGGGTTTCGTTTTTGAACATGAGTAACCAATCTTCATCAACGCCATTCACATCTACTTTGATACGAACAGAACATGCATTCACTTCATCAGATACTTCCATATCTGCAAGCTCACCTGTTTTACGCTGATAACGACCAAATACCGTCGCCATATCCATCAATGTTTCAGGTCGTTCTGTGATACCCGTCTTTTCACGAAGCTCGATATATGAATCATAAGCTTCTTGGATTTGCTCTTTGAACTGGCTCTCAGTGAAAGTAATCGACTGAAGTGCTGTTTCAAATGTTGTATGACGGCAATGATCTGACCAATAAGTATCAAGCACTAAAAGTTCTGTTTCTGTAGGGTTACGGCCCTCTTCCTCTTTGAAGTAGGTTTGAATATGTTTAAGATCTTCAAACTCCATCGCAAGACCCATCTGAAGTTTAAATTCTGTCAGTTTTGAATCAGTCATATGGATAAAGTCTTTAACTGTTTCGACTTTTTTAGGTTCACGTTTATCAATAAAACGTGAATCATTAATCTCAAGTGTTAAATCTTTCAAACGCGAGTTAATCGGGTTAAAGAGATAATCTTGGATTTTTTGAAGTTCATCTGCTGATAGATCGTGGTTAAAACCGTACAGAAGCGATGTTGCTACTTGTGTTTTGTGAGACGCGCCAACCACTTTTAATGCAAGCTCTGCACTATAAGCGCGCTGATCGTATTGACCAGGGAGCCATTCAATCGTGAAGTTTGGCATGGTTTTAAGCTCTGCCATCATCACATCTTCAGCAATCTCATGATCGCGAGTCTTCTGGATCAGTACAGAACGCACCTTATCAAGGTCTTTCTCATCTAAATCGAAGAGGTCATATACTTGTACGAGTCGCACTTTAGTCAAAGTCTGGGTATTAAGTGCTTTTTGGAGTTCACTTAAAAGAGCAGAAGCTTCAGTTGAATAAAGAGGCGTACTTTCAATATAAAATCTACGTTTCATTGGAGTCCTTGAAATATCAGTTTAATTAAAACTATCTGTCAGCATTTTCTCAAAAGATGCAAGACCTTCTGAGCCCGTAAAGGTGACATGGCCCATTTTACGGTTGTTCTTAAATTCTTTTTTACCATAGAGATGCAAATGTGCATCGGACGACATCTTCGGGATATAATTAAAGAGAATCTCCTTATCCTGCCCCAAAATGTTAAACATTACTGTTTTGTGTTTAAGAGTCGTATCGCCGAGCGGAAGCCCACAAATTGCACGAATGTGTTGCTCAAATTGGCTTGTCGCACATCCTTCAATCGTGAAGTGCCCTGAGTTATGAGGTCTAGGCGCGAGCTCATTCACATAAACCACATCACCGACCACAAATGCTTCCATCGCAAGCGTACCCACAATGTTATGGGTTTCCATAAAGGTTTTGAGCATGCCATTGAGCTCATCTGTGAGTTCCGGCGTGACTTTATCGCCACCGGCGGTTGTCTTAAAGAGGATATTATTGACATGCCAGTTCTCGGCAATCGGGAAATGTTTATATTCACCATTAATCGAGCGAGTACCGATAATCGAGCACTCCCAATCATAAGGAATAAACTTCTCAGCGACACAAGGAATTCCATAAAGTGTTGCGACTTTTTCAAGATCAGCATCAGACCTTACAACCACTTGCCCTTTCCCATCGTAACCGCCCTCTTGTGTCTTCACGACAAAGGGAAAACCGAGAGTTTCAACCGCTGTATGAACCTCTTTTTCAGGATCTTCAAGCACAACATAAGGCGCCACTGGAAGACCTGCTTCAGTGAGCGCTGCTTTTTCGCGTCGTCGATTTTGTGCTAAATAGAGCGGGAGTTCGCCTTGTGGGATATTTTGATATTCTGCATTAAGTCGTTTCACTAATGCTGCGCTGATGTTTTCAAATTCATAAGTCACAACATCACAACGTGAAATAAGGGTTTCATAGCCTTCTTCATTTGAAAAACCAGAGACAATGTGTCCGTGGGAAGCCGAAACTGCCGGCGCATCTGAAGCAGGATCAAGCGTGATAACGTAGTACCCCATCTTGTTCGCTGCTTCTGCTAGCATTTTACCTAGTTGACCACCACCAATTATACCAATAGTTTTTCCGGGTAAAATGTGCATGATGACTACTTCTCCTCGATAGTGCTATCTGCTAATACCGTTGCCGTTTGCTTTTCACGGAAGGATTGCAGTTGTTCGTTAAGTTCATTGTTCGTCAGGGCTAAGATTTGTGCTGCAAAGAGACCTGCATTTTTAGCACCTGCATCGCCGATGGCCATTGTTGCAACGGGAATACCGCCTGGCATCTGTACGATAGAATAGAGAGAATCCACACCACTTAAGGTGCTCGTTTTGATTGGAACACCAATCACTGGAAGCGTCGTTAATGATGCCACCATCCCCGGCAAGTGCGCAGCACCGCCAGCACCTGCAATAATCACGTCATAGCCGGCGTCTTTTGCATTTAACGCAAACGAAACCATATGCTCTGGCGTACGATGCGCAGATACAACTTTCATGTCATAGGAGATGGAGAACTGGGTAAGCATGTCGGCAGCGTTCTGCATTGTTGGCAGATCACTTCGGCTTCCCATGATGATGGCGACTTTCTGTTTTTTCATTGAGAAATTCAATCCACAAATTAGATAGATAAGAACCGAAAAGAATCTCGATTTCTGAGACACTGATTCTATCGTTGCACCCTCTTTTAGTCAATACAACTTCATCGGTATTTTTATCTTTCGGTAAAGATTTCATGGGACATTTCAGCGTTTTTGATCTATATAATTTCGTATTGATTTCATCCTTTATACACAGCATATATGACAATAGTGCGACAGCGAATACCCAATAAGTAGGTACATAAATATTTATAACGAACTCATTACATTTGTCGATTCTTTAAACAAAAAATCATGTATCAACATTATCTTTCCACATTCCTTATTAAAGGAATATAATAGATAACAATATTGAGTAAACTGGCCATTAGGACCCAATTTGTAGCTAAAAACACTGGCTACACATAGTAATATATGAATACAACAACGCTTACGATAATCTGCACAGCGCTCTTCTCTGCCGCCGTTCTCTATCTATTTATTCACCACTATCGGAAACTTAAAAAAGCGAAAGATCTGTGTGATACTGCCTTTCGAGATGTCGAGATATTGCAAGATCAACTGATTGCACGATCAAGCCCGGCAATTACTATTACCCAAAAAGTTTTACGCGATGAAGAGGAGCTTTTTGAGGAACTAAAATTGATTTATACGCCACAAGAAGGTCCTCGTTCACTTGAAGAGCGAATTCATAATATTCTACTTCTACGCAACAAGCTCTCTTATCTTCGTAAACGCGCACAAAAGCATGTCGAACTTAAAGATCTCGAAGCACTTCAAACTATCTGGGTCAAAATCGAAATTACCAACCGTAACATTGATGAATCCGCTTCTTACTATAATGATGCTGTCCATGACTATAAAGAGTTAACAGCCCAATTCCCAGCATCAATGCTTGCTGATATCTTACAATATCCGCACTACCACAGAATTTAAGGAGCGCCTTAGCGATAATGCCGATCTTATACACGCTCTCGACCATTCATCCTATTCTTAGCCACTTTCATCGATCATTATTAACAATGTTTTTAATATCGATATTCATGCTGAACGTTGTCCATAGTAATGAGCGCTTGTCTATTAACGCACCGCCTACTTTCCCGGAATGTAGCGCTTCACTGAATGCAATTGATCTAGAATCATGTGAATCTGAGCGTTTAAACATGATGACAGAGCTACTCGATACCACCTATCACTCGACAATAAGCCTTCTTGATCAAGGTCATCACACTTATGAAACTAAGTATCAAAATGCCTATTATGATAATTTTGAGATGCCCTATCTACATGTCAAAGATGAGCTCATCAAGGCGCAAGTCTTATGGCAACAATATATCAGAAGTGATTGCGCGATGATTTTTGAAATGGGTCAACGCGGCGAAGCGAAAGAGATTCTTAAACTTGAGTGCTTACAAGATCATACACAAAAACGCCTTAAAGCCCTACAAGATTACCAAAGAGAGATAGAACTCGATATCAATGCCTTTTTAAATATGCCGGCGAATTCAGCAACGAATCAGACATCATAGCCCATCGGCAACTTCCTAATTTATCATCAAATTACCGTCATTCATGCTACCATCTCACACTTTAACGGCCCTTATTAAAGAATAGTTCCATGAGCGAATCCCCTATTTTCAACAATCTTAGTAAAAAATTTACCCGTAATATCTACGATAGTTTTAAGGGAAAACTTCGCCTTGCGATTTTAGAGCGTGATTTTAATGCGCTTAATCTTCACCAAGCACCGCTCTCGATCTTAGATATTGGCGCAGGCCAAGGGCAATATGCCGGCATTTTGGCAAATCATGGTCATCAACTGACGCTTGTTGAGCCGGCAATTGAGATGCTTGAACTGGCAAAATCTCGCTTTGCACAGCAAAATCTTGAAGGAACTTTTTATCATCAGTTTTTAGAAGATCTTCCAAGCCTCAACCTTCCCCAATTTGATCTGATTACTTGCCATGCAATGCTTGAATGGCTCCCTAATCCTTATCAGTTTTTTGAGATTGCCCTTCCCCTTCTTAAAAAAGGCGGTAAATTATCGCTTCTCTTTTATAACCGAGAAGGCTTGATCTATCATAATCTTATTCGCGGGAACTTCCACTATGTGGAACGTGGCAATTTTAGTGGAGAGGCAGGCAGTTTAACACCTATTTCCCCCATTGATCCAATTGTCTTTGAGTCCTTCCTTCAAGATCAAGGTTTAACAATTCTCAAAAAAAGTGGCATTCGCACCTATTATGATTTTATGAATCGTGATGCGCGTAATCGTATTAGTGAGGAAGATCATTTAAAAATGGAGTTGCGATATTCTGAAATCCCAGGATATCAACCGCATGCAAGGTACTTGCATTGGCTTATCGAGAGTTAATCATTTTTTCACACAAAAGTTGTATTCTATTAGCGTTTATGTGAATAACATTTATCCGCTAGCTATACTATCTCAGAAAAATATCCGCAAAAAACTCGCAATAGCAAGTTCTCTAATCGCCCATTATTACTGTCAATACATATCAAGATTCGTTTGTAAAATTCAAAAAAACAATCAAAAGCAAAGATGTGAAAAGGCTTTGCGACCATTAAAATAAATATGATATAACTTCCTAGTTTTTTTAAATGGCAAATCTCGTCTTGAGTATTTCTCTGATCCGACAAAGATCCTTTTCTAGAAATAATCTTCAAGCCGACATAAAAGATTCAACACAACAATACGCATTTGCTAGCCCGAATTTTTTATCAAACTTAGGAGTTCCATCATGGATCAAACCCCACAACAGACTGCGATTCAAACAGCTGTTATCAGAAAGGCATTTTTCCGCTTAATGCCGATTCTTCTTCTTGCATATGTTCTTGCATATCTCGACCGCGTTAATATCAGCTTTGCAGCACTCACAATGCGTGAAGATTTAGGGTTAACTGCCGAGCTTTTCGGTACAGGCGCCGGACTCTTCTTTATCGGTTACTTCCTCTTTGAAGTACCTAGCAACATCTTCTTAACAAAAGTCGGGGCTCGTCGTTGGATCTCCCGCATCATGATCACTTGGGGCGCAATCTCAGCTTGTATGGCGTTTGTAACAGGTGATGTGAGCTTTATGATCATGCGCTTCATCTTAGGAGCTGCTGAGGCTGGATTCTTCCCAGGGATTATCCTCTACCTGACTTTCTGGTTCCCGAAAGATTACCGTTCACGCATTATCGCGGTATTTATGCTCTCTATTCCTCTTTCGCTCGCAGTAGGCGCGCCGATTTCAACGGCTCTTTTAGGACTTGATGGCACAATGGGCCTTCATGGTTGGCAGTGGCTCTTCATTATTGAAGGCGCTCCAACAGTGTTAGTGGGTATTCTATTCTTGATGATCATGCCAGATACGCCAAAAGATGCAAAATGGCTCTCTGAAGAAGAGAAAGCGACTATTCTTGGCATTTTAGAAGCTGAAAAAGCAGAAGTTGCGAAGAAATTTAAAACGAATGCTTCAGCCGCGCTTAAGCAGCCAATCATCTGGGTTTTAGCATTTGTTTATATCTCAAACGTCACAGCGAATATTGGTCTATCAAGCTTCCTACCGCTCATTATTAAAGAGCAAGGCGACTTTACCAATATGCAAATTGGTTGGATCACTTCGATTCCTTACTTTGTAGGGGTTGTGGGCAGCCTGCTCTTTGGCTTCCTCTCGGATAAATTCAAGATTCCGTTCACATTACTTTTTGTCGCAATCAGTATCACAGGCCTTGGTTTAATCGGCGCAGGGTACCTCTATTCAGATGGCATTATCGCGCTTGCGATTGTCGCAATCTCAATGGCTGGTGTGGGAATCTATGGCTTTAAAGCACCATTTTGGACGCTTCCATCGCTCTTCTTAACAGGTGCAGCCGCTGCAACAGGTATCGCGCTGATCAACTCTATCGGTAACCTTGGTGGATTCTTAGGCCCACATGTAATTGGTTACTTAAGAGGATTAACAGGCAGCTATGCAACAGGACTTTACTTCTTAGGGTCGCTCAGTGTGCTTGCCTCTGTTGTATCACTCATTCTTGTTTCAAAATACAAAGATGAAGCTAAATAGAAAGTAAATAGAAAGCAAATAGAAAACAAATGCAAAATAAATAGAATATCAATAGAAAATATTTTTGATCAATTAACAAATTGATCATCTCAATATCTTCACTACAAAATTTAAATACTAAAGCTCGCCTCTCGATCATAGATGCGAGCTTTATTTTTGTTATGATTTGACTAATGAAAAGTTTGCACAAAAAACCTCATTCGTATAAGAATTCTTGCGCCATCTCCTTTACAAATAACCTGTAACCTTTTCA
>CAZPIQ010000020.1:18061-22196 GCA_964586665.1 uncultured Ignatzschineria sp. | reverse complement strand
CATAAATATATTGATTATTACAATCACAAACGCATTAAACTTAAACTAAAAGGACTAAGCCCGATTGAATATCGAACTCAGTCCTTATCATTATAATTTTAAAACTGTCTAACTTTATGGGGTCACTTCAGTATGTGTTGCTATGGAGGGTGATTTGTTGATTTTAGCTAGAAGACCAGGTGAGAAACTGGTGATTAATGATGATATTACAATAACAATTCTAGAGTTTAATGGTAATCAGATCAGGATAGGGATTGATGCGCCAAAAGATGTGAAAGTATACCGTGAAGAGGTTTATATGCGGATGCAATCATTGAAAGAAGAGTAAAAATTTGATCTAAGGGTTATTATAAGTTTAGACTCAATAAAAAACCAATCGAAATCGATTGGTTTTTTTATGTCGTTGAGAAAGCGCTCTTATCTAAGTTTTTTTTATATAGAATAGTAGAGCTTATATTCAACAGGATGTGGTGTCTCAGCAACTTGATTAATCTCTTTTTGTTTAAGATCAATATAAGAGTCTATAACGCTATCGTTAAATACCCCACCTTTGAGAAGGAATGCTCTATCTTGATCAAGTGCCGCTAAGGCTTCATCTAAGTTTCTAGCAACTTTAGGAATCTGACTTAAAAGATCACTAGAAAGATCATAGAGGTTCTCATCCGCCGCAGGACCTGGGTGAATTTTATTTTCAATCCCATCAAGACCTGCCATTAAAAGAGCAGAGAAAGCGAAATATGGGTTAGCGGTTGCATCAGGGAATCTTACTTCGATACGTCTTGCTTTTTCATGAGCAACATAAGGAATACGAATCGATGCAGTTCTGTTTTTAGCAGAGTATGCAAGAAGTACAGGCGCTTCAAAGTGTGGAACTAAGCGTTTGTAGCTATTTGTAGATGCATTTGTGAATGCATTAAGCGCTTTTGCATGCTTAATAATGCCGCCAATGAAGTAGAGAGCATTTTCAGATAAGTTGCTATATTCATTGCCACAGAACATGTTTTCACCATCTTTGAAAAGGGAGATATGAACGTGCATACCTGAGCCACTTTCACCAAAATAAGGTTTTGGTAGGAAAGTTGCACTTTTTCCAAATAGATCTGCTGTTGCCTTGGTCACATATTTTAAGCGTTGAACTTCATCTGATTTTTTGAGAAGCGTATTGTAGAGAACGCCAATCTCACACTGTCCAGCAGAAGCCACTTCTCTATGGTGAATTTCTACTTCTAATCCCATTTTTTCAGCGTTGAGAACAATCTCATTGCGAAGATTGTGAAGTTTATCTACCGGTTGAAGAGGAGAGTATCCACCTTGTTTCTCAGCATAGTGCCCAGAGAAAGCATTATCACCATTAGATTCCCAATAGCAAGTGTTTGAATTGAGTTCATAGCTAACATTATTAGGTGCTGTGTTATAACGCACGCTATCAAAAATAAAGAACTCATTTTCAGGGCCGAAGAATGCTGTATCAGCAACCCCTGATTCTTGCAGGTATGCTTCAGCACGTTTAGCAAGCGCACGAGGATCTCTTTCGTAGTAATCCATCGTGTCTGGCTCAACGACATCACAGACGAGCACGAGTGTTGGGTGTTCTGCGAGATGATCAATAAATGCCGTTTCTGCTCTAGGGAACAGAATCATATCTGAGCATTCAGTCTGTTTCCAGCCTTTAAAGCTTGAACCATCAAAAAATTTGCCTTGAGTGAAGAGCGCTTCATTTGCCTGTCGTGCTGGGATAGTAAAGTGGTGTTCTTGTCCGATCATATCCGTAAGACGTAGATCGATGAATAAAATTCCATTCTCCTTAATGAGATCTAAAATGGAACGAATACTATCAGCAGGCATGCTCACTCCTTATATTTTCCGTGTTGTAAAGAGGTATTCTACACTAGTTTTGTGTAAAGATGCTCAATAAAATGAAGGGTTAGCCAAAGATTTTTATGATTAGTGAAGATGATGACTTTCGCTTTAAGTTTGAGTTACGTAGAATGAAGGGTTGAATGTTAATGACGAGCGAAGGGATTTTAATAAAATATAATGAAAATAACGACTTGGAATGTGAATTCGATTAATGTGAGACTTCCTCATTTAGAACAATTTATCAATGAAGTAGCCCCAACAGTGATCGGTTTACAAGAGCTTAAATGTGTGACCGATAAGTTTCCACTAGAGGCTATGAAATCATTGGGCTATTTTGCAGTGGTGAATGGTCAACCAACTTATAATGGTGTAGCGCTACTTTCTACAATGGAAATTAAAGATGTTGTATTTGATATTCCGGGCTTTATGGATGATGAGAAACGAGTTGTTGCAGGAACAGTCTCGGGGATTCGCATTATTAATGCCTATGTTCCGAATGGTCAAAGTCCCGATTCTGATAAATATCAATATAAACTCCAATGGCTCACACATTTTAAGAATTATATTGCTTCAGAGATGAAACAATATCCTGAGCTTGTTGTGATAGGTGATTTTAATATTGCCCCAACGGATGATGATGTTCATAACCCCGCGAGCTGGCAGGGAAAGATTCTCTGTACAGATGCAGAACGAGAAGCATTCTTTAGCTTACTTGATTTAGGGTTGATAGATTCATTGCGCATTAATGCGCAACCTAAGGGCTTATTTACTTGGTGGGACTATAGGCAGGGTGGTTTTGAGAAAAATAATGGTATTAGAATAGATCATCTATTACTATCTAGAGTTGTGAGTAGACGATTTGAAGGCGCAACGGTACATTTAAATATGCGGGCGCTAGAGAGACCTTCAGATCATGCACCGGTGACCGTTATTTTAAAATCAAAATAGCGAAATGGTTGTTTGACTATTGAATAAAAAGTATGATGAGAAAAGGCCTTTAATTTTTACATGATAGGTTCGATTTTGGAAGGTCAATTATTAGAGCTTAGTAATGAAAGATAGATAATTAGGCTTCATGAATTTAAGAGAATAGCTTAAGGAGAGAATTGTATGTTTGGTGGAAGTATTGTCGCTGTTGTAACCCCGATGTTCCCAGATGGACGAATTGATTATGATTCATTTGAGAAACTTATAGAGTTTCATATTGAGAATAAGACAGATGCGATTGTGGCAGTAGGTACTACTGGTGAATCAGCAACTGTGAATTTTGATGAGCATCGTGAGGTTGTGAAGAAGGTTGTACAATATGTCCGTGGACGTGTTCCTGTGATTGCCGGCACAGGCGGTAATTCTACTGAGGAGGCTGTTCGCCTTACCCACTGGGCAGCAGAAGATGGTGCTGATGCATGTTTACTAGTAGCACCTTATTATAATAAACCACCTCAAGAGGGGCTTTATCAGCATTTTAAATTGATTGCTGAGACCGTTGATATTCCTCAAATTCTCTATAACGTTCCAGGAAGAACCGCTTCCGATATTCTCCCCGATACTGTTGAAAAACTTGCAAACCTTAAAAATATTGTCGCAATTAAAGAAGCTAGTACTTTTGAACGTGTAGAGCAACTTGTTCGTAGAGTCGGCGATAAAATTGATGTTTTGACAGGCGAAGATGGTATTGCCGCAAAATGCGTATTAGCAGGTGCAAAAGGGGTTATTTCTGTGACAGCCAATATTGCACCGCTTGAAATGCATGAGATGATTGCAGCAGCACTGGCAGGTGATGAGGCTAAAGCTTATGCAATCAATGAGAAAATAAAAGAACTTCACCATGTCTTGTTCTTAGAAGCGAATCCAATTCCAGTAAAATGGGCGCTTCAAGAGATGAAAAAAATTCATGCCGGAATTCGTTTACCCTTAGTACCGCTGGATAAGCAATATCACTTGACAGTGCGCGAAGCAATGAAAAATGCGGGACTTTTATAATATATTGCCCGTAGTATTGTTAAAAAATTGATATGAAAAAAGGCAATCGGCTATTTTTTCAGTTATAATTCACGCAATCGGTATTGAGTGATTGCTATAATCGCTGTAATAACAAAAGAATTTTATTCGGTAAAGGTTAGTACATGTATACAAAAAAAATAGCGTTTGCAGTGGTGCTATCAGGTTTAATCATTAGCGGTTGCTCGACTCAAAATGTGCAATCGAGAGATAGTTTGCGTTATTTGAAGTCTTCGCAAGCCAATCCTTTGGAATATCCGCCTAATTTAGTAAA
>CAZPIQ010000020.1:15390-17961 GCA_964586665.1 uncultured Ignatzschineria sp. | reverse complement strand
GCTGGATTAATTGAAACTAAGTGGGCTGAGAATCAGGCGGATGTGCCGGATGGTTTTATCCGTGGATTGCTTAAAAGAGTTTCAAATAGTCTCTTTGGTGCCTCATCCCGCGATAAATTTAAAATTCGTTTAGAGCGTGATGGTGATCGAGTATTAGTATTCGTGACGCATTATTCAATGAAAGATGAAGCAACCGGTAATGATGATCAGTTCCATCGTTGGGTAGATGCACCAAGTGATCCTGAGCTAGAGGCGGAGTTTATTGCTCGTCTAGCAACAAGATTAGGTAGCTAACACATTCATTTGATACAAAACCATTTTAAATAAATAGTCTCTGTGTATAAACACAATTAAAATAGTGTTTATAAAACTAGATACTATAAATTTGATATTATAAAGAACGCCTGGTAAATACTAGGCGTTTCTTGTATTTGGGCTAAAAAAGAGGAATGATCTATGAGTCACCGCATTGCTAAACTCGAACCCCATGTTATTAACCAAATTGCAGCTGGCGAGGTGGTTGAGCGTCCTGCGTCTATCGTGAAAGAGCTTGTTGAAAATAGTATTGATGCCGGTGCTACGCATATCTCGATTGATGTAAAAAGTGGTGGTATGGATCACATCATCATTCAAGATAATGGTCATGGAATTGAAAAAGAGGATCTCAATCTTGCACTTTCAAGTCATTCCACAAGTAAAATTCGTTCGGCAGATGATCTAGTGGAAGTGGCGACTTTAGGATTTAGAGGCGAAGCGCTTCCAAGTATTGCCGCAGTTTCAAGATTAACGTTGACCTCTAAGGCGCGTGGCGCTGAGTATGCTTTTAAGGTACAAGGAAAAGGGCATGATGAGATCAATGAACCTATGCCGGCATCCTTAATGGAAGGAACGCGTATTGAAGTAAATGATCTCTTCTTTAATGTTCCAGCACGACGTAAGTTCCTTCGTACAGAGCGAACCGAATTTAGTCATATTGAAACGCTGGTGAAGAGACTTGCACTGATTCGCTATGATATTGGTTTTACGTTAATCCATAATGGACGAGAAGTTTTTACAGCGCCCATTGCAGATACGATGGATGAGAAGCAAGCGCGAATAGGCTCTGTCTTTAGCCAAGATTTTTTAGCGGAGAGTTTTCACTTTACGCATACAAAAGAAATACATCTTGATGATTACGATACGACGCGGACATTAACGCTTGAGGGATGGGTCGCAAAACCCACCTTCTTTAGAAACAATAATCAGTGGCAATATGTTTATGTTAATGGTCGAATGGTGCAAGATCGATTGGTCGCCCATGCAATCCGCCAAGCCTATCGGGATGTGATGTATAGCGATAAGCATCCGGCATTTGTGATCTATTTGACGCTTGATGCCGCAGCTGTCGATGTTAATGCGCATCCTCAAAAGCATGAGGTGCGTTTTAGAGAGTCACGCATGGTGCATGATTTTCTCTTTAGCACCCTCAATCATGTGATTTCTCAACCTGAAGTAATGGCGGGGCATGAAAAAATGCCGGTGATTGCATCACTAGATGACGCACCTGCTGAGGCGGTTTCAACGGCAAGGCAAGGCGGGTTTGCCTTTGGCGGTAATAACATTCCCGCAAGACCTTATAAGCCGGTTAATCTTTATGAGGCAATTGGTGCCGGCAGTGAGCGCAATACACTTTTTGACAGTGAGGTTTCAAAAGGATTGCCGAGTATTGGGGAAGCCTTAGGCCATACTTCAAGTGCATCATCAGAAGAGGGAAATGGTCAAGTCAATCATGAGCAAGATGATGATTTTAATCCAGATGAAGCACCGCTAGGTTATGCTTTGGGACAACTTCATGAAGCCTATATTTTGGCAGAGAATCGTCATGGGCTTGTGATGGTGGATATGCATGCAGCGCATGAGCGCATTATCTATGAGCGTTTTAAGAATGCTGTTGCTTCAGATGAGGGAATTATCCGCCAAGCGCTTTTAATTCCTAAGTCGATGGATGTAACTTCAAGAGAAATCGCACTTGTTGAGGAATTTCAAAGTGAACTTCATGCGCTAGGGCTTGTGATTGAAGTCTTAAGTCACAATAGTATTGTGATTCGAGAAGTACCCGCGAGTCTAGCGAGAGCGAATGTTGAAAAGCTTATTTTAGAAGTGCTAAATGATTTTGATAAGTATGGATCAAGTCAGAAGATCACAGAGCATATGAATGATATTCTCTCGACGATGGCATGTCACAGCGCGATTCGTCATCATCGCCGTTTAACATTGCCGGAGATGAATGCGCTGCTTCGAGATATGGAGCGTACTGAAAGATCTGGTCAATGTAATCATGGACGACCTACATGGCGCTCATTAGCACTCACAGATCTTGATAAACTCTTCTTTAGAGGAGAGTAATTCGATCGATTTTAGCATTATCAATGCTGGCGCAAGATCGTTAAAAGTATGAAAATATCCGCTCCAACCATACAGGCGTTTTAAAGGGAATTAGAAAAGATCATGTCAATCAACTTTATGAAAGCCAAAGCATGCAAGAATAGACAATATCAAAAATAAAACTTCAAAAATAAAATATCAAAAATA
>CAZPIQ010000020.1:0-15290 GCA_964586665.1 uncultured Ignatzschineria sp. | reverse complement strand
TGATTTTAAGGGAGCGCTTGATGAATGGGTTCAAAAGGGCATTAAGGGCGCGAATATTACGATTCCTTTTAAAGAGGATGTCATGATGCTTTGCGATACGCTCACTGATGAAGCAAGACTTGCGAAAGCGGTTAATACGATTCGCATCGAAGAAGATGGCACGATCTCAGGACATAATACCGATGGTATTGGATTACTGCGAGATATCACGGCGATTAAAGGTTATGATCTTCGCAACAAACGCGTCTTAATCTTGGGAGCCGGTGGTGCTGTTCGCGGGATTTTAAAACCACTTCTTGATTGTGATCCTGCGGAAGTCGTTATTACGAACCGTACATTATCTCGCGCGGAAGGATTGGCGTTTGAATTCTCTGCTTTTGGTAATATTCAAGCGACTGCTTGGGGCGAATTATCTGGGGAGTTTGATCTTATTATTAATGCTACAAGCGCATCATTACAAGCGACATTCCCAGAAATTCCGGCAGGGCTTATTACGGCAAAGACAGTAGGTTATGATCTAGTGTATGGTAATGAACCGACCTCTTTTATGACTTACTTTAAAAATGCCGGCGGTGGCGACGTTTATGATGGACTTGGCATGCTGATTGAGCAGGGTGTTTATGCTTTTGAATTTTGGTTTGGACAAAAGCCGGCGCTTGATGATGTGATGGCTATTTTTGGTCGAACATCAATGGAAGTTGGCAAATAACCTCAATACATTGTTGAAATGAATATTTTTTAAGAAACATCTGAATAGAAAATTGATACGAAACGCCTTTGTGCAAAATGACAGCATAAAGAGATGCTTTTATCGGGCACTTGAGGGCGGATTTTGGTATCATTTCAGGAACATTATTTTAGGATAAAGAGATATGTCTGAAGAAAAAACCCATTTTGGTTATCAAACGGTTGACCGTGATGATAAAGAGGCGCGTGTTGCAGAAGTATTTCATTCTGTCGCAAGTAACTACGATGTGATGAATGATGTCATGAGCTTCGGAATTCATCGCCTTTGGAAAAATACGGCGATGACGCTTTCAGGTGCTAGACGGGGGCAGAAAGTATTAGATCTTGCCGGCGGTACTGGTGATTTAACAAAGCGTCTTAGCAAGAAAGTTGGCTCAGAAGGTTTAGTGGTTCTCTCTGACATTAATGAGTCAATGTTAGAAGAGGGCAGAAAGCGCCTCATTAACGAAGGGATTGTAGGCAACGTTGAGTTCAAACAGATCAATGCCGAACATATTCCTTTTGAAGATGCGACTTTTGATCTTGTGACGATCGGTTTTGGGCTTCGTAATGTGACGGATAAACTCAAAGCGTTGAAAGAGATGCGCCGCGTTTTAAAACCCGGTGGTCGTTTACTGGTACTTGAGTTTTCAAAACCGGTTGTACCGCTTCTTGGCACAATCTATGATTTCTACTCATTCCAAGTGATTCCAAGAATGGGCGAGCTGATTGCGAAAGATGGCGATAGCTATCGCTACCTTTCTGAATCAATCCGTATGCATCCGCCTCAAGAAGAGCTTCGCGATATGATGCTCGAGGCTGGATTTGATGAAGTAGATTATAAGAACTTAACGGGTGGTATCGTTGCGATCCACCGTGGATTTGTTTATTAATCTCATCTCTACAAGCGATCTTTTATAAGATCGCTTTTCACTGCTTGTAAAGGATAGCTAGATGATTTCTCGTAGCTTGAGAATGCTAAAAATTTGGTGGGTATTACTGCGCTTTGGTCTTTATGATCTTGCGTTTATGGTGCCGGGCCTTAGACATCTTCGTTTTTTAAAACCGTTTTTATATCTCTTTAATGGTTATAAAACAACGCCACTCCCTGTGAGAATTCGTCTAGCACTTGAGGCGCTCGGTCCGACTTTTATTAAGTTAGGACAAGCGCTCTCAACACGATATGATCTATTAGATCGAGATATTGTTCTAGAACTTATTAAGCTTCAGGATCAAGTGCCGGCATTTCCGGCAACTGTTGCTATTGAAATTATCGAAACCTCTTTCGGTAAACCATTGTTAGAAGTCTTTAAAGAATTTGATGAAGTGCCGATAGCCGCCGCTTCAATCGCACAAGTGCATGGCGCGGTGCTTCATAATGGGCAAGAGGTGGTTGTTAAAGTTGTTCGCCCGAATATTCAAAAGGTGATTAAACGCGATATCGGTTTGATGCAAGTTTTAGCACAGATGGTTGAACGCTACTATCCTGATGGGAAACGTCTTCGTCCTGTCGAGATTGTTGAAGAGCACGCCAAAACAATTTTGAATGAGTTAGATTTAACGATTGAAGCGGCTAATGGCTCGCAGCTTCGTGAAAACTTTAAAGGTTCCAAAAGCCTCTATGTGCCGGAGATCTATCTTGAGTATGTTCGCAAAAATGTCCTTGTGATGGAGCGGATCTCAGGTGTACCGGTTGGCGATATTGAAACCTTGAAAGCGTTAGGTGTGAATATTCCGCTACTCGCTAAGAGAAGCGTTGATATCTTCTTTACACAGGTGTTTGAGCATAGCTTCTTCCATGCGGATATGCATCCTGGCAATATCTTTGTGGATGTGAGTAATCCGGCAGATCCGACTTATATTGCGCTTGATTTTGGCATTATCGGTACATTGAATGAAGAAGATCAGCATTATCTTGCGAGTAACTTCTTAGCATTCTTTAATCGTGATTATATGAAAGTCGCAGAACTTCATGTGGAATCGGGGTGGGTACCGCCTGATACTTCAGTCGGTGATTTTGAAGCTGTGATTCGCTCACTTTGTGAACCGATTTTTAATAAGCCTTTAAAAGATATCTCATTTGGTGCATTCCTTTTATCGCTCTTCCAAACGGCGCGTCGCTTTAAGATGGAGATGCAACCTCAGTTAATGCTACTTCAAAAAACGCTCTTTGCGATTGAAGGATTAGGGCGTGAACTCTATCCTGATCTTGATCTTTGGGAAACTGCGAAGCCTTATTTGGTGGAATTTGTAAAGAAAAAGCGTGGACCTAAAGCGATCTTAACTCGTTATAAGCGTGATATTCCGATCTGGATTGAGCAGTTGCCTGATGTTATGCAAAATGCAAACCTGACGCTTAACCAAGCTGTCAAAGGGAAGCTCAAAGTCAATTTAGCGGATAAAGAGTGGGAAAAGCTTGCAAAAATAAGCCGTGAAGAGACGCATCGCAAAATATATGGGGGTATTGGTTCTGTACTCTTATTAGCGCTTCTTTTGAAGATTGAAACAGCGCCCATTATTGCGCTGTTTGGGATGGGGGCTGCATCTTTACTTTTCTTATATCTAGCACTTAGAAAACAGAAATAACGTTATGACGCAAATAGTATTATCCTATAAAAACAGTTGGCTTTATTGTATAATATTAAGTGTAGATTTTTAGTCAGCATTAATAGATTAAAAAGTAAGCAGGACGTCTTGTGGAATCTTTACTTTTTAATCATTACAATGTTGATTACTAATAATAAATTAAATGATTTTATTCTAATTTTCATTTAAAGTGAGCAGTGACGGTACTCTCTAGTAAGAGTTCGGTCGACATTAAAATTCTTAAAAGGAGAAGTCAATGAAGAAGTTAGCATTAGCAGCAATCCTTGCTGTATCAACAATGGGTATCTCAATGGCAGCAGTTGATACAGATGCTGTTGTGAAATATCGTAAAGCAGCATTCACTGTTGCAGGTTGGAATATGGGTATTCTTGGCGGAATGCTTAAAGGCGAAATTGAGTATAATCCTGAAGAAGCAGTAGCAGCTGCGACGCGTATTAATGAAATGGCTAAAGCAGTAGGCGCAACATTTGTTGACGGTACTTATGAAGGTACTAACGCAAGCCCTAAGATTGCTGAAGAGCGTGCAGATTTTGATACTAAGCTTGCAGCATTTATCGAGCAAAGTGGTGCAATGGTAACAGCAGCAGGCGAAAAACAGACAATGGCTGCGCAGATGGGTAAATTAGGTGGTACATGTAAATCATGCCATGATGCTTATAAAGTAGACTAATCAATCGATTAGCATCTATTAATAGAATATTTCGGGGAGAAATTCAGTAATGAATTCTCCCCGAATTGCTTTATAGATAGCCTTTCTAGTGAGGTATGGTATAAGTTAAGAGCGGTTGGTAGGGATCAACCGCTTATTTTATGTCTACCCACTTTATAGGAGATAAATAAAGTGATGAAAAAACTAAAGTTAGCAACTCTTGTATCTATGGGGTTATTACTTGGTAGTCATACAGTAAACGCACAGGAAGTACGCGTTTATAACTGGACAGACTATATTGATCCTGAATTAATTACAGAATTTACAGAGAAGACCGGCATTAAAGTCGTTTATGATACTTTTGATAGTAATGAGGTATTATTAGCGAAAACGCTGACTGGTAATTCTGGATACGATATTGTCGTACCTTCCGATTACACGCTTATTTATATGGTACAAGCGGGAGCAGTGAAGGAGATTGATAAAAGCAAACTCACGAATATCGACAATGTCTGGCCATTTGTGGAAGAGCGTTTAGCAGAGCTTCCGGGGGCAGTAGAATATTCGGTGCCTTATATGTGGGGTACAACGGGTATTGCGTATAACGTCAATAAAGTGAAAGAACTTGTGCCGGATGCGCCCCTTGATTCGATGGAGCTCCTTTTTAATCCTGAATATGCTTCAAAGCTTGCGAGCTGTGGAATTTACGTTGTGGATTCACCGAGTGAGTTTTATCCAATGGTAATGCGTTATTTAGGGCTATCGGCAGAGAGTACTTCTGATGAGGATCTCGCAAAAGCCAATGAGGTGCTTAAAAATATTAGGCCTTATATTACGAAGTTCCACTCATCTGAATATATTAATGCGATGGCAAATGGTGATGCTTGCTTAACGCTAGGCTGGTCAGGGGATCTTTATCTTGCAAAAGCAAGAGCCGAAGAAGCAAATGCCGGCGTTGAAATTGAGTACTTCATTCCAAAAGAAGGTGGGCTATTGTGGTTTGACCAACTTGCGATTTTAAAAGATGCGAAGAATGTTGATGAAGCCTATGCGTTCATTGATTTCTTACTAGATGCAGAAGTCAATGCAAGGGCGGCAGATTATGTGGAATATGCGACCTCTAATGAAGCCGCTTTTGAGTTTGTGAATCAGGATCTTTTAAATGATCCAACACTTTACCCATCCAAAGAGAGTTTATCGTTATTAAACGTTAAGCAACCTTATACTCAAAGAGAACAGAAAAAACTGATGCGTGATTGGTTAAAGATTAAAGCACAGCGTTAAAATTGCAATAGAATAACGCGGTTAATGTAAGAGTAAGATTCATTTGAGATGACTACTAAAAGATAGAGAGAATGTCGATGTCGGCGTTCTCTTTTTTATTGGGAAATTGACCATCCTAGTAATAATCTAAAAAGATGATGTTAAAAGGAGGCGGATTGAAAAGAGGAATCTTCCAATACTTTGCAAATGATCGTCATTTTATTGTGTGAATCTTAAGACACACTAAGGAGCGCTTGTGAAATTGATGTATAATGATCGGTTAAGAATTATGATGAAATTATTGTGAATATAACGACTTGTGATCATTGAATTGAAGCTGTTTTTATGAAAAATCTAAATCGATTTTAAATCGTTTTGAATGATTGGATGAAAGATCAGTATTAGCAGTCAGTATCTCACAATCGATAACACCCACAAATTAGACAAAATACGGAAAGGATTAATCATTATGAGTACTCAACATCACCCATTGATTGTTCTCGGATCAGGTCCGGCGGGTTATACCTCAGCACTTTATGCAGCCAGGGCAAACTTAAAACCTGTTGTGATTACAGGTATGCAGATGGGCGGTCAGCTCACAACGACAACGGATATTGATAACTGGCCTGGTGGTCCTGAGGGTTTAATGGGGCCTGTGCTTATGGATCAGATGCGCGAGCATTGTGAACGCTTTGGGACAGAGATTATCTTCGATCATATCAATAGTGTGAATTTAACCGAGAGACCTTTTACGCTTGAAGGCGATAATGGCACTTACACGTGTGATGCTTTAATTGTGGCAACAGGTGCATCAGCGAAATATTTAGGTCTTCCGTCAGAAGAGGCTTTCTTGGGGCGCGGGGTTTCAGCGTGTGCAACTTGTGATGGATTCTTCTACCGTGAGAAAGAGGTCATTGTTGTTGGCGGCGGTAATACCGCGGTGGAAGAAGCGCTTTATTTAAGTCAGATCGCTTCAAAAGTGCATCTTGTGCATCGTAGGGATACCTTTAGAGCTGAGAAGATCTTGATCGATCGTCTCTACCGTAATGTTGATGCGGGTAAAATTGAGCTCCATTTAGATCAAACGCTTGAAGAAGTGAAAGGCGATAATGCCGGCGTCACAGGGGCTATCTTAAAATCGACGAAAGATGGCTCGACGAAAGAAATCGAAGTGCCGGGCGTATTTATCGCAATTGGTCATGCACCGAATACAGGGATTTTTGAGGGGCAGCTCAAGATGAGAGATAACTACATTGTTGTTAACTCAGGCATCGATGGTAATGCTACAGCAACTTCTGTTGAAGGGGTATTTGCTGCCGGAGATGTGATGGATTCCCACTATCGTCAAGCAATTACATCTGCGGGTACAGGCTGTATGGCAGCTCTTGATGCTGAACGTTATTTAGATGGTTTGAAATAAATGGTTTGTAAATAGGATTAAGTAAGATTATTCCAACAGATGATGAGTAAAAGGATGTAGAGAGCAAACATTCTTTTAAAGAATATTTAAGATTCAATTTTTAAGATTTATTTTTAAGATTCAATTTAAAGTTAATTTTGCATAGCGAATACAAAGGATTGCAATATGAAATTCAATACATTAGAGAACCTTGATTTAGAAGGTAAGCGCGTTTTAGTTCGTGAAGATTTAAACGTACCGATTCATAATGGCGAGATTACTTCTGATGCACGTTTAGTCGCGGCAATTCCGACGATTGAGAAGATCTTAGAGAAAGGCGGTTCTGTGATGTTAATGTCACATTTAGGTCGCCCAACTGAAGGTGAAGAGAATGAAGAGTTCTCGCTTGCGCCGGCTGCTGTTTGGTTATCGAACCGTCTAGGTCAACCTGTAACACTTGTTAAAAACTGGATTAATGGTGTAGAAATTAAGCCCGGTGAAGTGAAGCTTCTTGAAAACGTCCGTTTCCTTAAAGGTGAAAAAGCGAATGATGAAGCCCTTTCACAAAAGATGGCAAACCTTTGTGATGTTTATGTGATGGATGCCTTTGCAACTGCGCATAGAAAAGCAGCATCGACCTATGGTGTTGGAATGGTGGCAAAAGAAGTGGCAGCCGGCCTTTTACTTGAAAAAGAGCTTAATGCACTCACAAAAGTGATTCAAAACCCAGCAAGCCCAATGGTTGCAATCGTGGGTGGCGCGAAAGTATCAACGAAGCTAACGGTATTGAATGCTCTTTTAGATAAAGTGGATCAACTCATTACAGGCGGCGGTATCACGAATACGCTTCTTTTAGCGAAAGGCTATAAAGTGGGTAAAAGCTTAGTCGAAAAAGATCTTGTGGCAGAAGCAAAAAAATTATTAGCGCGCGCTGAAGCTGAAGGAAAAGAGATTCCTCTTCCTATCGATGTGGTTGTAGGAACAGAATTCTCAGCAGATGCGGTTGCTACAGTGAAGTCAATTGATGAGATTGCAGCAGATGACATGATTATGGATATCGGCCCTCAAACAAGTGCACTTTATGATGAGATTCTTGCAAAAGCAAAAACGATCGTATGGAATGGTCCTGTGGGCGTATTTGAATTTGCAAACTTTGCAGAAGGCACAAAGCGTTTAGGCGATGCTATTGCAAAAAGTGATGCATTCTCGATCGCAGGTGGCGGTGATACGGTTGCAGCGGTTGAAGAATTTGGTTTAACAGATGATATCTCTTATATCTCAACAGGCGGTGGTGCTTTCCTTGAATTATTAGAAGGTGAAGTACTTCCTGCGGTAGAGATGTTAGAAAAGCGAGCAAAATAAAAATGAACAATAACGAAATCTTAATTAATATTACACCGAATGAGACGCGTGCGGCTGTGATCAGCAATGCGATCGTCCAAGAGGTATTAATTGAGCGAGATGAAAAGCGCGGACTTGTCGGCAATATTTATAAAGGGGTCGTTATTCGTGTATTGCCTGGACTTGAAGCGGCATTTGTAGATATTGGGCTCGATCGAGCAGCCTTTTTGCATGTGAGTGATATTCAGACAAGTTGTAACGAATATAGCCCTGATGAATGCGATGAGGCTTGCGAAGATGGCGAGCGGGTTCCCACCAAAAGAAACCCAGAAGCCATTGATATTACCAAGTTGTTGCATCAAGGACAGGAACTCGTTGTCCAAGTCATCCGTGATCCTTTAGGTACTAAAGGTGCGCGTATTACGACGCAAATCTCCATACCTTCTTGTTATCTTGTGTACTTAGCGGATTCCGATGTGATCGGCGTTTCGATTCGTATCGAGGATGAAGAAGAGCGCGAGCGTTTAAAAACCACACTTCAAGGCTATCAACCGGAGATTCCTGGCGCTTATATTGCAAGAACAGCGGCAGAGGGCGTTGATCCTTGGGTGCTTCGTGCTGATATGCAATTCCTGAATCGTCTATGGAAAGATGTTAAAGAGAAGATTTGCACAGCAAAAGTCGGCGATGTGATCTATGGTAACTTCCCACTAGAGCAGCGTATTCTTCGTGATTATATCTCTAAGGATATTCAGCGCGTTCGTATCGATTCAATGGAAGGTTATAAGAGTATGATGGACTTTACCACCCGCTTTTTGCCGGAAATGACAGAGCGCATTGAGTATTACGTCGGACCGCGTGCGATTATGGATCTCTTTAATACTGAAAGAGAGATTAATCTTGCACTTGAAAAACGTGTTGATTTGAAGTCAGGCGGGTATCTCATGATTGAGCAGACCGAAGCCATGACGACGATTGACATCAATACAGGTGGCTTTGTGGGTTTTAGAAATCTCGAAGAGACGATCTATAAAACGAATTTGGAAGCGGCGCAATCGCTCGCACGTCAGGTTCGTTTGCGCAATCTCGGCGGTATTATCATTATCGACTTTATCGATATGCAAAGTGAAGAGCATCGCCAAGGAGTGTTAGAAGAGTTGACGGAACATCTCTCTCATGATTACGCAAGAACTTCAATTAGTGAGGTTACATCGCTTGGGCTTGTGCAGATGACGCGTAAAAGAACGCGGGAGAGTCTTGTACAGCTTATGTGTGAGCCTTGTCCGAAATGCCAAGGAAATGGTTATGTGAAGACAAGTGCAACCGTTTGCTTTGAGATTTTAAGAGAACTGATTAAAGATGGTAAACGCTTCCCAACGCTCAAAGAGTTCTTGGTATTAGCAGCGCCAGAAGTAATCGAGCGTCTACTTGATGAAGAAGCACATAGTGTTGCAGATCTTCAAATCGAAATCGATGCTAATATTCGCCTTCAAGCCGAATCGCTCTATCCTGTAGAGCAGTTCGATATTGTACCGATGTAAGCTTGATACATTATTCGGGCACATCATCTGTTTAAGTGCATGATTCAATAACAAGGTGGAAGTAGTTCCTTAATGAGTTGTGATAACGCTATAATAAGAACCTTTCTAGGGTGATCATATTCAATAATAAGATCATACATAGAGAGGTTTTTTCTTGTAGTGATCAAAAATACGACTCACAATAGCGGGTATTAAAAGAGGATTTAAAGGATCATATGAATATTTTATTAGGGATTACAGGCAGTATTGCAGCATATAAATCGCCTGATTTAGTGAGACGACTCAAAGAAGTCGGGCATGATGTGCGTGTTGTCATGAGTCATGGTGGTATGAGTTTTGTGACGCCTTTGACCTTGCAAGCTGTTTCTGGATATCCTGTTGTTTATGATCTTTTAGACCCCGCTCATGAAGCAGGAATGGGGCATATCGAGCTTGCAAGATGGGCTGATTTAATTCTAATTGCACCAACGAGCGCGAATACGATTGCGAAACTTGCCGGTGGTTTTGCGAGTGACCTTCTTTCAGCGATCTGTCTTGCAACTGAAAAGCCGATTATGCTTGCGCCGGGAATGAATCGATTGATGTGGGCGAATCAGGCAGTACAAGATAATCTTTCAGTATTACAAAAACGAGGATTGACGATCTTAACGCCGGGAAGTGGGGCGCAGGCTTGTGGTGAAATTGGGCTTGGTAGAATGCCGGAGCCGCTTGAGATTCGGGAAGCGGTTACACATTTTTTTGCAAATATATCTACTTCAAGTGGAAAACCTCTTCAAGGGAAAAAAGTTGTGATTACAGCAGGACCCACAGTTGAGGAGATTGATCCCGTTCGTTATATCAGTAATTATTCAAGCGGTAAGATGGGCTATGCATTAGCTGAAATTGCACGTGATATGGGGGCGTTTGTGACGCTTATTTCAGGGCCTGTGGCATTAGAAGCGCCGGAAAATCTTTCACTTGTTAAAGTAAAAAGTGCCAAAGAGATGATGGAAGCGACCTTTAATGCCACTCGCGATGCGGATATCTTTATCGCAGCAGCGGCTGTTGCTGATTATTCAGTCGTGAATCGTTCTGATGAAAAACTGAAAAAGACCGATGATTCAGATGAATTAACGCTGACCTTTAAGAAAAACCCAGATATCCTCGCAACCATTGCAAAAGGTGAGGGAAGACCCGCGATTTGTATTGGCTTTGCCGCAGAAACCCATGATATTGAAGCAAATGCAAAATCTAAATTACAGCGTAAAAATGTAGATATGATCTGTCTGAATGATGTTGCCGGCGGCAAAGTATTTGGCGAGTCTGATAATGAGATGTTACTTTTTAAACGAAATGGCGAAGTCATCCCGGTTGCTAGGGCTGATAAGAAGGTTGTAGCAGAGAAGATTCTTGAGTCAGTACTCACACTATTGCCGGCAGTGGATCATTGCTAATATTCTGATGTTGTATGAGATTTTCTAAAATCAATGACCTAAATGAATTATACGAATTATACGAATTAATTTAAATTAAACTAAAAGGAGAGAGGATGGGTTCCGTGATCGGTGGGTTATTACTACTAGCGCTCTCCGCTTTTTCATCTGCGACGATATTGCCGGGCAGTTCGGAAGTGGCGCTCGGTGCGTATATTCATCTTCATCCTGAATTAACGATTCTTGCCTTTGTTGTGGCGACGGTTTTTAATACGATGGGCAGTATGGCAATGCTGTGGGTAGGGCGCGTGATTCCTAATCGCAAGAAGCCCTCGCCCAAAGTGGATGCCTTTATTCAGCGCTTTGGTGTTTTATCACTACTCTTTGCCGGCGTTCCTGTGGTCGGGGATCTTTTACCGATTGCGGCAGGCTGGTTAAGGCTAAATGTATTTCACTCATTTATTGCGATCTTAACCGGAAAGACGATTCGTTATCTTTTTGTCTTAGGCTTTTTAAAGGTGATAGAGCGTTGGTTAGCTTAAGTTGTTTTATGAGCTGAAACCACAGTTTTATAAAATAATCTGTTAAAGCTTGCACTTCTTCAGATCTCTATTAATCTAAGAGAGAAGGCTCGGCGCTACGTCTTGGCCTATTTTAATGATCTGTTTATTGTGAGATATCGACGTGCTAACTTTCTTTTGGATTTTGCTTCCCATCTTTTCAATTTTTATTGTGGGTTTTATCGCTCAGAAAATTTTGCATTTTGATATTCCGAATCTCTCTAAAATGTCGATCTATGTATTATCGCCATTTTTGGCATTTAAGACGTTTTATAGCCACTCGATTTCGATCGATTATCTCTATTATTTTGGTTATGTGTATCTTCTCTGTTTTGCGCTCGTTCTTCTGATTTCCATTATCGCCTTTATTCGCAAATATGATGAGAAAACAAGATGTGGCATGATTCTAGGATCATGCTTTATGAATAATGGTAATTACGGTACGCCTGTTGTTCTCGCATTCTTTGGCGCTGTTGAATTTGATCTTGCGATTATTATGCTTGTCTTACAACAGGTCGTGATGAATACGGTGGGTACCTATTATGCGGCAAAGGGCTCTTCAAAAATCATTGTCGGAAGCTCTGTAAAGTATGCACTAAATCGTGTGATTAGAATGTCGACTGTGCATGGCGCACTACTTGGCGTGATTTTTCAGCTACTTCATATTCCCTTAAGTGAGTCGCTCTATAATTCCATCTCAATGGTGGGCGATGCATCGATTGTTGTGATAATGGTAATTCTCGGGATGCAGCTCGCGAATATTCGCTTAATGAAAATTGAGTATGGCAAGCTGTCGATCAATCTTACAGTGAAGATGTTGATCTCGCCTTTAATCGCTTTTGTGCTTGTTCAGTGGCTTCCGATTGATCTTGTTTCAAAACAGATTCTGATTATTCTAGCGGCAATGCCGGCAGCCGCGAACACTACACTTTTAGCGGTACATTTTGATACAAAGCCTGAGCTTGTATCGAGTGCAACCTTTATTAGTACGATATTAAGTTTAGTGACATTGCCGATAGTGCTCTTACTATTAGGGGTACAAGTGCCGGCATAAAATAGGTCGGATGAAACATCGCGTGATATTGAAAGATTAAGAAGATTAAGTTGATGGGAGGTGCAGATGTTGTCGCATCGAAAAGCATTAGTGATGGCACATATTGCTGCGGTTCTTTTTGGGCTCACAGGAATCTTTGGTGCGCTGATTACGACAAGCGCGGAAATGATCACTTTTGGTCGGGCACTCTTTGCGGTTGCCGGATTAATGCTGATTATTCTTATCCAAAAAAAATCCTTTATTGCCGGCATTACTCGTTTCACAGGTTTTATGTTACTGCTAGCAGGGGCACTTCTCGCGCTTCATTGGGTTACTTTTTTTGTGGCCGTAAAAGTAGGAGGTGTTGCCGTTGCCACTCTTGGTTTTGCAAGTTTTCCGGCATTTATTACGTTAGTTGATTGGATAATTTTTAAAGAGAAAATTACGCAGCGAGAATGGATTTTACTACTGATGGTGACAATTGGGCTCGTACTTGTAACGCCTGAATTTAACTTTGAAGATCATGGTACGATCGGGCTTTTATGGGGGATTTTATCAGGGTTCTCTTTTGCACTTCTTGCGGTGACGAATAAGCGAGGTATTAAAGGTGTGGAAGCGATGCAAGTCGCTTTTTGGCAAAATATGGTAGTGATGTTACTGTTGATTCCTTTTGCAATCACAGGGATTTGGGTAGTTTCTACACTTAATTGGTTCTATTTAGCGCTTCTGGGAATCTTCTGTACCGGTCTTTCTCATTATCTTTTTGTCAGAAGTCTTGAGCATTTAAATGCGCGGATTGCCGGCATGATTATTGCCCTTGAGCCCGTTTATGCGATTTTAGGTGCATGGATATTATTTGCAGCAGTTCCAACCCTTGGAATGGTATTGGGTGGCTTGATTATGATTTTCGCGATCATTTTGGCTTCACGGACTTAATGACGAGGTGCTGCGAATATTGATGATGAACCTTTAGGTACAAGAACGTTATCCTTCTATCCTATCCTTCTCCTTTTTCATCTTTTTATGAATAGTATTTTATGAATAGTATTTTATGAATAGCATTTCAGGACTTTAATATTTCGGTTATTTTTTAACGCTATGAATTTTATATGAGTTTTTCTCGATATTTACAGAGATCTTTAACTCATTCGCAGTGTAAATTATTTTAAAATATAATAAAAACTTATGAATTATTATCTTCTTATTGATATATTAAATATATAAAGTAGTTATTTTAGGTAATGGCTTTTTCTCATATTTTATGATTTAGAGCGATTATGTTTAACTCGGAAGTCAGAAGGAATCGCATGAAAAAGAAGATCGAAGATTATAAAGGTGCCGCAGCAGGTTGGGGAGCATTAAAAGCCGTTGTAGAAGCGCTTGAAAAGCAGGAGCACGAAGGTGCGGCAGCTGAAGCGCTCTTTAAAATGAATAAGCATGATGGGTTTGATTGCCCAGGATGTGCGTGGCCTGATCCTGCTAGAACTCCGATTTTCGATGTTTGTGAAAATGGTGCAAAAGCTGTTGCTTGGGAAGCGACTCGTAAAAAAGTCACGCCGGAGCTACTTGCGAAAACAACCGTGACAGAGCTCTCGGCAATGAGTGCGCATGATCTTGAAAATTTAGGGCGTATCACAGAACCTTTAAAATATAATGCAGCAAAAGATACCTATGAAAAAATCGAGTGGCAAATAGCCTTTGATGAAATTGGCAAGATTCTCCAAAGTTATGATGATCCAACGACATTAGAGCTCTATACCTCAGGTCGAACCTCTAATGAGGCCGCTTTCCTCTATCAACTTTTTGGTCGTGAATATGGTACCAATAACTACCCAGATTGCTCGAATATGTGTCATGAACCGACAAGTGTTGGGTTGGGGGATTCAATTGGTGTTGGAAAATCAACAGTGGTCTTTGAAGATTTTGATACGGTTGATTTAGTGATTGATATTGGTCATAACCCAGGTACGAACCATCCCAGAATGCTTAGTGTTTATCGTGAGCTCTCTAAACGTGGCGCTACTTTAGTTGCGGTAAATCCCCTTAAAGAGCGCGGACTTGAGAAGTTTATCTATCCACAAAGCCCTGTAGAGATGCTTACAGATCATGGTACAAAACTCGCATCGTATTACTATAATGTGCGAGTTGGTGGCGATGTTGCGCTCTTAAAAGGTTTAATGCGTATCGTGATCGAGCGTCATGATGATGCGGTTAGTAAAGGCGAAGCTCCGATTTTAGACCTTGATTTTATTCAAAATGAGACGGCTGGTTTTGAAGAAGTTCGGGCGGATGTACTTAATACTGATTGGGATAATTTAGTTCATGTATCTGGTTTAGAAAAAGCACAAATTGAAGAACTTGCTGAACTCTATATCAAAGCAGAGCGCACGATTATCTGTTATGGCATGGGAATTACCCAGCATGAGCATGGCACGCAAAATATTCAGCAATTAGTCAATCTGCTTCTCTTAAAAGGCAATATTGGGCGTGAAGGCGCCGGCATTTTACCGCTTCGTGGTCACTCGAATGTACAAGGTGATAGAACGGTAGGGATTACGGAAAAACCGAGTCAAGCGATGCTAGATAAGTTAGAAGCACGTTATGGTTTTACACCACCCACAAAGTGGGGACATGCGGTCGTTGCAGCTGTAGAAGCGATGTATGCCGGCACTTCTAAGGCATTTATTGGCATGGGCGGTAACTTTGCAGAAGCGATGCCTGATCATGATAAAACTTATGCAGCGATGCAAAAGCTTGAT
>CAZPIQ010000019.1:19576-22572 GCA_964586665.1 uncultured Ignatzschineria sp. | reverse complement strand
CCTGCGTGACAGGCAGGTATTCTAACCAGCTGAACTACCACTCCGTGTTAGACTTCCTTGCTTTGAAACGTTTGTCTCTCTACAAGGATTGCCATTATACGAAAAAATTTACGCTTGTCATCTTTATTTTTGCATTTGAGTAATAAAAGAACAAAGAAAGAGTGTTTTAGCGGGGGGAGATGTCGTAAGTCCTTGCTTTAGGAAAAAATCAAAGCATGTTACACTCGGGATATTGAAGCTCGAAAAAAGAAATTCAAAAACAAAAAAACAGAAATAAGAGGTCTATATGAGAATTCGCACACTGTTAATGACAGCGATTGGTTCAATACTCGCAACAAGTATCGCAATGGCAACTCCTTTATCTATTACCCCTTTATCGGGAGAGAGAGATGTGAAGGTTGTTTTAAATCAAGATGAACATCATTTTGCTGTAACAGGTGGCTGTAATACGGTTTCAGGTCGAGTTTATGTGACGGATAGTGGTGCATTTCGCGTAAAACAAGGTCGACATGGTGGTGGGCTTGCTTCAACGATGATTGCTTGCCCTGATCAATTGCAAAAAATTGATGATCGTATCGCAACGTTTATCTTAAATACTCCCAAAGTGGTGAGACAGGGTGATGCACTCTATTTAGTTGGAACAATAGAGAATGAAGCAGAATCTGTTTACTTACCTGTTGAGCTTGATAAGGGAAGTTATCTTGATATTGAAGCAAAACCTTACGAGCAAGTTTTTTATTATGTGTCGCCAGAAACAACGTTGTGTGAAGATGGGAGCGATAAGCGTTGTTTACAAATAAGACAAGATAAGAATGCAGAGTGGGAAGCTTACTCTGGCACTATTGAAGGGTTTACGCCGATTGAAAATTATGAATATCGCCTTCGTTTAAAAGAGTATAAAAATGAAGATGGAACTGTAAGACATGTTCTTGATATGGTTGTCGAACAAGGGCGAGTTATATCGCAATAGTATTTGTATATGACATGACAATCGGTATTATTGAGATATGAATTTGATACAAGAAAGCCACTTCACTGACTGAAGTGGCTTTCTTATTTGTTTTATAACCTTATTTACTTAGGATTGTGAGGTGTTATAACCAGCCTTTACGTTTAAAGAGTAAGTAGGGTGCTATTCCTGACATAATCATGGCACCAATAGAGAGAGGATAGCTAATGGCATAATTGAGTTCCGGCATCGGGAAGTTCATCCCATAGATACTAGCGATAAGTGTCGGCGGTAAAAATACCACTGATGCAATTGAGAAGATTTTAATAATGCGACTCTGTTCAAGAGAGATTTGTCCTGTTGCAGCATCGAGTAAGAAGTTTACTTTATCGAATAGGAAGGTTGTATGACCTGTGAGGGATTCTAAGTCTTGGAGAATTTCTCGAACATCATTTTTTTGCTCTTCTGAGAGAAGTTGGGTTCTCATTAAGAATGAGAAGGATCTACGGGTATCCATGAGTGATAAACGTGCCTTGCCATTCATATCTTCTTGTAGCGCGATATTTTGTAGGACCTGTTCCATTGTCGGTTTTTTATCTGACTCATCATCTTGTGATTCTAGTCGAGCGTGTTTTTTGGCATTTTTCTTATCTGCTGAAGATTCTTTTTCTTCAATTGCAAGTACATAGGGGCTCGTATTTTCTAATTCGGCATAGATTCTTTCAAGGACATCCGCAACGTGTTCTACCGCAGTTTCATGAAGGCCTATCACAATATTCATCACATCTACTTTACCATCGGTGAGCTCTAACTGAACCTGACGTGCACGTAGGCGATAGAGTCTGAACGCACTTAGATCATCATGATGAATCGTAAAGAGACGATTATTATAGATCGAAAAAGCAACCGTGACGTTTCTAGCACTATCATCAAAATCGTTTAAGAAGAAGCTGTGAATATGTAAGCCATCTTCATCCTCGTAAAAACGAGCAGAAGCTTCAATGTCATTGATTTCGGCTTTTTCAGGGAGATCGAGTTTGAAGTGGTTTTCAACGAGGAGTCGTTCTTCTTCAGTAGGATCAACAAGGTCAATCCAGATCATTTGATCTTGAAAATCAGCTTCACTGTGTACAGAAATTTGACGCAGGCGATTTTCACTGAGAATAAATCCAGAAATCATGATTAAATAACTCCTTTTTAATGATGGGCATTATTGTAGCAACAGGCTAAAGATAATGCATAGGGCGGAAAAAATCTAATTTTCTAGCAAAATAAGTTACTAAGGTTTGTTTAAAACAAAGATCAATCACTGCGTTATATATGGCGGTAATAAGAAAGTATCTGAGATCATAAAATCGATTAGTTTTTTGTTGTGTATTTTTTAATCAATAACTTGTCTTTATTAAAAGAATCGCCATATTAGTGAAAACTTAAATTACCGAGGAATACGGTGAGAAATTCATAAGACTTAAAGATATGTCTAAGGAAGTTTGCGCAGACTTTATTCGCTATCGATAAGAATTTAATAGAATTTGAAAACATAAGCTTGCATTTATTTTTGAATGTTATATAAGCATGCAAAGAAAACAAATTTAATTAGAAAAGGAGTTTGCGATGTCGAACGAATATGATGATGACTTATTAGATGATGAAGATATCATTGAAGAAGATGTGCCAGATGTAAGTGATGTTAAAGGCTCTAAATCACAAGCATGGAGAAGTATAGAAGCAATCCGTGAAGAGCGTGCGCTTCAGAAGAAACTTGCTAAAGAGTTTGATTTAGATAGCTTCGATGATCTTCTTCTTGATGATGATTTAGAAGAATTAAACTAAGATTTATTGTTTTTCTTGGTAAGGATCAAAAAAGAGTAGCGTTTTCATTGTATAATGATGCACGTTATCCAATAGGACACGGGAGATAAAAATGACAAACGAAACAAAAGAGCATTTAAACAGCGAATTAAATACCGAAGAAGTTGTAGAGACAATGGAAGAATCAAACGAAGAACATGAATCTCTTGATGCTGAAATTGAAGCATTAAAAGCA
>CAZPIQ010000019.1:0-19476 GCA_964586665.1 uncultured Ignatzschineria sp. | reverse complement strand
AGAATCAAACGAAGAACATGAATCTCTTGATGCTGAAATTGAAGCATTAAAAGCAGAAAAAGAGATGTTGTATGATCAATATATTCGATCAGTAGCAGAAGCTCAGAATATTAAAAGACGTGCTGAGATTGATGTTGCAAACGCTCATAAATATGCATTAGATAAATTTGTGAAAGACTTACTTCCGATCATCGATGCAATGGAGCTTGAGATGAAAGCTGTTGAAGATACTTCTTCTGAAGAGCTTAAACGCTTTAGAGAAGGTTCGCAGTTAATGTATAAAATGCTCTTAGGCGTTTGTGAGAAGTATGGTGTTAAACAGATCAACCCTGAAGGTGAGAAGTTAAACCCAGAATTTCATCAAGCGATCTCAATGATTCCGCATGATGGCTTTGAAACGAATCAAATTATTACAGTCGCTCAACATGGTTATTTATTAAATGATCGTTTAATAAGAGCAGCACAGGTTATCGTTGCAAAATAAAAAGCGTGTTTCTTTGATTTAGTACACTAGTAAAAGATAACGAGTTGATTTATCATTGACGGTTATTGGATCATTCAAATTATAAAAAGTTGGCTTGTATTAGGAGCAGATCGTGCAAAAGCAGCAATCAGATAAATTTACATTTTCGTTGCTAACCATTTTAGCGGCGCTTTCGTTGTTAGTTGTCTTAGTGGTATTAGTAACATCAGTCATTAGATTCTTTAGTAATAATACTGATATTGGTGGTAAACCATTTAATACTAGTGAACTTGTCGCAGAGCGTTTAACGCCAGCAGGACGTGTTAATACTGGTAATCTTGTTTCAGATGTTGTTAAAGCAAAAGCACCGCAAGATATCTATGTTGCGCTTTGTGCAAGTTGCCATGACACGGGTCTTAACGATGCACCATTGGCGGGCGATAATGCAGCATGGGCAGCAAGATTCCAAGAGCGTGGACTTGACGGTTTACATGAAAGCTCAATCAAAGGTCGTAACTTGATGCCAGCTAAAGGTGGAGATCCACGTTTAACTGACGAAGAAGTGATGAATACGGTCGACTTTATTCTTGCTAAAAGTGGTATCGAAGTAGCATCGAATGATCCAGCTGAAGATATTGTTGCAGAAGAAGAGTCAGTAAAAGCAGAAGAAGGTCAGACTGAAGCATCAGATGTTGAAAAAGCTGACATGAAGATGGTCGAAGAGCAAGAGCTTGAAGCAAAAGAGACGCAAATCTCAGAAGCGGTAAAAGCAGAAGGTTCAGAAACAATCCCTGCGACAAAAATTGAAGATGCTGCGACACCAGCAGCTGATGCACCAAAAGCAGAGTAACTTCTATTAGAGATATGTGAATAGGAGTAATCCCGTACACATATGTCATAAATGTATGTTTAAATAACGGGTATGAAATTAATTGTCATACCCGTTGTTTTTTAGGAGAAATATAAGATGAAATTTTTACACACAATGATTCGCGTGACTGATCTTGATGCATCAATCAAGTTTTTTACAGAAGTATTAGGTTTAAAAGAAACGCGTCGTAAAGAGTATCCACAGTGGGAGTGCACACTTGTCTATTTAGCATGTGAAGGGCAGGATGTTGAAGTTGAATTAACTTACAACTGGGATTCAAAAGAAGAGTATGGCATTGGTCGCGCTTTTGGACACCTTGCTTTTGAAGTAGATGATATCTATGAAGTATGTCAGCGTGCTGTTGATGCCGGTATTGAGATTAATGTTCCACCAAGAGATGGCTGGATGGCATTCTTTAGATCACCTGATGACATTTCTATTGAGTTGCTTCAAAAAGGAACGCCAAAGGCACCTGCATCACCATGGAAAGACATGGAAAATGTTGGCTGGTGGTAAAAATAGCTAGGTAACTAACTGATTAATCAAACAATGCAATAGAACTGCGAGTGTAAAATAATCGTAAAGAACTATTGCATTGGTTTTTGATGTCCGAATGTATATATTTTCCAGTAAAGTAAAATTAGAAATGAGACCATCATTTTGAAGTCGGACTCTAAGACTCACATTAAGTACTCACATTAAGTATTCAAACTAAGTATTCAAACTAAGAATAAAAAATAAGAATAAAAAATAAAGGATTGTATTAAATGAATAAATACCCGATGACAAAAACAGGGGCGGAAGCACTTCGTCGCGAGTTAGATGATCTTAAGCAAGTGCAAAGACCAAGAGTCATTGCATCGATCTCTGAAGCGCGTGAACACGGCGACTTAAAAGAGAATGCTGAATATCATGCAGCAAGGGAAGAGCAAAGCTTTATCGAAGGACGTATTGCAGACTATGAAGCGCGACTTGGTAATGCACAAGTGATAGACGTCACACAAATCCCAAATAGTGGTAAAATTATTTTTGGTGTCACAGTAACACTTTTTGATGTGAATGAAGATAAAGAAGTTTCATATCAAATCGTCGGAGAGCATGAAGCTGATGTGAAGCAAAATAAACTCTCAATCGTATCGCCTATTGCTAGGGCTTTAATTGGTAAAGAAATTGATGATACGATCGTGATCAAAACACCTGGTGGTGATCGTGAATATGAAGTTATTAGTGTGGAACATATTTAATCACCCATAAACTTCTTGAATGAATAAAATTAGGAATAGGAATTATGCAAGCATTGACCGCTAACCCAGTTGCAAAATGGATCATCATTTTAATTTTGGTGTTGGGGGTCTTCTTCTTTCATGGGTTCCTATTACCAGGTCTTGGCGCTATGATTATCACATTTGTGACATGGCGACCTTATACCGAATTAGTGCGGTTTTGTAGGGGAAATACGATGATAGCGGCTTCCCTTGCCACCGCATTTATTGTTTTAGTGATTATCATCCCCTTTTTCTGGTTAGTGCATTATTTGTATGGAGAAGTCATTTTACTTCGCATGTGGCTTATTGAAGCCAATACGACCGGAATACCAACGCCTGCCTGGGTTTTAAACCTCCCGTTTGGCAATGAAATTAATACCTATTGGGTTGAGTACTTAGGAACGCCTAATGGGGTTCATGACTTTTTTGCAGAATTTGGTCTCTCTAAATTAGGGTATGTTGCGACAGTTACCAAATCTGTGACGAAAAGTTTTAGTGTTTTAGGCTTTACCATCCTCTTTATGATGATTATTCTCTTCTTCTGTTACAAAGATGGGCGGAGAATTAGTCGTCAGTTAGATAAGATTGGTGAGCGAGTTTTCCCCGCTCGCTGGAAACGAATTTCAAGAATTGTCCCGACCTTAGTGAGTTCAACGGTATCGGGCATGGTGATTATTGCAATTGGTGAGGGGATTGTATTTGGCGTTGTTTACTACTTTGTCGGTGCGCCAATGCCGGTAACACTTGGGATATTAACCGGAATCTTCGCTCTTATTCCGGGGGGAGCACCACTTTCAATGACACTTGTGTCGCTTTATCTTGTAGGAATTGGCGAATATACCCATGGGATTATTCTCTTTTGCTGGGGAACGATGCAGCTCTTTATTGTGGATAAAACGATTCGCCCTCGCTTAGTTGGTGGTTCTGTGAAATTGCCATTCTTGCCGACAATCCTAGGTTTAGTTGGCGGCGTAAAAACAATGGGAATTATCGGTCTTTTCGTGGGGCCTGTTGTGATGGCGCTTTTAGTTGCGCTATGGCGTGAATGGGTGCATGATGAAAGTCGTTCAAGCACTAATACAGATCCTAAAGGATAATCGATGTCCTTATCTATATTGAGGGCATTGATGTAATTGCAAAATCTGAAAACCTAAAGAGAGGATCTTTAGGTTTTTTATTATTCAAATGAATGTTATTCGAATAAATGTCATTTCTCTGTAATATTTTAATGTTGTAGTGATGTTTCTGATCTCATCAATCAACCGAATTGATTTGAAAGTGGTTTCTATTTGTAATCTATTCTCAAATATTGTGATATCTTAAGAATCCCTTAAGATAAGAATGGTTAACTGCTATGGCGATCTTGCTGAGAAATGTTTATAGGCGATTGTCGTGATCTCCTTTATGTCCTGTTAAACAAAGCTTAATTAAGAAGAAAGAAGACAATTTTGTTAATATAATTAATGAATAATCATGTGTCCAAAGTAGATGGAAAGCGTCACAACTGTCAGGGTTTTAATATGCAATAGAGAGATCATGTGCTTCATATTAAGACTCAATATTTTAAGACCCAATATTGGTTTCAATGAGTTACATAATTAAAAGTAAATAATAATGATGGAAAAATTAAAGATGCATAGTACGTTAAAAACAATCGCAATGAGCGCACTGCTCAGCCTTTCCTTTGTTCCTATGGCTTCTTTAGCAAAAGTAACGAACGTTGAATTATCTGAGGCGATATTAGAAGATAAATTCGAAGAGATTTATGCCGTCGGTATTTTGCATCCTTATCAAGAAGTGATTATTAGACCAGAAGCAGCGGGCCGTATTGTAAAGATCGCCTTTAAAGAGGGGGAGGCCGTTGAAACGGGTGATTTACTGATTGAACTTGATTCAAGTATTGAATCAGCGGAATTGAAAGATACAACGGCAAGACGAATTTTAGCAAAACAGAATCTTGATCGACTATTGGCGGCAAAGGGTGGTTCAACTGCGCAATCACGAGATATAGCACAAGCAGAGTATGAGCAAGCTGTTGCAAATGAAGCGATTGCAAAAGCGAAGTATGATCGCCGATTTATCCATGCGCCTTTCAGCGGTACGGTAGGATTAAAGAATGTTGAGCTTGGAGACTATGTTCAAGCCGGTGCTGATATCGTTCGTCTTTTAAATATTGACCAATTAAGGCTCGAGTTTAATATCCCAGAGCGCGTTGCACATGTCGTTGAAAACGGACAAAACGTCAACTTTACGGTGGATAATTTCCCCAATACCCTTTTTACAGCGGAAGTGTATGCTGTGAGCCCTGAGATTGAGCAGAAAGGTCGCTCGTTATCCGTGCTTGCTCGTTTTCATAATGAAGATCAAACCTTAATTGCCGGCACTTTTGCAAGATTGAATTTACTAGTGCCACTTAATTATCAAGTCACGATTATTCCAGAAGAGTCGATCTTTGCCTCAGAAGGTTCTCAGTTTGTCTATCGTGCTCAACCCGTAGAAGGGCAAGATTATTTTGAAGCAGAGTTAGTCCCCGTCGAAATTGGGGAGCGTAGTACATTTAATGTGGAAGTGTTATCAGGACTTGGTGCCAATGATATTGTTGTAAAAGCAGGTCAGGTTCGTCTTAAGGATAAGTCCCAAATTAAAGATGTAACCGGTGAAATTACCACAGAAAAAGTTTTAAAGGAACGTCAACAAAGAGATGAGACGGCGACGCCAAGTATTACTGATGTATTGGGGATTGATGTAGAAGAGGATACAGAATAATGAAATTATCCGAAACCTCCATCAAGCGCCCAGTCTTTGCGATTGTCATTAATATTGTCTTAATTCTGCTTGGGCTTATCGGGCTTGATCGAATGACAATTCGGGAATATCCAGATATTGATGTACCAGTGATTAGTATTCGTACTAACTACCAAGGTGCAAGCCCTGAGATCATCGAAACACAGGTGACAAAGATTATTGAAGATGCCGTGACGAGTGTTGATGGTATTGATTTTATCGCATCAGATTCAAGACGTGGCTCTTCAGCGATTAATATTACCTTTAAACCGACAAAAGATATTGAGGAAGCCGCGAATGATGTGCGAGATCGGGTAGCTAGAGCGAAGCGCTCTTTGCCAGATGAAGTCGATGAGCCCGTCATTCAGAAGTCAGATTCTGATGCTGACCCGGTTGTGATATTAGCCTTGTCGAGTAACGAACACAGTGCGGTTGAACTCACAAAGATGATCGAAACAATCGTACAACCTCAGATTGAGTTATTGCAAGGGGTTGCAAACGTCACACTTTGGGGCGGACGTGAGCCCGTAATGCGCGTTTGGATCGATCCGCAGAAACTCGCAGTACTTGATGTTACGGTTAGCGATGTTGAAGCCGCACTTCGTGCTCAAAACGTTGAGATTCCTGCGGGAACGATTAAGAGTTCGACACAAGAGTTCTCAATTGTCGCAAGAACGGATCTTAATCAGGTAGAAGAGTTTCGTAATATTATTATCAAAGTTGCCGATAATGAAGCGGAGCAAAATAGACCTATTGTGCGTTTAAGTGATGTCGCATTGGTAGAGCTTGGTGGCGCTGAAGAGACTTCTAGACCTCGTTTAAATGGTAAACCTGGTGTAGGTGTTGCTGTGATTAAGCAATCAGTGGCAAATCCTTTGACTTTGTCGGCAGATATTCAGGCGCTATTGCCAAGATTACAAGAGACCTTACCGGATGGTGTTGAAATTGCCATTACTTCTGATTCATCGGTCTTTATTAATAAATCATTAAGCTCAGTTTATACGACGATCGTTGAAGCGTTAATCTTTGTTGGATTGATTATATTTATCTTCCTACGTGATTGGCGTGCGACCTTAATTCCGATGGTAACAGTCCCGATCTCGTTGGTCGGTTCGCTCTTTGTGATGTATCTACTCGGCTATTCAATTAATACATTAACATTACTAGCCTTCGTGCTTGCAATCGGACTAGTGGTGGATGATGCGATCGTAATGCTTGAGAATATTCATCGCCATATTGAAGAGGGAATGAGCCCGATTCGAGCAGCCTTTGTTGGCTCAAAAGAGATTGGTTTTGCGATTATCGCAATGACGATTACGCTTGCGGCCGTCTTCTTGCCACTGACCTTTACGCAAGGACGTATTGGGCAACTCTTCGTTGAGTTTGCGGTAACGTTATCAATTGCTGTTTTAATTTCAGGTTTTACGGCCTTAACGCTCTCGCCGATGATGTGTTCGCGTCTTCTTCAGAGTAAAGCACAAGAAGAAGCGCGTAAAGAAAAACCTTTAGGGAAAATCTTCCATCCAATTTCTAGCTTTATTGAACGAATTTTGGTGGGTTTGACGAATGGGTATGAATCGATTCTACGACTCTGCTTGAAGGCACGTTATTTAGTTTTACTCGCAATGGCAGGACTTTTAGGGATAACGGCGCTCCTTTATATGCAGTTGCCAGAAGAACTTTCACCGACAGAAGATCGCGGTATGGTACGTGTTACGGCTATTACTCCAGAAGGTGCGACAGTTGATTTTACCGATCGATACTTCTCTGAAGTGGAAGATCACTTATTAGAGAATTTAGATGATGGCACGATTGTGTATGCAATCTCAGGTATCGCGATGGGTGCATTAGGTTTTGTGACATTACCTGATTGGGATGATCGTGATGAATCACAGATGGAGATTACATCAAGACTTAACAAAGGATTCCAAGATATCGCACTCGGATTGCGCGTATTTGCGAGCAACCCACAATCACTCGGTCAGCGAGGAGACTCTAAAGATGTACAGATTGTCATTCGCTCTAATGAAAGTTTTGAGGCGCTTGACCATCAAGTCACTGAAATTATGGAGAAGATGCGGGAGAATCCTGTTCTGATCTCGCCTGATAATGACCTTCGAATGAATACGCCACAATTAGAAGTGGACGTCGATCGTGAGAAGTTAGCCCTCTTAGGGGTAGATGTTTCAGTGGTTGGGAGAACACTTGAGTCGGCGCTCGGTGGACGTAATGTTACCCGCTATAAGGAAGGTGCTGAGCAGTATGATGTGATGGTGCAAGTTGATCCACAGAAACGGAGTCAGCCACGAGATCTGGAAAGTATTTATGTTCGCTCTATGTATGGTGAGATGGTACCACTTTCAAACTTTGTAACGGTCACTGAGACGATTGCACCGCAGAACTTACGTCACTTTAATAAATTAAGATCAGTCACGATTTCTGCGAACTTACAACCGGGAGTTTCTCAGGGAGAGGGGATTGCGATTGTTGAGAATATTATTCGAGAAGTTTCGCCAGATGCGATGCTTGATTACCAAGGATCATCACGTGAATTTATTGAATCCGGTGCATCCATGGTAATGATTTTCCTCATGGCGCTTGTCTTTATTTATCTTGTATTAGCGGCGCAGTTTGAATCATGGATTGATCCATTTATCATTCTCTTTAGCGTACCACTTGCCGGATTTGGGGCATTGGGGGCACTCTATCTTGCTGGGGGAACAATCAATATCTATAGTCAGATAGGATTGGTCACGCTAGTCGGATTGATCACGAAGCATGGTATTTTGATTGTGGAATTTGCAAATCAAATTATGGCGGAAGGCGAGAATAAGGTTGAAGCAGTGATTCGCTCAGCAACCCTTCGTCTTCGCCCGATTCTAATGACGACAGGCGCAATGGTTCTAGGGGCTGTGCCACTTGCTTTAGCAGTGGGTGCCGGCGCAGAATCAAGGCAAGCCATTGGTTGGGTTATTGTGGGTGGTATGGGTGTTGGTACAATCTTAACACTCGTCGTAGTCCCTGTGATCTACCTCTTCATTGGCGGTCGTCATAGTAAAGTGAATGAGGAATTACTCTACACTTCTTACTAATTTAACGCATGGAGCTTTGATTCGTTCAATCAATACTGCGCTTCATTTATAATTATCGCCCTTATCAATTCATCGGTTTTATAGATGGGTTAATAAGGGCGATTTTTTAGGTGTGAAGCGTTAAAGAATTAAATAACGTAGATTGAGGTGGAAGAAGAAAATAGGGCGTTTGATGTCGGATATCAGGTACAATGATTGTTCGTTTAAAACAAGAAAAAAGAGCCCAAAATGATTGTGCGAAACCTCGGCCTTGCTCCTTATGAGACTGTTTATGAGGCCATGAAAGAATTTACCGAAACCCGAACAATTGATACACCCGATGAGCTTTGGGTTGTTGAGCATCCTGCTGTTTACACGCAAGGGCAAAATGGTAAGCCTGAACATATCCTAAACCCACAGGGCATTCCGATTATTAAAGTCGATCGTGGCGGGCAAGTTACTTATCATGGCCCAGGGCAAGTGGTGATCTACACATTGATTAATTTTAAGAAACGCAATTGTGGCGTGCGTTCTCTCGTTCGCGCATTAGAAAATGCCGTGATTGCAACGCTTAAGGATTATGGGATTGACGGTGCCGGCGATGTGAATGCACCCGGCGTTTATGTTGATGGTAAAAAGATCGCGGCGCTTGGTCTACGGATTCGAAAAGGCTCTGTTTATCACGGTTTAAGCTTAAATGTCGATATGGACCTAATGCCTTTTAAAGGTATTAATCCTTGTGGTTACCAAGGGTTAGAAGTGATCCAGATGGCTGATTTTATAGTAGGGTTAGATATCTTAGAAGTTGAAGAGAAGTTGTTATCTCATCTTGAGCATTATCTTTCAGAAGCGGAGCTATCTAAGCCCCACTAGAGAATAGGAGCGCATGCTCAACTCGAAAATAGAGGAATTATAAGCGATTTGTATTGTCAAACTAATACAGTGCCACAAATGTACTGAATTAGGATAAGATAAGCAGGGTACACCCAAGCAATATTAAAAAGCTAAGAAACATCAATAAGAGACATCAATAAGAAATATTAAGAATAAATACAAAAGAGGAGAGAGGCGAAGAAATGGCGGAGCAGTCATATAGTTGGAAGGGCGCAATGAAGATCACTTCCCCTGTTGCAATGGGCTATGCCCCTGCTGGGATGGCATTTGGTGTTTTAGCGAGTGCTGCCGGCATTCCTTGGTGGATGTCGATTGTGATTTCAATCGTAGTCTTCTCAGGAGCTGCGCAATATGCTGCAATTCCTCTTATTGCTTCAGGTGCTGGCATTTTAAATTTAAGTGTTAATACACTTGTGATTAATCTTCGCCACGTCTTTTATGCTTTACCGCTAGTGGATATTTTACCTAAGAATCCGCTTAAGAAAGCTTACTGCCTATTTTGCCTCACTGATGAATGCTTTTCAGTGATGACAAGTCTTTCGAAAGAAGAACAACGAGGTTATTTTCCAAAGATCTCTTTTTTAGTTCATTTCTATTGGGTATTTGCCACAATCATTGGGATTATTGCCGGGGAAGAATTAGCAAAATTGGTGCCTAATTTGGAGTTCGCATTGCCGGCGCTCTTCGTAATTCTTTGGTATGAGCAGATGAAGAGTAAGCGCGTATGGTGGCCAACATTGATGGCAGGAGTTTTCTACATCATCATGCTGATATTAGTGCCTCAATATGTCTTGATACTTACGTTAGCTGCTGCCGTATTATTCATCCTCTTACGTGCAGGTATTAAAACGAAAGGTAATGATGGTCAAACAGAAAAAGAGGAGATCGTATAATGGGTAATATGACGATAACAGCGATCTTAATAGCGATTGTGCTCATGGGGATTATTACCTTCCTATTGCGGGCATTTCCGACCTTTGTACCCAAGCGAATCTTAGATTCACACCTTTTACGCTATTTAAATTATGCATTGCCACTTAGCGTGATGACGGTATTGATTATTCACAGCATGGGCATTGATTTCGCGCATCCAGATTGGCTTTCAGTGATTGCGAAAATTGCAGCACTTCTTTTGGTGTTAGGGAGCTATATATTATGGCGTAATGTCTTTCTAAGTGTCATCGTGGGTGTTGCATCACTAAATGGATTGCTCTATCTTTTTGAATTAGCATTTGCATAACTCGATGAAAAGAAATTATTATCTATACTCAGCCGTTATCTGGTTTATTTTAATGCTCTTAGTCCTATTTTTACCAGGAAGCGCAACGCCCGAAGCACCGAAGTTTATTCCGCATTTTGATAAATGGGTGCATGGTATTATTTTTGCTGTTTTAACATGGCTAACATTAAATGCTTTAGTAAGTGAATCAACTCATCGATTATTGCCGTTATGTTTCATTGTATTCATCGTTTTTTTTGCGTTATTAAGTGAGGTTATTCAGGCTTACTGGATTCCCAATCGTGGCGGTGATGTGTGGGATTTTATGGCAGATAGTCTAGGTATTGTTATTGCAATCTCTGTTTATTGGATAACTAGAACACGTTAATGGTTATGATGAGGGGATTTCCATAACAATGAATGCTTTATTTTCAATGCTTTATTCTTAATACTTAATTTTTAAAACGTTATTTTTTATTATTTTTTATTATTTTTTCAATGAATAAAATGATTGATGATGCGATCAGTATATTAAACCCCGCTATTGCTAGTATTAACCACTCATGGCTCAATTCAGGAACGAGTGTTTTAAGTGTAAGGAGTAAGGTTGCTGTGATTCCTGTGAGGATTACGAGGAGTAACCATTTTAGGTTGTTGTTAGGCAGAAGTTTTTTAAATACTAAAGCGCATAATCCAGTGATCAATGCCGGCATAAAGCCTTTAGAAAATATATAAAAGGCTAAAACTATGATGGCAGAAATATTTTCAGGATGATTGAAGTCGGGATTATTCCCACTCGTTACGATTAAAAGGATTGGCGGAATGATCAATGTACAAATCAGATAGGTAAAGAGATAGAAAAATAATCTTGGTGAAGCTGTTTTTTTTGCTAATCTTTTTTTCCTGAAAATAGACATAAGATTTTGATCTTGAGTAGTTGAGGTTAGCCGAGAATATCAAAAGACTCAATTGTTTGAATGACTTCAGAGACTTCTGGGTTTTCGCCTTTACCGCCAAGGTTTACAGCATGAGGGTTCTGTTCTGTGGGAATCACGCCGGCATAATTAGCATGGCTTCCTAAAAATAGACCAATCACAGGGCGATCTTGTGTATTTGCAAGGTGTGCAAAACCAGTATCGACCGCAATGATAAGTGAGGCTTTAGAGAGAATAAGTCCGGCTTCCTGAATCGATACGCGTGGCATAACGATGGCATTTGGGATTTGTTCTGCCATTCTAATGGCGCGTTCATGTTCTCGCGCGTTCCCCCAAAATAAAATTGAGATCAGTCCTTTTTCAGAGAGCCAATGACCAATCGCTACCCACTTTTCTTCAGGCCACTCTTTATTTTCGGCACTTGTGCCATGAATTAATGCCGCAAAAGGATGCTCCGGTGTAAGTTCAGAGATTTCATTCCAATGTTGAATGCCAAAGTCAGCAAGGGGTGCCGGCGTATAATTGAAAATTTTGCCAAAGAGCTGGCGGTTACGCTCGATTGCGGTTAACCCTTTTTCAACAGAATAGCCATGGTCATAAAAGCGCGCGGCAAAGGGGTCGCGAATAGATGCTTTCGAATAGCTATAAGTTGGAATTTTGCCTTTTTGTGCAGCAAGCTTTGTAATCATCGCACTCTTGAAAAGACCTTGGCAATCTACGATTAGATCCCACTTTTCACTTCGTAGTTGCTTTTTGAAAGTATTGAACTCTTGCCAAGTTTCTCTTTTGAAAATATTTTTTTTCCATCTGCGGCTCCCGAAGACAATAACCTTTTTTGTCATCGGATGCATTTTAGCGATATCGACAAACGATTCTTCCACGACCCATGTTATTTCATACTCACCTTGGCAATTGCGTGAGAGATCCGTCAATGCTGGAAAGGTATGAATTAAATCACCCATTGAGGAGGTTTTAATAAGGAGCAGTTTTTTCATGGATTAGGATCTATTTAATATTAAAATTGCCGGCAATTGATCGGCAGAATAGGGGCTTTAGCGTTGTAAAGTTTTGGAAATTATACCGAAGATTCGAGGGATTATCGAATCAAGCTTTAAAAACATTAGGATCTTTCAGATAGGCTTGATTGGTATCGGGCTATTCTTTACTCAAAAGTTCGTGAAATTTAAGTGTTCAGGGGCTTTTAAAAGCTGAGAACACCTGCTACATTGAATGAAGTGATATGCCATAGTAGTACAGAGGAATATAGCGATCATGCGCCTTTGGAGATTCTATTGTGGCAATAACAACCAATAATAAATCGCACAAGTATTTTAATACAACACCTTCACAATGAAGCGTCATTAAGGAGAAACAATGATTAGGGTTGGAATTATCGGGGTGACGGGCTATGCCGGTCAACAGCTTTTATGGTTATTAGAGCAACACCCTGAAGTTGAAGTAAAGTTACTTTCATCAAAGTCTTATGCAGATATGGATATTGCAGAGGTTTACCCTAATTTTGAACGACGATTTAGCCAGATCCTTTTGAAAGATGCTGATTTCATGGCGCGTATTGATGAAATCGATCTACTATTTATGGCGCTACCACACGGCTTATCACAGGAATTGACGAAAGAGGCTTATGCTAAAAATGTCAAAGTTATCGATCTTGGTGCGGATTTCCGTTTTGAAGATACGGATACTTACGAAGCTTGGTATAAAGTGCCCCATAAAGCGAAAGATCTCAGTGAACTTGCGGTATATGGAATGCCGGAGCTTCATCGAGAATTGATAGCAAAAGCACCGATCATTGCATCGCCAGGTTGTTTCCCGACATCTGCTATTTTGGGCGCGGCACCTTTGGTGGCTGCTAAGAAAGTTGAAACAGATATTATCGTAGACTCAAAAACAGGAACAACAGGCGCAGGGCGTGATGCGAAGACGACATCGCTCTACTGTGAAGTGAATGAGAACTTTAAGCCTTATGGTCTCTTTAATCACCGTCATACACCCGAGATGGAGAAGGAGCTTGAAAAACTCACTGATGAGAATGTGGATATTCTCTTTACGCCACATCTTTTGCCGGTTAATCGTGGGATTCTCTCAACGATCTATCTGAATATCAAAGCAGGTGAAACTCTCACTGAAGCCGAGGCTTATGAGATTTATGAATCATTCTATCAAAATGAGCCTTTCATTAGAATTAAAAAGGGCTTGCCGGAATTAAGTCATGTTCGTGGAACTAACTTTTGTGATATTGCAGTAAGAGTCGATGAAGCTAGAGGTAAAGTGATTGTGATCTCAGCCATTGATAATCTCGTTAAGGGGGCAGCAGGGCAAGCTGTTCAAAGTATGAATATTGTCTTTGGGTTGCCGGAAGAAACCGGTTTAAAAACCCTCTCGATGTATATATAAAAGGTTTGAAATAGATTAAAAGAAGGTATCATGAAGATGATATCTTTTTTACCATGAGAGTCTGATATATATCTTTATGTAAAACAATAAGAAAGCGGACGAGACAAGCGATTTTAAATTATCAATTTTAATTTATCATTTAATACGCCATCGATTTTATATCTGATGGTCATATCGCGCTGAGCCCACTTTCAAATGACATAGCAAGATCGATATCGAGACTAGGTAAAATAGAAGAATAACAATAGAGAACAAATTTTAGCGATTCATACGATGAAAGCGGGTGAATCATGAGTTAAATATCGCTTTCCATATTAGGAGCAAATAATGGTTACAATTTTGAAAGACGGAACGATTACATCAACGCCGGGATTTCAAGCTGCAGGAATTACTGCGGGTATTAAAGAGAGTGGCAAGAAGGACATCTCTTTTGTGTGGAGTGAAGAGCCTGCGGTGGCGGCAGTGGCTTTAACGCAAAATAAATTTAGAGCAGCACCCGTTGATCTTTGCGCTGGCTTTGTGGCAAATGAAACGCATCGCGGTATTATCATTAATAGTGGTAATGCGAATGCTTGTACGGGCGAAGAAGGTGCAGCGAATGCGCTTGAGATGTGTGAGATCATTGCTAAAAAGATGAATGTGGATACAGAATCGATCTTTGTAGCATCAACGGGTGTAATCGGTAAGCAGTTACCGATGGATATTATCCGTAAAGGCTTAGATAAAGCACCTGAGAGCTTAAGTCGTGAAGGGGGTAATGAAGCAGCTGAAGCGATCATGACAACGGATTTAGTATCTAAGCAGATCGCAGTCTACCTTGAGATTGATGGGGAGATTGTTACGATTGCGGGTATGGCAAAAGGTTCAGGCATGATTCATCCGAATATGGCAACGATGATTGCAGTATTAACAACGGATGCGAACATCTCTAAAGAGATGCTCCAAAAAGCTTTCTCTGCGAGTGTGAATACGTCGTACAACATGATTTCTGTAGATGGTGATACGAGTACGAATGATTCGGCATTTATCTTTGCTAATGGTAAAGCGAATAATCCGATTATTGAAGCAAGCGGTGATGCGTATATTAAATTTAAGCGTGCACTCGATGTTGTGAACCAAGCGCTTGCAAAAATTATCGCACGTGATGGTGAAGGTGCGACGAAGCTTTTAGAAGTACGTGTTGAGCATGCAAGATCTCTCTCTGATGCGCAGAGCGTTGCAAAATCAGTCATTACCTCAAGCCTTGTTAAAACAGCGATCTTTGGTGAAGATGCTAACTGGGGCCGAATTATTTGTGCTGTGGGTAATTCAACCGCAGAATATGATGTGGCAAAGGTACAAGTATTTGTAGAGAGTAATGGTGAATCAGTACAGATCGTTGCAGATGGTTCAGGTGCTGAATTTGATGCCGAGAAATTAGATGGGCTCTTAAAAAATGAGAACATTACGATCTTTATTGATTTAATGAATGGCGGTAGTACAGCAACTGCTTGGGGTTGTGATCTCTCATATGATTACATCAAAATTAACGCAGACTACAGAACCTAATAGAGGCATTTAAAAATCATGATTACAAATCACGACAAAGCCCACATATTGGTTCAAGCATTACCGTTTATCCGTAAATATGCGGATAAAACGGTCGTCATTAAATATGGCGGTGCCGCAATGGTGGATGAAAAGGTCCGTGATGAATTTATGAAAGATGTTGCCCTCATGAAATATGTGGGCATTCATCCGATTATTATTCACGGTGGTGGTCCTGAAATTAATACGATGCTCAAGCGTGTTAATAAAGAGACAGAATTTATCGAGGGTAATCGCGTCAGCGATGCAGAAACGGTTGAAATTGCAGAGATGGTACTCTCAGCAAAAATCAATAAGAGCATTGTGGCCGATCTTAATAAGCTTGGTGCGAAAGCGGTCGGCTTAAGTGGTAAAGATGGCGGCATGATTACGGCGCGAAAGAAATTCATCGAGAAAAATGGTGAGAAGATCGATATCGGCTTTGTCGGTGAAATTGAATCAGTGAATCGCGAGTTAATCGATATTTTGGTAGGTCAGGACTATATCCCTGTGATCTCATCAATTGGGATTGGCCCAAGTGGAGAAACATTCAATATTAACGCTGATTACGTTGCCGGCGAAGTAGCTGCGGCTGTCGGCGCGCATCGTTTAATCTTCTTAACTGATGTGAATGGGGTGTATAAAGACTTTAATGATAAGTCGACACTCATTGCGGATATGACGGTGGAATTGGCGCGTGAATATATTGATAACGGTATTATCAGTGGCGGGATGATTCCTAAAGTGAATACTTGCTTAGAAGCGATTGATCGTGGCGTTCATCATGTGATTATTCTCAATGGTCAGATTACACATTCCATCTTACTAGAGCTTTTCACAGAAGAAGGTTGCGGTACGATGATTTATCGAGAAGAAGTCTAAGGGAAGAAGTCTAAAAGAAAAGCGTGCATTTGATATCGGATATGAATGCAGATGATCTCTCAGATTGAGTATCAAAACTAAAGACTAAAACCAAACACTAAAACCAAGTACTAAATAAGTAAAATAAGCAAAAAAAAATTCACATTTATTAGAAAACCAAAGAAGGAAAAGCAATGTTACTGAACGTCTATAATCGGTTTCCGATCAATTTTGTCAAAGGGGAAGGCTTAATTCTAATCGATGATAAGGGCGATCGATATCTTGATTTCGTATCAGGGATTGCCGTTAATGCATTAGGTCATGCCCATCCTAAAATGGTAGAAACCATTCAAAAACAAGCAGAAACACTTTTGCATGTTTCAAATCTTTATTATAACGAAGCGCAAAATAAGGCTGCTGAGAAGCTTCTTTCAGTGACAGGTTATGAGCGTGTATTCTTCTGTAATAGTGGCGCTGAAGCGAATGAACTCGCACTTAAAATTGCCCGTAAATATGGCAAAGGGATTTCGCCGAGTAAGAATGTCATTCTTTACATGAAAAACTCTTTCCACGGCCGTACAACGGGAACGCTTGCCGTAACAGGGCAGGAGAAGTATCAAGCAGATTATCGCCCGTTAATTCCAAATACGGTGGAAGTAGAATATAACAACGTTGAAGAGTTAAAAGCGAAATTCAATGATGATATCTGCGCGATTATTCTTGAGCCAGTACAAGGGGAGGGTGGACTTGCATCAGCTTCTAAAGAGTTCATTGCCGAAATTCAAGCGCTCTCGCAAAAGCATAAAGCGCTTGTGATCTATGATGAGATTCAATGTGGATTATCCCGTACAGGCAGCGTGCTCTATTCAGATCAATTACCCTTAAAAGCGGATGTTGTCACCCTGGCAAAAGCATTAGGTGGCGGTGTACCAATTGGCGCTTGTATCACAAAAGGGATTGCCAATGATGTATTAGTTCCAGGGGATCATGGTTCGACTTATGGGGGAAATCCATTTGTCTGTAGCGTTGCTTATACAGTATTAAGCGAGATTACGAAGCCTGAATTCTTGGATAATGTGAATAAGATGAGTGATTACGCGCATCAAGAGATCACTAAACTTCAGGAAAAGCACCCAGAGATCGAAGAGATCCGCGGTCAAGGTTTACTCATGGGCTTTAAGCTTGATGATAAGATCGTTGCCGGTGATTTTGTGAAGAAAGCGCTTGAAAACAAGCTTCTCTTAGTTGCAGCGGGTGGGAATGTCGTTCGTTATTTCCCGGCATTAATTGTGACGGAGAAAGAGATTGATGCAACGATTCCGATTTTAGATAAAGTCTTAACGGAATTAAAAGGTTAGAGTATTTAACCTTCGAAAGATGATTTGAGAGATACCTATCTGAATTAGATAGGTATTTTTTTGTCAGAAAAAAGTGAGAAGAAGGGTTATATTCTTTTATGATTTTAATACGCAAATAAGAATTATTACTAATAAATAGCATTTAGTCATATTTTTGTCACATTCATTAACTATGCTAATCAGTGTAAATTTAAAAGTTTACATGAAGTCTTTACACAAAGTCTTTACACAAGGTTTTTACACAAAGTTTTTACACAAAATACATACATCAATACTTACAGTAATCTCCTACCGATACCTTCATGAGAGATCTCGTAATCAAGTCTGCTTTATTTAAAATAGGATGTGACTATGCAAAATTTTTTGAAAAGAAATCCACTTCGTAACGCAATGATGGCTATTTTAATGGCATCATCTATGATGGTATCTGCTTCTGCGCAAGAAGTCCTTTTTGATCGTGCTGCGCAAGGAAATATTATTGAGAAAGGTGGCGCAACGCGTCTTTCTGGCGAGCAAATTTCTGCGCTTAAAGCAGAGATGCAAAAGCAGAATGTTAAAAATGTGATTCTTTTTATTGGTGATGGTATGGGCGATTCAGAGATCACGATTGCAAGAAACATGGCTGAAGGTGCCGGTGGGATGTTTAAGGGCTTAGATGCCCTTCCATTTACTGGGCAGTACACACACTACGCACTTGACGAAAAAACAAAGCTTCCTAACTATGTAACGGATTCCGCAGCATCAGCAACGGCTTGGTCATCGGGTGTGAAGACTTATAATGGGGCATTAGGGATTGATGTGAATGGTAATCCTTTCCCGACCCTTCTTGAACTTGCAAAAGAAGCAGGTCTTGCAACAGGAAACGTATCAACCGCAGAAATTCAAGATGCAACGCCGGCTGCGCAAATTGCACATGTTCCTAAACGTAAATGCTATGGACCTGAAGCAACTTCTACACTCTGTCCTGATTCAGCCCTTGAAAATGGTGGGCTTGGTTCAATTTCTGAGCAACTTCTTAATGCGCGTGCAGATGTGACTTTAGGCGGTGGTGCTAAATCCTTTAATGAATTGGCAAAAGCAGGTGATTACAAAGATAAAACGCTTCTTGATCAAGCCAAGGAGCGTGGTTATGTTGTTGTGACTTCTCTTGATGAGATGGAAGCCATTACCAGCGCTAACCAAGATGCACCGGTGTTAGGTCTCTTTAGTGAAGGCAATATGCCAGTTCGTTGGAAAGGTCCACAAGCAATTAATGGCGGAGCGCTTAAGCCGGCTATTGAATGTGAGGTGAATGCAGAGAGAACTGCTGATATCCCAACACTTGCAGCAATGACAGATAAAGCGATTGAGCTTTTAAGTGTGAATGATGAAGGATTCTTCTTACAAGTCGAAGGTGCTTCTATTGATAAGCAAGATCACGCTGCGAATGCATGTGGGCAGATCGGAGAGACTGTTGACCTTGATGAAGCAGTTCAAGTGGGTCTTGAATATGCGAAAAAACATGGCGATACATTGATTGTTGTAACCGCAGATCACGCACATTCAAGTCAGATTATCCCAGCGGGCGCTGATGCACCTGGTTTAACACAGACAGTGATTACAAAAGATGGTAGCCCAATGACTATCAACTATAGTAATAGTGTGAAAGACAGTCAAAACCATACAGGCTCACAAATCAGAATCGCAGCATACGGACCACAAGCCGCGAATGTGAATGGTCTTTTAGATCAAACAGACCTCTTCTTTATTATTAGCAATGCGCTTGAGTTGGAAG
>CAZPIQ010000018.1:15651-23506 GCA_964586665.1 uncultured Ignatzschineria sp. | reverse complement strand
AGGATAGATTTAAAAGCATCTATCCTTTCCTCATTTCAGGATGTTTGAAAAGCACATAAAATGGTATCATTACAATTTATAATGATTTCTGATAATTCATTATAATATGTACCATTATCAGGGCGCTCTAATATGCGCTCAGTCGAAGATAGAACGAAGATAGAGACATTATGACAATTAAAAAAGCAATCCTTCCTGTCGCTGGCCTTGGCACCCGTTTTCTCCCTGCGAGTAAATCAATCCCTAAAGAGATGGTGACGGTTGTTGATCGTCCTGCGATTGATTACGTTGTACAAGAGGCAATCAGTGCCGGCATTGAAGAGATTATTCTTGTCACGCATGCCTCAAAGGCAAGTATCGAGAACTATTTTGATAAGAATTTTGAGCTTGAGACGATTTTAAAGCAAAAGAATAAGCTAGATATCCTTACGGAGATTGAGGCCATTCTTCCGCCACATGTAACGGTGGTTGCCGTAAGACAAGGCGAGCCTTTAGGGTTAGGTCATGCCGTACTTTGTGCTAAATCATTGGTGGGTAATGAACCCTTTGCAGTGTTATTGCCGGATGTTCTTGTTGATAATGAGGCGGAAGCGGGTAGTGAGAATGATCTAAAGACGATGATCGCACGTTTTAATGAATCAAATGCTGCGCAAATCATGGTGGAAGAAGTGCCGGAGAATCTGGTAGATCAATACGGAATTGTGGATGTTGCAAGCGCGCCTGAAGAGGGGAAAAGTGTCGTTATGCAAGGTATTGTCGAGAAGCCCAAAGTGGGCAGTGCGCCTTCGAATCTCTCTGTCATCGGCCGCTATATTTTGCCGAGCGAAATTATGGAACTCTTAGAGAAAACGCCTAAAGGTGCCGGCAATGAGATTCAATTAACAGATGCAATTGCAATGCTTCAGGAGAACGCTCCGATTGAAGCTTATCGCATGAAAGGGCAGACCTTTGATTGCGGTAGTAAAATAGGTTACCTGAAAGCAGTGCTTCATTACGGTTTGAAGCACCCGACTTTAGGGGCGGAATTTAGCGAGCTTGTGAAAGCGGTGAAATAATGAAGATCGCGATTATTGGCTCTAACTTACAAGCCGGCGTTCTGACGGCGCTTCTCTCTGAATATGGGAATGATGTTTATACGCTTGCAGAGGATAGTGATAGTGGGCAAGAAGATCAGCATCAATATCAAGTGTTGCAAGATCCGCATTTGCTAGGGCTCTTACTAAAGCTTCATGAAGAAAATGCTTTTACGATTGCCTATAGCGCCCACGATTTACCGGTAGATATTGAATGTTACATCTTATGTTATGAGCCTAATCGTTTGGAGGCAGCAAAGCAGTTTATTCGTGAGTTGCCGGCATTAGGATCGAATAAACCACGTTTGATGATTAATAGTAGTACCTTTGGTCTTTACGGGACAGATAAGCTTGCTGCGCTATCGCCTTCGGATCTATGGGTCTATCTACCAGATACCGTACAGGAAGGAAATGCGGTAGGCAGTTTTGTTAAAGCGAGCAAAGTGATTGTCGGCACGAATGAAATGCCGGCAAAGATCCAGGTGAAAGAGCTCCTTAGGCCGATCTATCCTCTTGATCAACAATATCTCTGGATGCCGATTTTAGACGCTGAACTTGCGAAGATTAGTATCTCCGGCATGCTGGCAACCCGTATAAGCTACATGAATGATCTCGCAAATGTTGCTGAGCGCCTTGGCGTCGATATTGTCAATGTAAGGCAAGGTTTAGCGACAGATAGCCGTATTGGTAGTAGTTACTTATCGCCGGGGGTGGGCTTTGGGGGTGAGAATTTTTCGCACGATATTCTAATGCTAAGTGATCTTGTTTCAGAAAGTGGTGTTCGAGGTCGTCTCTTAGAGCAAGTTTGGGCGATTAATGAGGATCAGAAAGAGATTCTTTTCCGAAAACTTTGGCGCCATTTCCAAACCAATCTTACAGGGAAGCGCATCACAATCTGGGGCGCAACTTTTAAAGAAGAGACAACAAGTACTTATAATTCGCCGGTTCATAAAATGATGGAAGCGTTGATTGCACAAGGTGCGCAGGTACAAATTTACGACCCTAGAGCAGGCAATGAATTGATAGAGAGATATGTGGTGCGTTTCCCAGATCAAGTCACGGTCTTTGAAGATAAGTATGAAGCGCTGAAAGCAAGTGATGCCCTTTGCGTATTAACCGCATGGAAAGAGTTTTATAGTCCGAATTATAAAAAGATGCTTGATTTGATGCAAACAGCCTTAGTGTTAGATGGACGTAATATTTATGATCCCGCATTTATGAAATCCCTCGGTTTTATCTATGAAGGAGTCGGGCGCTCATGATGAATAAGATGCCTAATTTTTTGAATACAAATGATCATCAGCAGTCACAAAGCCCAGAGATGAAGAAGCTCGCGTTATTAGCTGAAAGCTTTGAAGCGAAACATCTCTCTGAGCTATTTGCTGAAGATCCTGCGCGTTTTCAACATTTTTCAGAATCAGTGGATGATCTGATTGTTGATTTTAGTAAACAGCGCTTATCGCTTGAAGTCAAAGATGCACTGATGGCATTGGCGAGCGCGAAAAAATTGGATCATTGGGTTGAACGATTATTTAGCGGTGATACGCTAAATCATAGTGAAGGCCGAGCGGCAATGCATTGGATGCTGAGAACGCCGGAGAATTACAGTGCCGGCAATTTAAGCGAGGTTCATCAAGGGGTGCATACGCAGCTTCAGCGAATGTATCGGCTCGTAGAGAAGATTCATGCTGGGCAATACCGCGGCGTGACCGGTGAAGTGATTACGGATGTAGTGAATATCGGTGTAGGTGGCTCAGATCTAGGGCCCTTGATGGCGACCTATGCACTCTCTGATTTTGAAGTAAAAACCGCAAAACCACTCGGCGTTCATTTTGTCTCAACGATGGATGGCAGTCAGCTCTCTGAGCTTCTCTATCGCCTTCGTCCGGCAACAACGCTCTTTATTATCTCTTCAAAATCCTTTGGCACGATTGATACGCTCACGAATGCTGAAACGGTACGTATTTGGTTACAAAAGCGTTTAGGAACTTCGAAAGCAGCGCTTGATAATCACTTTATTGGCGTCTCTTGCAATACTAAAGCGATGACACAATGGGGCATCGCGAAAGAGAATCAGCTGCTTCTTTGGGATTGGGTGGGTGGTCGTTATTCGCTCTGGTCCTGTATTGGCTTACCGATCGCCTTGATGATCGGTGTTGAAGGCTTTAAATCCTTCTTAGAAGGGGCGCATGCGATGGATATGCATTTTAGAAATGCTCCCTTTTCTCAGAATCTACCGGTTCTGATGGCGCTCATTGGCGTTTGGAATAGCAACTTCTTAGGTATGCAAACGCAAGCAATTCTCCCTTATGATGGACGTTTGAAGTACTTTGCGAGTTATTTACAGCAGCTTGAGATGGAATCAAATGGTAAAAGCATTACGCGAGATGATGAATGGGTTAATACAACGACATGCCCGATCGTTTGGGGAGAAGTAGGACCGAATGCACAGCATGCGTTTTACCAGCTATTACATCAAGGGACTCACGCGGTAAGCTCTGATTTTATCGCGCCAATTAAACGCTATAATGCCGAGCAATTTACCTATAGTGATAGTGCAGAATCGCTAGTAGAGCAGCATCATTTAGCCCTTGCAAACTGTTTAGCACAATCGCGTCTTTTAGCCTTTGGAAATGGTGCACTTGAAGATGGTACTGATCAGAAGCAAAGAGAGATTGAAGCATCGCCTCTGTATAAGCAATATCGTGGTAATCAACCTAGTACAACGATATTGATGGAAGCGTTAACGCCTAAGACTTTGGGGATGTTGATTGCACTTTATGAGCATAAAGTGTTTGTACAATCCGTCATCTGGAATATTAATCCCTTTGATCAATGGGGGGTTGAGAAGGGAAAAGAGATTGCGAACCAACTCTTACCACTTCTTAGTGGAGATTTAACTGAACTTTCAGCAGTAGACTCATCAACGCGTGGCTTAATTGAGCGCTTAATTAAGGATGAACAGAAATGAATCAAATAGCAGATCAAAAAAATACTCAAAACACTCAAAACACTCAAAACACTCAAAATACTATTTTAGTCACAGGTGGCGCCGGTTATATCGGCTCGCATACATGTGTTGAGCTCCTCAATCAGGATTATGAGGTGATTGTGTTAGATAATCTCTCAAACAGCTCTGAAGAAGCTTTAAAGCGTGTGGAGAAATTGACTAGTAAAAAACTTCGCTTTGTAAAGGGGGATATTCGTGATGAAAGAGCGCTTGATATGCTCTTTACGGAATATGAGATTGATGCCGTGATTCACTTTGCCGGGCTTAAGGCAGTGGGTGAAAGTCAGGAGATTCCGCTTGTCTATTTTGATAATAATATCGCAGGCTCAATTTCGCTGGTGAAAGCGATGGAGCGTGCGAAGGTTTTCAATTTAGTCTTTAGTTCATCCGCAACGGTATATGATGAAGGAAATCCATCGCCACTGAATGAAACGATGCCAACGGGAATGCCATCGAATAACTACGGTTATACAAAACTCATTGTGGAGCAGATGCTTCAAAAGCTCTCTGTATCAGATGATCGTTGGTCGATTGCACTTCTTCGCTACTTTAACCCTGTGGGCGCGCATCTAAGTGGTGATATTGGAGAAGATCCGCAAGGGATTCCGAATAACTTAATGCCCTACATTACGCAAGTAGCCGTCGGGAAACGTGAAAAATTATCAATCTTTGGCGATGATTACGATACGCCAGATGGTACCGGCGTTCGTGACTATATTCATGTGGTGGATCTGGCAAAAGCACACTTGTGCGCACTCGCAAATCGACTTAGTAGCGAAGGTTGTCGAGCATGGAATATCGGCACCGGCAACGGTACTTCCGTTTTAGAGATGAAAAATACGTTTGAAGCTGTCAATGGCGTGGCGATTCCATTCCAAATCGTTGAGAGAAGATCTGGCGATGTCGCAACATCATATGCTGATAACTCAAGAGCAGTTGAGGAACTCGGCTGGAAACCAGAACACGATCTCAAAGACATGCTCAAAGACAGCTGGCGCTGGCAGAAGCAGAATCCGAAAGGGTATGAAGCTTAGGTTGTTAGGTAATGAGTGGCAACAGTAGCTGGCGCGTGATTGCTAAAAGAATACAAGCATTCGAACCAGGGGTGCATGCATCTATAAAGTATTCATGAAAGCATTATTGAAATAATTATTGAGATAGTTATTGAAATAAAGAGCAAAAGAGAAGGGAGCGATCAATTGATCAGCTCCCTTTTTTTATGAATAGTAATTACTAACAAGTAATTGATCGGAAAACGACTATTATCCTTCGATAAGCCCTGTTAACTCAGCGATATACTCACTCATCTCTCGTGGATTTTTCGATGCATCTGATTCGATGTTGAGGCGAAGTAGGGGCTCTGTATTCGATGCACGAACATTAAAGCGCCAGTTGCCGAAGTTAAGGCTAATACCATCAGTTTCATCAATTTCAGGATTCAATGGTGCATAGTGCGCCATGATTTTATCAATGGTAGCTTGGCTACTTGCCACTTTAAAGTTGATCTCACCGCTACAAGGATAGCTTTCGATCATTGCATCCATTAACTCAGAGAGGGATTTCCCCGTTTCAGAGAGAAGATCAATCACGAGTAACCAAGGAATCATGCCACTATCGCAATAGGCAAAATCTCTAAAGTAGTGGTGTGCACTCATCTCACCGCCGTAGATCGCATTCGTTTTACGCATCACATCTTTGATAAACGCATGGCCTGATTTTGATTGAACCGCCTCGCCACCATCTCGCTCAACGATATCGAGCGTATTCCAAATAAGACGAGGATCATGGACGATCTTCTCGCCTTTACGTTTTGCGAGGAATGCTTGTGCTAGAAGCCCAACGATATAGTAGCCTTCAATAAAACGCCCCTTCTCATCAAAGAGGAAGCAGCGGTCAAAATCGCCATCCCAAGCAATGCCCATATCGGCATGATTCGCTAATACCGCATCGCGCGTACTTGCACGATTCTCGACGAGAAGTGGGTTAGGAATCCCATTAGGGAATGAGCCATCTGGCGTATGATGCACTTTAATAAACTCTATCGGCATATTGAGCGTTTTAAATTCCGCTTCCAATGCATCAATCACAGGACCTGCCGCGCCATTGCCGGCATTAACGACAAGTTTAAGCGGACGAATTGCTTTTGGCTCGATATAGGTCAGTAGGTGGGAAATATATTCTGGCAAGATCTGATAAGGTTTTGTGGTGCCTTTTGTAGCCGGCGTTTTAAACTCATTAGCAATGACAAGATCATGAATCTCTTTTAAACCACTCTCCATACCGATCGGGCGAGCATTTTCGCGCACGAGCTTCATGCCGTTATAATCGATCGGGTTATGGCTTGCGGTGACTTCAATACCGCCTTGTACATCTAAATGAAAAGCACCGAAATAGACCTCTTCAGTGCCAGTCATTCCTAAATCAAGCACATCAACGCCGGCATCATTTAATCCTTTTGCCAATGCATTTTTAAGACCTTCGCTAGTTTCGCGAATATCAGCACCGACAACAATGGTTTTAGGAGAATAGATATCGCCATAAGCACGGCCAATTTTATAGGCGAGTTCTTCGTTGATCTCTTCGCCGAGTTTACCGCGAACATCATAGGCTTTGAAGCAAGCTAGTTTCGTCATGAGTGATCCTTATTGAATTCATAATAGATAGCGCTGAGTAGTGATTTAATCGTATACCAAAATCGTATAACAAAATCACATATCAAAGAAATAAATCCAGATTCAGCTTTTATACAAAATTTCGATAGGCTTATTATAAGTTTTTTTACATGAATTATTTTATTAAATCGTAATGCGAAAGATATAGGCTATTTTTGCGCCAATTCGATGCGAATTGAAGTGTTAGATTGCAAACCATCAGTGGTTTCGCTATAACTGAAATGACTGATAATGATAAAAAAGAAGAGGAGTACTCAGTGAACAGTAAAACGCTTTTTTTAGCGGGATATGCGCGTCTACCACAAGGTATGGCGGCGAAAAATGTCTTTGAATCTATGACGATTACGGTGGAAGTTGAGCCCAAATATGGCGTCATTCTCGCGGCAGATTGTACCTTGATCACTGCACTCGGTAGAAACTTCATCGGGCAGTTACTGCGAGGTTATAGCCTCAATGATGGTGTAGAAACAATTATTCAGGCAATTCACGATAGTTACCGAGGAAAGGCAACGAGCGCATTAATCGCAGCGCTGAAAGATTTAGAGCATCAGTATCAGCAGATTAAGAAGCGATAAATAATCAGAGCGAGAGAAGCGATGATTGCACCAATCAAGTCAAATAAAATGATGAGATTATGAGAAAAGGCCGGCATTTATCGAGCATTCAGCTAATCATTCAGCTAATGCTTATAGAAGAGTATAAAAGATTTTAAAAATAAATTGATAAAAGGGTGGATTTTAATATTGTTGCATGCTACATTCGAGTTGAAGTATCAAAAAGCAGATGTGCTTAGTTAAGTGAATATCCCGTTAACTGTTCCACGCCTTGCTTCCTTGATCTAAAAAAATAATAAGCCGTTGATTTTTATCACTGCAAAGCCATTTCGGATCATCAGTATAGACTGAGTGACCAATAAGAATGGATAAACCAGTAAATAGATTGAACGTTGATTGTATTTAGCTCGTAGTAGAGTCAAGCTCTATTGCCCTTATACAAGAGACGGTCTCTGTTTACTGGTTTTTTTGTGTCAAAAATTTAATAGGTTATTTAATAGGTTTTATCAATTTAACTGGAGAAATTCAGTTATAGAGATTTAAAAA
>CAZPIQ010000018.1:2884-15551 GCA_964586665.1 uncultured Ignatzschineria sp. | reverse complement strand
AGATTTAAAAAATAAGATTTAAAAAATACAAGTACACACATATCAATAATATAAAGGAGTGTCTTTCTCGTTACACTAATAGTATGAAAGCGCTCAATAAATACCTAATTGGAGAATATTATGTCAAGATTTATTCAGAAGAACGACAAGTTAGAAATCAGCTTTAACCCACAATCAAAACGTCTTTTAACGATTAATCTCTCAAAATCAGTTGTTGAGAACTTCTTAAAGCGTATTCGTGAAGAGGGCATTATCGTTCAGCATCTTGAGTACACGCCGTATGAGCGCCAGGTGATTGCAAGCTATCTTGATGAGGAAGTGGGGAATGAATTTGGCAATATGCTCCGTGATATCGTTAATGACCGTGAAACAGGTGGATTTACGATTGGCCTTGAGGGTGTATCAAAGGATACGGATGAGTATGTGATCTTCTCAACAGCGGTTGCGCATTTAGTGGGAATTTCAAACTTTGACTCTATGAGTGGTAAATACTACGCACGCTTTGTGGTGAAAGATACAGATGCGAGTGACTCATACTTACGTCAAGCTTATCGCCTCTTCACCATGCATACAGATGGTACATTTGTAAATGAAGCAACGGATTGGTTACTGATGATGAAGATGGTTGAAGAGAATGCGGTCGGCGGTGAGAGTCGTTTACTTCACTTAGATGATTGGTCTGAGCTTGATAAGTTCTATAAGAGCCCATTAGGTGAGCATAAGTTCCAATATATTGCGCCACCTAGTAAAAACGTGCAAGAGATCGTCTATCGTAAGCTCTTCTTCTTAAAGAACAACAAACCCTGCATCTGCTTCATTGATCAGTTTGCATATCCTGAGACGATTGAAGAAGCGAAGTTCTTAAAAGCGCTTTCACATTCAATTGAATCAGATAAGAGCGTTATTGAACTTGAATTGCCAGTTGGTAACTTGGTTGTATTAAATAATGAATTCTGGATGCATGGACGTGCGGCATTTGAGAAGAATGAAAATCTTAATCGTGAACTTCTTCGTCAACGTGGACATTTCTACGAGTAATAGAGATGTGCATTAGTTGTAGGAATTAGTCATCAATTTAGAGATAACGAGTTGTTAAAAAGAAAGAAATAGCGACTTATATGTCTAAAAATGAGGCCTTAGTGATCTATTCACTAAGGCTTTTTTTAATGTTTTTAGGAGGATTACCGATTTTCCTTAGAAGGGGGTATTAACTTCTAAGAGATTTAAAGGGCGTTTAAAATTCAAGTAAACCGAATAAAAGCATGATTGAGGAGAATAGAGAATGATTGGCAGTTGACCAGAATCATGAATAAGGTCACTTTTTTTAAATGGTAGGATCATTCTTGTTTTCTGAATGATTCATTTAACTCGCTGTATATTAAGAATATTATCATTCTATTTTTTGAGAAAATAACCCTTGATGACTTGTCTATACTCCTAATGGCTAACTACCTATTCTCAAGCGCTATTCGTACTATTTCAATGAGAGATTAAAAACTAAATCGTTATAAAGAGGTTCTCTATGAAGAAGATAGTGCAATGGCTTGTTGCCATAGGGGTAATGGGTTTTGTCGGTGCTTATGCGGGTTCCGCGTTATTAACGAAATCACGGAAGGTAGAGATGCCGGAAGTGTCAGAAAAAGTTACCTATGATGATGCGTTGATTGAACGTGGTCAATATGTGGCGCGTCTTTCGGATTGTGCAGCGTGTCATAGTGTTTCTGGCGATCCTGAATATGCCGGCGGTTTAGCGATGCAAACTCCCTTTGGCGCGATATATTCCACCAATATTACGCCTGATTTAGAAACAGGAATCGGTGGTTACTCATTAGAAGAGTTCACTAATGCTGTAAAGCATGGGGTTCGTAAAGATAATGCGCCCCTTTATCCGGCAATGCCTTATACATCGTACGCCATTATGCCAGATGAGGATATGGCAGCAATGTATGCCTATTTCATGATGAAAGTACCAGCAGTGAAGAAAGAGAATGCCGAGACGACATTCCCATGGATCATGAGCATGAGATGGCCGGTTGCGTATTGGCAAGCACTTTTCTCGCCGAGTCGCGATTTTGTGCCGAATCCTGCGCTCTCTGATATTGAAAATCATGGCGCTTATCTTGTCGAAGGGCCAGGGCACTGTGGTGCTTGTCATACGCCAAGAGGTCTTGGTTATGAAGAGAAAGCGTTATCGAATCATTCAGATCTTTTTTTATCAGGCGCGTTAATTGATGGTTGGCGGGCAAAAAGTCTTCGTGGTGAAGCGCAAGGGTTAAAGCTTTGGAGCGAGGCGGAGGTCGCTGAGTTTTTAAAAACGGGGCGGACAGATCGTATTATTGCATTTGGGGCGATGGCCGATGTGATTCAGCATAGCTCGCAATATTGGAGTGATGAAGATCTTCAAGCAACCGCCGCTTATCTGAAACAATTGTCACCTGCACCGAATAAGATGCTAAATCTTCCGGAGAAAGAGGATGTCACAACTGATCTTCTACTTTCAGGTCAATACACAGATCCTGGTGCAATACTCTATGTGGAGCATTGTTATACCTGTCATAGAGCTGATGGCGATGGTGTTCCTCGCATCTTCCCAGCGCTCAATCTCAATAGTGCAGTGATTGCGAATAACGCACAATCGGTGATTCAAGTAACCTTAGAAGGGGGCAAGATGGCATCGACCCCTGCTGATCGAATGGCTTTCACCATGCCGGCATTTAATCATTTAAGTGATGATGAAGTTGCGATAATTGTGAACTTTATTCGCAATAGTTGGAATAACACATCGCCAGAGATTGAAGCGAAAGATGTCGCTGAAATTCGTGAATTCCTTCGCAATAAAGCACCAAACATTACTTTGAATTAGGGGAGGCAATATTATGAAAATGAATCCAGCAAAGCATCACGATAAAAATGCTAGAAGAGAAGGTCAGTCGTTTTTGACGATTAAAGAAGCCTTTCAGATGATTCACGGTGAAAAGAGATCAGGCATGAAAAATTTCGGTATAAAACAATCATTGATGACGATTCTTCTCGGAAGTGGATTTTTATTAGGTGCTACAGCAATTGCGGCGAACTTAACAAGCGCAGATCCAGAGCGTTTCCCAATGACGACTCAAGAAGGAGAAGAACTGGGTTGGTATACCATTCCTTCAGATTTGGAAATATTGAAAGAGTCCAATTCAGAGGAAATTATGTACGGTAAGCTTCTCCTTAATGAGACAAAACGTCTATTGCCGGAGAATGTGGGCGCAACGATGAATTGTAATAGTTGTCATATTGCAGAAGGAAAGGCGCAGTATGGCGCACCTTATCTCACAACGATTCATCAATACCCCAAAGTGATGCCAAGAGCAGCAAAGATGGTCGATATAGAGGGGCGTATTAATGGTTGTTTCCAACGCTCAATGAACGGTAAGCCACTTGATGTGAATTCTGATGAAATGAAAGCGATGGTGGCGTATATGACATGGTTAAGTCAGAGTCAGCCGGCAGATGCTAAGGTGGATCTTAAAAATTCAGGGCCGGTTGATGAGAGTTTAGTACCTGATCCTATCAAAGGTTCTGCGATCTATGCCGCTCAATGTGCGACCTGTCATGGCGATCAAGGGGAAGGGTTAAAGGATAAGCGAGGGAATGTCGTTTTCCCACCACTTTGGGGACCGGAATCATTCAATATCGGTGCAGGAATGGCGAGAACCTACAAGGCTGCGCAATTTGTAAAATACAATATGCCGATGGCAGTCACACTAGATGGTGCATGGGGACAAGGGCATGTCTTAACAGATCAAGAAGCAATTGATGTCTCTGAATACTTTACTCATTTACCAAGACCGGATTTTGAAGGAAAAGTAAATGATTGGCCGAATGGGAATAAGCCTAAGGATGCACGTTATTAATGGTTCATTATTCGCTCTGAGCACTCATCAGAGTGAATTGTTGATCAAATTATCATAAAAGCATTCAACCCTAGATGATATAAAAATGCCGGAGACATGGTTGTTTCCGGCACTTTTCATTTTCATTATGAGTCTAATTTTTAAGGTTAATATTAGGATTAATCATTGGGATTAATCATTAGGATGAATCGGTGAACGACCCAAGATGAGTGTTTCTGCTAAGTCTAATTCATAGAGCAGTTTTGCGTATAGCTCAGGGCTGATACGTTTTTTCGAATTAAGCTCATAGAGCATACGACGCTCGGCGCGTACACCTGCTAAACGGATATGAACCTCAATAGAATCACTCTCTTTTGTTTGTTGAATCATATGATTCACTTGCTCAATCTCACCGATGACGTGATTGGTGATTTGAGTCGTGAAGGTAAGATCATCTTCTGTCATCTCTTTATCTTTAAGAAGTTCCTCAGAGGTCTTTTTCACAGCCTCAATTGCTGCAACGGCGATCTCTGTCCGAATCTCATGTTCTTCTTCATGATTCTCAGTTGCAACCGGTTCTTCAACACCTTTTTTCTTACGTAATAAAATGGGCAGAAGCAGTGCAGCTGTGACAAGTGACATGATGATAATTCCTGCTGAGAGGAATATTACCTGATATCTTGCAGGGAATGGGATATCGGGATTGGTTGAAATCAGAAGTGGGATAGAGAGCGCGGCTGCAAGCGTTACCGTACCACGTACACCAGAGAATGTCAGGATGAGCATCTCTTTGAAGGTCAGGTTTGCAAACATCATTGGTTTTTTGAAGAGTGTGTAAGGACTTACAGCACGTAGCGTTAAAATCCAAAGGAATCTAAGGAGCATTAAAGCAAGGTAGATTAAGACAATATCACCAATGAGCGTCGTAAAGGTTGTTGAAGGGTCAACGAGCGCATCTGAGTAGGTATCTTGGAAGATGCTCGGGATTTGTAAACCGAGCATTAAGAATACAGCACCATTTAGGAGATATTCCAATAATCCCCAAATACTATTGGCACGAAGACGCATTTTAATCGGCGTTGTTTGGAAGAAATTAGAGAATCCTACCGTCATACCGGCGGCAACGGCTGATAAGATGCCTGAAAGCTCTAAGAGCTCCGCAATTGCATAAGCACCAAATGGCATGAGCATGAGCATGATCATTTGTGAACCCACATCATCGCCTTGTATTTTACCGAGTAGCATGATGAAGCGAATATAGATCCATGCAAAGACAACGCCGATGACAATACCACCGACAGACATCTTTAAGAAGGTGAGACTGAGCATTGCATAATCATGTGCAGAAGCAAGTGCAGTGACACCGATCGCGACTGCAATGGCAAACTTGAGAGAAACAAGTGCTGAAGCGTCATTCATCAGCGCCTCACCTTCTAAAACTTGCATTAAGCGGTGAGAAAGTCTGCCTTTTCCGACAATACTTGAAAGTGCAACGGCATCTGTTGGGGAAAGAATCGCCGCCAATGCAAATGCAACAGGGAGTGACATCTCCGGCATGAAGTAATAAATCACATAGCCAAGACCGATCACTGTCACGAAGACAAGGACTAATGCCAAGCTGACGATTTCACGACCAGAATTTAAGAATTCTTTTAGCGGCATTTTTCGCCCATCTTCAAATAGAAGTGGCGGAATGAATAGGAGCATAAAGAGTTCAGGATCAAAGGTGACATGGAAGCCATCATGTGGCCATGACACGATCGCGCCTAAAATGATCTGAATAAAAGGGAGCGGAAATTTAAATGGGATTAGCTTATGGAGCGTACTTGCAAGCGCGATCAATAAGATAATCACAAAGATGGTAATAAAGATACTCATGCGTTGTAGAAACTCTCTCAGTATTTGAATACGAATTAAAGCGCATATTTATATACGCGCTTTAGATCTTCATATTGTTAGCAATAAAGCTAAATTGTAAATGATTCAATCACTAGATGGTAGAAAATTATTACTATGCTTCTATTTATTTCTCGGTGATTACTTGGTGATAAGTCATCAGGGATCCATATGAGAGGTTTCATCAACTAAATGAAAACTGAGTAAGTTGATAAAGATGCCCCATTTTTATAGGGTTTATTTTAATTCAGGGTGCTGATGAATAATATCAAGGTAGCCACCGAGGTTAATGGCATTGGTAAAGCCATTTTGACTTAATACATAAGCAGCAAATCCAGATCTCGCGCCTGCGGCACAGTAAAGGCCAATTTCCTGATCTTTAGATTCAATATATTTCAAAATCTCCGGCATGATGTTTTGATATTCAATTAAAATCGCATCTTTTAAATGACCTTGCGCGTATTCTTCAGGAGTTCTGACATCGATAATTAACATAGAGTAAAAGGCCTTAATGAATTGTGATTAAAGAAAGGCAGTTTAGCATTATGAAGAAAATTGGTGAATATTTTGGTGATGATATATCCCTCTAAGAGGAGTATTTTTTTGATCATAAAAAATATTTACATCTCATATTATAATTTGTTGTTAAGTGAAGTGTGGGGGTGTTTTTTTACAAGGTGTAGTGAGTGGGTATAGCTCGCTATTGTCCTATTAGTTCTATTATTATTTCATACATTTTATATTCATATAAAATAATACGTATGAACCTATATACTTATAGGAAGTGTAAATTACTTAGTTTGTGAATTGATGATATTTACAGCTTGAATTGCTTTACAATAAAAAATAGGAATGATTATGAGTTCTCAAGATAAAAATGAATCTAAGTCGGTAAAAAAAGAAGTCTTAAAAGAGAAGCTTACAGAGATACAATACTTTGTAACTCAAGAAAATGGTACAGAGCCTCCTTTTCAGAATGAATTTGATGCACATTTTGAAGAAGGAATTTATGTCGATATTATTTCGGGAGAGCCGTTGTTTGCTTCAACGGATAAATTTAATGCAGGTTGTGGTTGGCCTGCATTCTCTAGACCGATCAAGGCTGCAGAAGTTACGGAGCATGAGGATTTCTCATATGGATATCATCGTACAGAGGTTAGAAGTAAAACCGCTGATTCTCATTTAGGTCATGTGTTTGAAGATGGACCGTTAGAGATGGGTGGGTTGAGATATTGTATTAATTCCGCCGCTTTACGCTTTATTCCAAAAGCAGAGCTAGAGGCAGAAGGGTATGGTCAGTATTTAGTGCTGTTTGAGAGAGAGGATTGATATCTTCATATCAATATAAAATTCATTATCCATGACATAAGTTCAATGCATTTTTAGAGCTGAGTGAGTCAACAATATGATCATAAAATTATGAAAATAACGCTCAACAGCTTTCAGTTGGCGTATATGATATGTATACTTTAGAGTTTTCATTAGAAGAATGACAAATGGGGTATTAGATATATACATACTAGCTTCAGCGGAGTGAAGCTAGTTTAAATATATTTAAATTGCATTTTAAATATATTGTAATTGTGTATAATGATCTGCGTAATCACTAAGGGTTTCCGGTTGCGACAGATTTAACAAGAATAGGGAACGTTAGAATAGGTACAAGTATGGATATTAAAGAGATGCGAGCAGGGGCTCAAGAGGCAACAACATTTTTAAAACGATTCGGAAATGAGGATCGATTATTACTCCTTTGTCATTTAAGTAAAGGGGAATATAGTGTTTCAAGCCTTGAAGAACTCACTGGTATTCAGCAACCAACACTCTCTCAACAGCTCGGCGTTTTACGAGCAGATAATCTTGTGAAAACTCGTCGTGATGGAAAATGGATCTATTATTCTGTAGATGATGAGAAAGTAATTACATTACTCAATTGTATTTACGGAATGTTTTGTTCTAAGGAGTAATCTTTATCATGACATTTTTTTCGCTACCAGCCTTGCTAGGCGGGTTGTTGATCGGTGTTTCAGCAGTGCTTTTTTTATTAGGATTGGGTAGAATCATGGGGGTCAGTGGGATTGCTAGTAATCTTCTCTCAAGATCCGGTTTTACAAGTTGGCGTTTATTGTTTATCGTCGGGATATTAATCGCTCCAGCAGTTTATTACCTCATTGCTGGTGACCTACCAAGTGTTAATGTCACTTCTAATATTCCGCTTCTCATTGCAGCTGGTCTTTTAGTAGGCGTAGGTTCAGCAATGGGCTCAGGCTGTACAAGCGGGCATAGTATCTGCGGGATCTCACGATTTGCGCCTGGTTCACTTGTGATTACAGTAGTATTCATGGTGGCTGGTGGCGTGACTGTGTTTGTTTTAAAACATCTGTTTATGGGAGGCTAAGATGAAATTATTCATTGCATTTTTATCAGGCCTTCTATTTGGATTGGGATTGCTGTATTCAGGAATGGCGGATCCTGCGGTTGTACAAGGATTTTTAGATCCTTTTGGCGATTGGAATCCTGCGCTTTTATGGGTAATGGTCGGGGCTTTATTGGTCTCTTTTATCGGTGTCTTTATTGCGCGTCGTCGCAAAACGACTCTGACAGGTGAACCTCTAAACTTTCCTATAAATAGTAAGATCAATAAAGATCTTGTTATCGGTGGTTTAGTCTTCGGAGCTGGTTGGGGGTTAGTGGGTATCTGCCCAGCACCTGCTTTAGTATTACTAGGCCGTGGGATGTGGGAAGGTGTGATATTTGTGATCGCGATGCTGATTGGGATGAAACTGGTTAATTTCTTTAAAAGATAATTAATGAATAATATTAGGCATTAAAGTAATTTGAAGATTAAAAAGAAGGGCTATCAAAAATGATAGCCCTTCTTGTTTTGATACATTCACTCCCTGAAGTGTGATCTATTGTCTTAGAGCAACTGATCAGAACGAGGGAATTAGTGTCTTAGAAGTTTTCGCGGTTGAAGAGTTCAAGTGAGTTGATGATCTCTTGTTCAGCTGCAGCTTTATCGCCATAACCGTCGAGTTTTACCCATTTGCCTTTTTCAAGACCTTTGTAGTTCTGGAAGAAGAACTCAATTTGGTCAACAAGAAGTTTAGGAAGATCAGAAAGATCTTGGATTGCATCATACATCGGGCAGAGTTTGCTGATTGGCACAGCGATGAGTTTAGCATCACCACCTGATTCATCAGTCATGTTTAAAACGCCTAATGGACGGCAACGAACCACAGCACCGTGGATCAGTGGGAATGGTGTGACGACTAACACATCAAGTGGGTCACCATCATCACAAAGTGTATTTGGGATGAAGCCGTAGTTTGCTGGGTAACGCATGTTTGTACCGACAAAACGGTCAACCCAGATTAAATCTGTATCGTGATCAACTTCGTATTTCACAGGATCCGCTTCAGCAGGAATCTCGATGACACAGTTGAAGTCTTCTTTAATTTTTGCGATATCATTCGCAGCAGGAACTTTTGCAAAACTCATGTTGTTTAGCCTCTTGAAAAAGTCTATTTAAAATAAATTATTTGCAACAATGATGTATCGTAACGCATTGTGACAAATATGAATAAATTGGAAACCCATCTAGATTGATATCTCGAATGATTTTGAAATCAATCTAGAAATAATGCGAGATAAATATCTCATGAGGGTAATTATACAGAAATTAGGCGCTAATCGTATTTTAACTGCAAAAAGTGCGCATATTTGATAGCATTAAGCGATTATGTTTAAGGGGTTATCACTATGGAATTTACCTGGGTAAAAGGCGAATCTTCGCCAGTTTTTCAAGATGCTTTATGGGTGCGAGATCAGGTCTTTACAAAAGAGCAAGGATTTCCAGCAGAGATCGATCATGACGCACAAGATCAAACAGCTTGGCAGTTAGTGCTCTATGCGGATCTTTCTGATAATAGTGATAATGCGAATCATGCAAAAAAACAAGTCATTGGTACTTTACGTTTCTTTGTAAATGATGAAGGTGAGTATCAAATTGGGCGCGTCGCACTTTTAAAAGCTTATCGTGGCCAGAAGCTTGGTCAATTGATGATGAAAGAAGCCTTGAAGAAATGTGCCGTGTTAGGCGAGAGCGATATCGCAATTCTCCATGCGCAAGTTTATGCAAAGGGCTTTTACGAAGCCTATGGTTTCCGCGAAGAGGGAGATGCTTTCTTAGAAGAGGGGGAGCCTCATATCTTAATGAGACGGAGCTTACCGTTAGGGAAAATACCGGCAGATAAGCTTGCCTCAGCGGACAAAATCCTCTTTATCGCCCATTTAGCGATTGGTGATTACACTTATCTTCAAAATGGCTTTAAAGCCTTTAAAGAAGCGTATCCACATATTCAGATGGATATCTTTATTGAAGAGGTACGTTGCACAAATGATCCTAAAAAATGGCCTTTCTTAAAGAAATATTCGCTCTATGATTGGGTAAGTGAGTGTGATTTCTTCACGAATGTTTATCGTGAGAACTATTCGCCGGCACTTCGTCTTGATTCGATTGTGAAAGCGAAGTTGGAGAATTATCCGATCGTCGTCTCTATCGAAACGTTAGCATCACTCAATGGTGCAGCGCTTGCAAGAGATATTGCAGGTCCGAACGGTTTTGCGATGGGAATGGATATTCGTTATAAATGGTATCAACTGAAGCAGAAAGCAGATCTGAAGAAGCTCGATGCTTTAATTGAGATCGTAAAACCTCAAGGCGGTGATTCTCGTCATATTAGTGATGATTATGGCTATTGGTTCTCGCAAATCGGGAGCATTATGCTCTTTAAAGAAGATCGTTATCCTTTTGTGAATATTCCACAAAAGTGGCAGGATAATGCGAAAACGACTTTGCAAAAGTGGGGAGTAAAAAAAGATCAACCAATTGTTTTTATTAATCATATCGCGAAAAACCCACGCAGGTCATGGAAGCTTGATCAAGTACGTGAGCTGATTGAACTCATGCAGAAAACAGCAAAATGGGAAGATACATTTTTCATTATTAATGGGATTCCAGAGATCTTCCCAGAGATCGAAGCGCTGATTAAAACTCACAATCTACAAAATACAAAGCCCTTTAGTGCGCTTGATAATTTCTTCGAATTGCCGGCAATGCTTAAAGAGTGTGATCTCATTATCTCCGTTGAAACGGCGGTAATGCATTTAGCCAATGCGGTTCATGTGCCGGTGATTGCTTTAATGCGTATCAAAACGCTTGAATGGGTGCCTCTTAATGAAGCACTGACAACACTGATCTTTACGCCAAAACGTGCGGATGTGATCTCCGATATTTCGGCATCTCGCGTGGTTGAGAATCTTCCAGAAAATCCTTTGGGAGATCGCTCTACGCATGAGTAATCAAGAGATCAGGCAATATGCCGGCAAGTTTCAGAGGGCGATTTTACTATTGCCGGGAAGTGTGGATTTTAAGGCGATTATCACGCAATTTTCAGATTGGTTGCATGATAGTCTTATTATTGCAGTGGATAAAGGCATTGATAAAGCCTGTTATTTTACGGCAGATGCTCATGAGAGTGCCGATAATCATCAATTGACTCAACAATCTCAGCAAGGCGTGCACTTGTGGGTTGGGGATTTTGATTCAAGCCATGATTTAACCGTTGATGAAGCGCTCTATGGCGCGAAAATTCCTTATCCGGTCGATAAAGATGAGATTGATACAGAACTGGCGTTAAGTATGGCGCGAGATCTGGGGATTCGTGAAGTCTTAATTCTAGGTGGGATTGGCGGGCGAATCGATCATCAAATGGGACTTTTGTTTTTGCCGCATCAATACCCTGAACTTCGTTTTATCCATAGTAATGGCGAGCAGTCGCTTTACTACCTTCGCCCGGATCATGAATATGAGATTCAGACCCAAAAAGAGAGCTTAATTAGCATTATTGCCTTGACGAATCTCACTGGTTTAACGCTGATGAATGTAAAGTGGCCTCTTTATGATTTTAATTTGGCGCTAGGATTAGGCTTAACGTACTCTAATCGTGCATTAGCTGAGCAGGTATCGGTGAAGATTGATTCAGGTAGCGCATGGTTATTTACGGCAATGCCGGAAGTAGATGATTCACTTTAATGTCTTTAACGTCGTTAAAGAGATTGAAGGCGTTAAAGGCATTTAGTACGTACATAAGTATATTAATAGAAAGAGAAGATCCCGGCGATGATGCTGGGATTTTTCATTTTATTGCCGGCATTTAATCGAGTGACTATCCGTTTATGCGCTTGTGTTTTCGTTGTTTTTTTATCTGTACCTAAAGATATTAAAACCCTGATTTTGTATTGGAAATACCCATATTCGAGGTATTCAATAGCGCCTAAAAATGCTACGATATAGCCGAAATTTAAATATATGTCTAGATGAAGTTAATCCGGTTATTAAAATCATCTAGACTTAAGAGAGAAGGGTTGAATCATCATGTGGCAAATTATCTATAACGGACAATGTTCAAAAGCTCGTGCAGCGAAAGCGTATCTTGATGAGAAGGGCGTTGAATATACGCTATTTGATTATCTTGAAACTCCTTTAACGCCGGCAATGATTAAAGGCTGGCTCTCAAGATTAGGGCTTGGTGTAGATGGCATTATCCGCATGAAAGAAGATGCATTTAAAGCCGTTTCTCAAGATTGGTTTGTGATGTCAGAAGATGAGAAAATCCAGTTCTTAATTGAAAATCCGATCGTAATTGAAAGACCGATTGTGATCTATGATGATTACGCAGTGATCGCAAGACCTGATACTTCATCAATTGATCATCTTCTTGCAAAAGCTTGGAAGAAATAGCAATTTAATGCCGGCATTTTTTATTTAGCGGTTGCCGATTAGATCAGCGTTAATAATGATACTTTCATAGTGATACTCGTTACATAAAAAA
>CAZPIQ010000018.1:0-2784 GCA_964586665.1 uncultured Ignatzschineria sp. | reverse complement strand
GATTAGATCAGCGTTAATAATGATACTTTCATAGTGATACTCGTTACATAAAAAATGTATCGAATACATATTAGAAAATGTCTTAGAGAATGTATTAAAAGGGATTTGAAGATGAATCAACAAGTTGAGCAGAGAGAGAGTCACATGGGCTATAGCCGTTTCTTTTTAGTCATTGGCGCAGTGCTTGGCGCACTGGCAGTCATTATTGGTGCATTTGGTGCCCATGCTTTAAAACCGATCTTAAGTGATTATGGTCAGGGTATTTGGAATACTGCGGTTCTCTATCAAATGTTCCATGCGCTTGCGATTGTGGTGGTGGGTATTTTATTGCTATTACTCAATTCCCGAAAACTCCTGCTATTGGCAGGTTTTTCTTTTTTAATTGGGTCAATTTTATTTTCAGGAAGTCTCTATACGATCGCGCTTGTGTCGATTGGTCGTTTAGGGTTAGTCACTCCGATTGGAGGACTCTTTTTTATTGTGGGTTGGTTGTTGTTAGTCAGTGCGGCAATGGCATCAACTCGTATTCGTACTTTATAAAGGTATAAAGGAAATTTTATGAGCGTTCATTCTGTATTATCCATCTCCCCTTTAGATGGTCGTTATGCTAGTCGTGTTGCACCACTTGCTACTGAAGTGAGTGAGTATGGTTTAATTAGATATCGTGTCATGGTGGAGATCAAATGGTTAATTAAGCTTGCGGCTGAAAATCATTTTAAAGAGATCCCTTCATTTGGTGACGATGCTAAAGCATTCTTAATCTCTCTTTACGAGAACTTCTCACCAGAAGATGCAATGGCTGTTAAAGACATTGAAAAATCCACGAATCACGATGTGAAAGCGGTTGAGTATTGGATTAAAAACCAAGTGAAAGATCATCCTGAGCTTTCAGCATCATCAGAGTTCACGCACTTTACCTGTACATCAGAAGACATCAATAACCTCTCATACGGCTTGATGTTTAAAAACACGATTAATGATGTGGTTATTCCACAACTCACCGATGTGATCGGTTCTATGCGTGATATGGCGCATGAGTTTGCTTCAATTCCAATGCTCTCAAGAACCCACGGTCAGCCAGCAACGCCAACGACACTTGGTAAAGAGATCGCAAACGTGATCTACCGTTTAGAGCGTCAAGTAAAGCAACTTCAAAATACTGAATACTTAGGTAAAATCAACGGTGCTGTCGGTAACTACAACGCACATGCAGTGGTTTACCCAGGTTTTGATTGGCCGGCATTTGCGCAAGATTTCATTGAGAATGACTTAGGTTTAACCTTCACGCCATACTCAACCCAGATCGAATGTCATGATTATATCGCGGAGTTTTCACATACCATGACGCGCGTAAATACAATCTTAATCGATTGGTCGCGTGACGTTTGGAACTACATCAGCCATAACTTCTTCAAGCAACGTACCGTTGCGGGTGAAGTCGGTTCATCAACAATGCCACACAAAGTAAACCCCATTGACTTTGAAAATGCAGAAGGCAACTTTGGTATCGCAAATGCACTCTTTATTCATTTTGCAGAGAAGCTTCCAATCTCAAGAATGCAACGTGACTTAAGTGATTCAACGGTTCTTCGTAGCGTAGGTTCATCATTTGGTTACACTTTAATTGGTTTCAGTAGCCTTTTAAAAGGTCACGGAAAACTTGAAGTGAATGCGGAAACACTCCTTGCAGACTTAAATGCAAACGTTGAAGTATTAGGAGAAGCGGTTCAGATGGTTATGCGCCGTGACGGTATTGCAAACCCCTATGAGAAATTGAAAGACTTCACACGTGGTAAACGTATCAATATCGATCAAATGCGTGAGTTTATCGATACGCTTGAGTTAGATGATGCGGTAAAAGCACAGCTAAAAGCATTGGAACCAGCAACTTATGTCGGTATTGCTGAGAAGCTCGCAAAAGCGATCTAGCGATCTTATTGGTGTTAAGCATTAACGTTTAGCATTAATGTTCAGCATTCATGTTCGGTCAGGCTTAAACATCTTAATTTAAATCATAAGATGAAGAGAATCTCCAAGGTGAATCACTTTGGAGATTTTTTTGATATTGTTATTTTGGTATGTTTTAAGGAATTTTAATTCGGCAATCAACAGTTACAATAAATACGGATAATAAAACGGTCAATAAGGGGAATGGTTTTGTGTTAGAAGTCTATTTAGAAGGGACATTGCTCTCTGCGGGATTAATTATTGCAATCGGTGCACAAAATGCTTATGTGTTAAAGCAGGGGATCTTGAAGAATCATATTTTTTGGGTATCTCTGATCTGCTTTATTTGTGATTTTGCCTTGATGTCTCTTGGTATTTTAGGGGTAGGAAGTTTGGTTGCAAAGCATGAAACCTTTCAGATCGTTCTTGCATCTTTAGGGGCACTCTATATCTTGATCTTTGCTTATCAATCTTTTCGGGCGATGCTGAAAGCAGATGTTATGGATACCGGTTATTACTATGGTAAGAGTAGTTTAAAGTCAGTTATCTTCGGGACACTTGCGATTACGCTACTCAATCCGCATGTTTACCTTGATACAGTTGTAATTATTGGCGGTATTGCCGGCACTTTAGAAGATCAACATAAGGTTGCATTCCTACTTGGTACCTTAACCTCATCATTTGTGTGGTTCTTCGGGCTTGGTTATGGTGCGCGGTTCTTAGCTCCCCTCTTTAAGAAGCCAGTGACTTGGCGCGTGCTAAATTGCTTAATCGGCATCATGATGCTCTTTATTGCTTATCAACTCGTGATGTTTATTGTGAAGGCATTAGTGTAGA
>CAZPIQ010000017.1:13782-24562 GCA_964586665.1 uncultured Ignatzschineria sp. | reverse complement strand
CTTGAAGGTAAAGATGACAAAATCATCAAACAAACAACTGATAGTGTTATTGAATACTCAGCAATTGGCGCGCAAGATGCCACACAAGCGAAAACAATCTTAGATGAGATCACTAACAATACTGATTACGGTGCTATCCAAGGCATTACTTACAGCATGGAATATGGTCCAACTTCTGCACAAGAGAGTATTGTAGTTGACCTCACTAAAGCAGATCTTAAACAACTTGCTGAACTTCCAGGTTCTGCATTCCAAGGTGACCCTGCAGAAGGTATTAGCTTCTCAGCAACGGGAACACTTCTTGAGAGCTCAGGTTTCACTAAAGTACCTGAAGCAAAGTAATTTAAATAATTACCGAAAAATAAAAAAGCTGAAAGTTTAAAACTTTCAGTTTTTTTTACATCTAGACACCCTATTCAAAAATTAAAATGTTTGCGCGGCTGTCACCATCACTTCCACTAACACATCAGGGCGCGCCATATTCGCTTCAACAGCAGCGCGTGCAGGCGGTTCATTATCACCAATCCATGCTTCCCAGATTTCGTTAAACTTTGCAAAATCACGCTCCATATTTTGAATCCAAACTTGCGCAACAAGCATATTCGCTTTGCTGCTCCCGGCTTTTTCTAAAAGTGTATCGATCTTCGCGAGTACTTCTTGAGTCTGCTTTACGATATCAAGCTCAGTCGTTGTAGGCACTTGGCCTGAGATATAAGCAACACCGTTATAGGTAACAAAGTTAGAAAGTCGTTTTGTGGTGAATTCTCGTTTAATCATAAATGAAAGCTCCTTTAAGATTTGTAAAATAGGTATTCTAATGATCAATTACAACGTTAAACCTTCAAGATTAATCGCTGAACGATGATCTGTAATAAGCTCTGCTAATACTTCCGCACTGCCGGCGGCAAGCGTAAAGCCTAAACTACCATGCCCTACATTTAACCATAGGTTTCGGTAAGGCGTTCGCCCTAAAATAGGTGGGCCTTCCGGCGTTGAGGGTCTTAGTCCACTCCAAACATCCGCCTCATCTAACCCTTCTAACATAGGGAAGGTTTCCTGCACAGAACGTTTTAATGCCTCAATACGTTTTGGGCGAATACCACTATGTTCATAACCAATATCAACCATCGCTGCGATTCGAAGTTTATTCTCTAATTTTGCATAAACTGTCTTATGCGCATAATCCGTTACGCTCATCTGTGGTACAATTTTCGGCCCTTTCGGGAAAGGGAGCGTTAAGCTATAACCTTTAAGCGGATAGATTGGCAGATCAATTTTTAATGGCTTTAGTAGATCTCGACTACCATTGCCAGCAGCGATCACAAGATGCTCAACCGGCATATCTCCTTGATCAGTAACTAGGGTACGGATTTTACCACCCTTCTCAATCATGCCTTTTACCCGGCAATCTGTTTTTAATGTAAATCGCTCACTTTTACTCAGATATTCCAAAAGAGAGAGGCAATAACGATAAGCATCCGCCGTTTCATCATTCGGCGCATAAATTGCGCCTGCTAACTCGAAATAGATATGCTCAAGTGATGGCTCTAAATCACAGGCTTCATCAGCTGTTAGCACATATTGGATTTCTGGATCAATTTTACTCGCTGCATGCCTATAATCTTTTTGCGAACGATGAATAATCATTTTTCCTGAACGCGAGAAGCCAAAATCAGACAGCAAAAGAGACTTTCGCCAAGCGGCCAAAGTCTTTTGACTTAAGAGAGAGAGTCTTAAGATATTTTGCGTGTTCTCGTGATTGACTCGCGCATTGCACGCAAGGAGAAAACGTAAGAGCCAGCGCCACTGGAGCAGTGAAGGCTCTATCCGTAGATTGAGCGGAGAACTTGATTTCCCCATCCATTTTAACCCTTGCCAAACAACGCCCTTGTCAGCGAGGGGTGAAACATACCGATAACTTAGTTGGCCTCCGTTAGCAAAGCTTGCGCCTTGTCCAACACCATCTTCAGCATCAATGAGCGTAACGTATGCACCTCTTAATATGAGTGCTAATGCTGTTGATAGGCCAGTTACTCCTCCACCTACTACAGTGATATATTTTGCCATCTTTTAATTAGCCATCTTTTTTATTATTTCAACTTCTAAGATCGGTAAGTGCTATTTAACCCTCTTTGATGGCAACTCTCAATTGACATTAACGTGGAAGGTATAACTTTTGGTTATACTCTTTTAGTCTACGATTCAGATATTTCTGAATAAGCTTTTGATAATCTTGAGATATTTTTCTCAAAGGCCGATCAGATTGATAGAGTAAACAGAGATCTAACATCATCGGCTCTTTGATGGGATAGATCATTGAAAAAGGTAACACTTCGGCGGCCGAGAAGAGATCACTGATCGTACAACCCACTCGACGCTTCACAAATTCTGCAGCCATATAGTAGGTATGAACGTTCAATTGAGGCGTCTTAAACGTACGGTATTGATGAATCATTGTTGCCAAAGAATCTGCGCCTGGGTTTATCCAGCGATTATCATCAATGTCATCTAAGCTCATAATACCTTTCTCTACAGGCTCGGCATCTAAATAGACCACCGGAATTTTAGCAAGCGTAATAGAACTAATCCCCTGCTCTTTCATCGGGCGAAAGCTAATTGCGAAATCAAGCTGGTAACGATTCAAAAGATGAATTAACTCATCAGTATGATAAGTACTTACATCGACTCTCGATTGTGGATAACGCTCCAAAAAGAGCTTTGTCACCTCTGGAATTAAGCTTAAACCCAAACTTGGAAGACACCCTATCGCAATATTTCCTTGTGGTTTTTCCGCTAAATTTTCCGCCATCGACTGAAAATCACTAAGCTCTTGATAAATCGTTTGCGCTTTATCGTAGAGAATCAGTGCTTCTTTCGTCGGAATCAATTTCCCTCTTGTTCGCTCAAAGAGAAGATAGCCAAGGCGCATTTCCGCATGTTTTAAAGTTTTACTGACAGCCGGCTGTGAAATATGGAGCATATCCGCAGCACGCGAGATCGACCCACAGACCATCACCGCATAGAAAGCTTCTAAATGACGAGTATTCATAAGATCCGATAAAATTTGTAGTAAGTTGAATAAACAGTATACCTGATTATGCCCTCAATTTGCTCAGAAGCATTTATCTAACCCTTATCCACCATCACTCATGATTTCCTATCAACCAATCCTTATCGATCAATCGTCTTTTGATCTCAAAAAGGGTACTCTAAATGATATTGATTAACGAACCCGTAATCTTGTACAATACGATATATGATTTTATATATTGAATTTATTAAAATTATTAAAATTAAAGCTATCAATCAACTTTATACAGAAGTTACCCCAAAGGTTATCCACAGGTATAAACTTCTTTTTTTCTTTCTTTTCTTTCTTTTCTATTTATCCAATTTTCACTTCATTACTTTTATAAAGGCACTATGAGTCAATTCGATCGTTATAAACTTCATCCTAGAATGATGCATATTCTCGTCCCTCTTTTCCTCTCTTGCGGTATGTCTTGTATTGTCTCGTTTGTCAGTACACTTTTGAGCGTGGGCTGGAGCGGGTTTGCTTTCGGAGAATGGCTCGGCGCTTGGATGATCTCTTGGTTAGTCGCCTTCCCATCGGTATTAATTCTTCTCCCTATCATGAGAAGACTTGCACTGATGCTTGTACGCAAACCGGAATAAGCGACAACAAAAAGCTCAGATACATTGCTATATCTGAGCTTTTATATTCGATTCTGATCAAGAACCATCAGGCCGATGAATTCTTGACCTTAACCTTGAGTATTAATGATTACTCAACGTCTTTCATCGTTAAGCGAATACGGCCTTGACGGTCGATTTCAAGTACTTTTACTTTCACAATTTGACCTACTTTTAAGTGGTCGCCAACGTTAGAGATACGCTCTTCTGAAGGGATTTGTGAAACATGAACCATACCATCTTGACCCGGGCGTAAATTAACGAATGCACCGAAGTCCATAATACGAACCACTGGCGACTCATAAACTGAACCGATTTCGATATCTGAAGTAATCTCTTCGATACGTTTTTTCGCAGCTTCCGCTTGATCATTGTTTACAGCAGAGATACGCACCTCACCACTATCTTCGATTTCGATGATTGCACCTGTCTCTTCAGTAATCGCACGAATGGTTACGCCACCTTTACCGATAACATCACGAATCTTATCTGGATTAATACGAATCGTTGTAATACGTGGTGCAAACTCAGAAATTGAATCACGTGATTCACCGATCACTGAATTCATCTCATCAAGGATATGAAGACGCGCAACTTTCGCTTGTGAAAGTGCTGTTTCCATAATCTCTTTAGTGATACCGTCGATTTTAATATCCATTTGAAGCGCAGTAATACCTTCTTTAGTACCCGCAACTTTAAAGTCCATATCACCAAGGTGATCTTCGTCACCTAAGATATCTGTAAGAACTGCGTACTTGTCGCCTTCTTTGATAAGACCCATTGCAATACCTGCTACTGGCGCTTTAAGTGGAACACCCGCATCCATTAATGCAAGTGAGCTACCACATACTGAAGCCATTGAGCTTGAACCGTTTGATTCAGTGATTTCTGAAACAACACGGATTGTGTATGGATACTCTTCCATGTTAGGAAGAACAGCTGCAACACCACGCTTAGCAAGGTTACCATGACCAATTTCACGGCGTTTTGGTGAACCAACACGACCCGTCTCACCGACTGAGTAAGGAGGGAAGTTATAGTGAAGCATGAAGTTTTCTTTATATTCACCCGCAAGTGCATCGATGATTTGCGCATCACGCTCTGTACCTAATGTTGCAACTACGAGTGCTTGCGTCTCACCACGTGTGAAGAGTGCTGAACCGTGAGTACGTTTTAATACGCCAACACGTGAAACAATAGGACGTACAGTTGTCGTATCACGACCATCAATACGCGGCTGACCATTAATGATCTGGCTACGAACGATATCTGAACTAATTCGGCCTACTTCTGCTGTAACTTCTGCAGCTGTAAAGCTATCTGCATCTTCTGTTACTAAAGCTTTAACCGCTTTATCACGCGCTGCACTAATTGCACTGCTACGCTCTTGTTTAACCGTTAATTTAAATGCCGCTTCTAAGTCTGCACGAACAAGATCATTCACAGCTGTTTGAAGTGCGATATTCGCTTCAGGTGCTTCAAATGGGAATGCTTCGTTACCAACTTTCGCTGCTAATTCTTGAATGTTTTGAATCACAACTTGGAATTCGCTATGACCGAACATAACTGCACCAAGCATTACATCTTCAGAGAGAAGGTTCGCTTCTGACTCAACCATTAATACAGCGCCCTCAGTACCTGCAACCACTAAATCTAAATCTGAAGTTTCAAGTTCTGTTTTTGTTGGGTTGATGATGTACTTGCCATCTTTATAACCTACACGCGCTGCACCTAAAGGACCATTAAATGGAAGGTTTGCAATTGAAAGCGCTGCTGATGCACCGATCAATGCAACGATATCAGCACTGATTTCTGGGTTGATTGATACAACTGTTGCAACGATCTGTACTTCGTTCGTGAATGACTCATGGAAGAGCGGACGTACAGGACGGTCAATTAAACGTGATGTTAAGATCTCTAATTCTGAAGGACGACCTTCACGGCGGAAGAATCCACCTGGGATTTTACCTGCTGCGTAAGTTTTTTCTTGATAATCAACCGTTAATGGGAAGAAGTCACGACTAGGATCAGCATTTTTAGATGCAACTACTGATACAAATACGGTTGTACCTTCGATATCAACCATTACTGCCGCTGTTGCTTGACGCGCAATTTCAGCTGTTTCAATAGTCACTGTACGGCCACCGTAGGTGAACTCTTGAACGATAGGATTTAATACTAATGTCATAATTTTCCTTTTATTTTCAATAAGGTCTCTAAATAAAGAACTATAGAATCTAAGGGAACTGTTTTACGATTTTGACTGTTTCAAGCTCAATATGAAAAAATCTCAATATCAAAACCGTAAAACAGTGCCCCTACAGATAACTCTATTTAAAGATGAGGTATAAAAAACCCTCACACAGAGTGTGAGGGCTCAATTTTACAGGTACATTACGCCTTGCGCACTAAACATGAGCTGCTTGTAATCTACGAAAAATTGCATATTTATCAATTAACGACGTAATGATAAACGATCGATAAGATCTTGGTAACGACCTAAATCTACTGATCTTAAGTACGTAAGTAACTTACGACGCTTGTTAACCATTTGTAAAAGACCGCGACGTGAGTGGTGATCTTTTTTGTTTTCAGCAAAATGCGCTTGAAGTGCATTGATGTTGAAAGTTAAAAGTGCAACTTGCACCTCTGGTGAACCTGTGTCGTTAGCGCCACGACCGAAATCTTGAACGATCTCTGCTTTTTTCTCTACTGTTAACATATTTAAAACTCCAAAATTTTATTAAGTTGCCAATGGCGATGACAGCATTTAATGCCGGCATTATAGTATGATTCCTACAAAATACCAAGCAATTACCAATCTATTTTATATATCCTTTCGGATAAAAAAACGGGCTTCAAACACACTAAAACCATCCCCATGCAATTTGTAAAAGACTTTACCCTTGAGGGATTGATGCGAAATCTTAAATCTTAAAAAATATTGCTGACTCAAAATCTCTCTAAAATATCCGATAAGGTGATTGGTTTTACCACTCCCACGAGAGATTGTCACCCTCTTTTAACCCACGTCTTTCAGCTTCGCCGGCATTAAGCTCTAATACATACTTAGCCGGTAGCACTGATGGATAGGTTGGGCACTGCTTCGTTTTGCAAGGTTCAGCCGTCACGATATGAACAACCTTACCCGTTTCATCAATATAGATGATATCAAGAGGGATCAAGGTATTTCTCATCCAAAAGGCGAGAGGCTCTTCTCTTTCAAACATAAAGAGCATGCCACGATTCTCCGGCATTGCTTCCCTAAACATTAAACCTTGTGCTTGCGAAGGGCCATCTAATGCAAGTTCTACAAAAACCTTTTCGCCTTGAATCATCATCACACCTTCACGAAGTGAAGATTCTGGAGATAGACCAAAGCTTGGCTGCACAATCCCTTGTTTAGCTTTCCCCATGATCTCAAGATCACTATTAGTCGTCGCTGGTGTTGCCATCACAACACTAGAAAGGATCACCATCAATAGAGATGCTAATGAACCCATTTTCAAAAGTCGCTTTAAGGCGTGTAAGCCTCCCTGATGACTACTCATCCTCTTCCTCCATTACAAGAATTCCTTCATTTACGAGCGTTACGAGGAACACTAACTCTTCATCACTCTCAAGATAATCTTCTAAATCTTCAAACTCTAAAAACTCAGAATTAATCAAAACATCAATCACACCTGATTGATCTTTAGGAAGTGGATAGGATTTACCGCCGGCAAACAGATAACGATGTTCACCGATATGACGATGAATGAGCGATAAACCAGGATGCACTTCTAACGCACCCCCATCATCTAAAAATTCTACTAACTCATCAATTGTTATCTTCTCTTCTAAAAGATCTGGCGCTTGGAACATCTTTGGTTCAGTCATAAATTCAGCAAACCATTTTGCGATCTCATCACGATTTGTTTTCAGACCTTCTTCAATCACTTTAGCCACTCGATCAATCGCATCATCAGAAAGCTCACCATGATTCTCGGGATATACCATTTCAGGATCGCTATAGCGCGCATCTTCAGCAATCTCATCAAACTTCATTTCGATAAAGTCGCGGAACATCTCTTGATGTTTCGGTGCTCTAAAACCCACTGACCATGTGACGCTTCGACCAATATTCACGCCATAATGCCCAATTCTTGGCGGAAGATAGAGCATGTCGCCAGGTTCCACAATCCACTCTTCATCTGCTTTAAACTGATCAATCAAGCGAATATCAACGCCTTTCATAAAGTCATCTTCTGAAACCGGCGCATAACTAATCTGCCATTTTTTCTGCCCCATTCCTTGAATCAGGAACACATCATAATCATCCCAATGCGCCCCAACATTTCCGCCATCTTCACCAAGGCTCACCTGAAGGTCATCAAGGCGCCAGTTTGAGATAAAGCGAAATGGCGCAACTAATCCTTTCAGTTCTGGCAAATTCTTCTCGACATCATTAACAACAAGCATCCACTTCTTATCTTTCAGGCCTGCAAAATCTTCCTCAGTTGCCGGCCCCATCTTCAATTGCCAAGGACGCTCACCGCCCTCTTCAAAAATAAAGCGAGAAGGAATAAATGATTCAAAGGAGAGTCCTGCAATTTCATCTGCTGAAATTGGATCTTCAAAATCTGGGAATGCGTTTTTAATAAAGAGTGGTTTTTTCTGCCAATAATCTCTTAAAAACTCTTCAGCGGTTAAGCCACCTAGAAAAGAGAGCGGTACGTTTTTTGCCATGATGAATTCTCACTTTTGTTAAAAATCGGATTATGTTCAGATTATACAGGCTTTTTTGATGATAAGGCATGATACATCTCTATAAAACGATCACAAAAAAGGCCTTTGAATATCAAAGACCTTTTTCTCATTTCACAGATCATCTTCTTAAGAGTGAAACATATACCTTCAATGAAGGGTTATCGTCTTGAAACGCGCTCAACCATCGGCAATAATCGTAATTCTCGCATAATATCTGCAAGATGTTTTCGATCTTGAACATCAACGACAAAGCGGATTTTAACAATTCCCTCGCTCATTGGCTCAGAGGTAAATTCTCCAAAATCAAGATTCATCTCCGTCACTTTTGCACTCACAGAAGCAATAGCACCTCGGCGATTTTTCGCGATCAGCGTGAGCTGTACAGGGAAATCACCTTGCGCTTTTTTACTCCAAGCAAGCGGAATTAAACGATCTTCCTGCTTTTTATACGCTTCAACGTTTGCACAATCTACCTGATGAATCACCATACCATGACGCTGACTTAAGTAACCAATAATCGATTCGCCTGGCAATGGGTAACAACATCTTCCTAGCGTTGTTTTCATCTTCTCTGCACCAATGATGATATCGCTTGAAATTTCAAGTCCATCTTCATCATCGTCTAGCGACTCATGCATCTCAACCTCTAAACCTTGTTTTACGAGGAATCGATTAATAATGTAATGCATCGGGTACTTCCCACGACCAATGCCGGTCAGAAGCTCTTCACGGCTTCCAAGATCAATCTCACTTAAGAGCGCCGCTTGATCAGACGCCGAGTAATCCGACAGAATGATTCCCTTCTCTTCAAGCTCGAAACTTAATAATGATTCCCCAATTGCATAAGCGATCTCCGGCGATAATTTCGAGAGATATGAAAGGATACTTGTACGCGCTCTCGCACTTACCACATAATCAAGCCATTTTGGCGAAGGCCTTAATCCTTGCTCTGTAATGATCTCTACTGTTTGTCCATTATGAAGTGATTGTGAGAAAGGTACTTCTTGTCCATCGACAATAATTGCCTTACAACGATTTCCCACTTCAGTATGTACTGCATAAGCAAAATCAATCCCCGTCGATCCCTTAGGAAGCTCAATAATGCGTCCCTTTGGCGTAAAGAGATAGATCTCTTTCGGGAAGAGGTTCGCTTTCATCGCTTCCATGAATTCTTCAGATGAGATGCCACTATCTTGAAGCTCAGTTACTGAATCAAGCCATTTGTTTGTGCGAATCTGATTATGTTCTTGCCCTTCATAAGCATCTTTATAACGCCAGTGCGCCGCAGCGCCGGCCTCTGCAATGACATGCATATCACGTGTACGGATCTGCACTTCAACCGGCAAGCCATTACGACCAAAAACGATAGTATGAAGACTCTGATAACCATTCCCTTTTGGAATCGCAATATAATCTTTAAAACCACCAATAATCGGTTTATAGAGCTGGTGTACCATTCCTAAAGTACGGTAACACTCATCAACGGTTGACACGATCACTCGTATCGCAAAGATATCATAAACAAGCTCGATCTTCCCTTTGACCTTCAGCTTATTGTAAATACTCCAAAGATGCTTTTTACGTGTAGAAATTCTCGATAGAATATTACTGCGAATTAAGCGATCATGAATACTATCTTTGATACGTGTTAAATTCTCACTCTCGCTCTCATACTTCTCTTCAATGGCCTTCGCTAAAACGGCGTAACGCATCGGATAGATATTTTCAAAGCAGAGATTCTCAAGATAAACCTGTAAAACATACATTCCAAGTCGAGCTGCGATCGGCGCATAAACCTCTAGCGTTTCATAAGCAATGCGACGCTTTTTATAAGCCGCAAGCGACCCAAGTGTACGCATATTATGAAGCCTATCAGCAAGCTTCACCATGATAATGCGAAGATCTTTCGTCATCGCCAGAATCATCTTCCGGAAGTTTTCAGCTTTTGCTTCTTCTTTCGAACGGAATTTAATCTTAGTTAGCTTCGTCACACCATCAACAATCTGCGCAACTTCATCACCAAATTCAGCAGCGATCTCATCATAGCCAATTTCAGTATCTTCGATCACATCGTGAAGAATCGCGCCTACAAGTGACGCCGCGTCAATTTGGACTTCACTTAAAATGAGCGCAACCGCAAGAGGATGGAAGATGTAAGGCTCGCCCGACGAGCGAAATTGTTCCTGATGCGCAAAGGCACCATAAACACAGGCACGTTTAACCTCATTAACTTCTTCTTCCGTAAGATAGCGACCTACGATCCTAAGCAACCGATCGACCTTAATCTCAAACTCTTTACGCCAGGGAAGAAGATTTGGAGGAAGCTTGATATTCTCCA
>CAZPIQ010000017.1:0-13682 GCA_964586665.1 uncultured Ignatzschineria sp. | reverse complement strand
GTTGATTTTGATGCACGACTTGTACGAGCAACTGTTGCTTCAGCACCGCGCTCGAGCTGTCTTGCTCTTTTTGCTGCAACTGTGACTAATTGAAAACGGTTATCTACTTTTTCTAAGCAATCTTGTACTGTTACACGAGCCATATTTTTTTACTCCTAAAAACATTTATTCTTAAAGTAGGTACAGCATTCTCATTTGCTGCACCATATTTCATTTCAACAACTTGAAGCCGACCTAATAAGGCGGGCTAGTATACCCTTAAATCATTTTAAATTTTAGATTTATTCACCTAAAAGAGATGACAAAAGCACGCTATTTTTAACTTTTTGATAGCTTGTCCGAAGGCGATTTGCTCGGAAAATCTCACTTAAATTCTGAAGGGCTGTCTCAAACTTGTCATTAACGACAACATAATCAAATTTATCGTAATGCCTAATTTGATTCACAGCATCTTCCATGCGTTTTTTAACGACATTAGCATCATCTTGCTTTCTTGCAGATAATCGCTCTTCAAGTGATTCAATGGACGGTGGAATAATAAATACCAACTCTGCCTCTGGCATAATTGCTTTCACAGAGGCTGCTCCCTGCCAATCAATCACAAGCACAACATCTTGACCTGTTTTAGTATGCGCTTCAACTTCCGCCATAGATGTTCCATATAGATTCCCGAAAACTTCAGCATGCTCTAAAAATGCATTCGCCTCGATCATCGATCTAAATGTTTCCACAGTCACAAAATGATAATCGACACCATTGACCTCACCTTCACGAGGCGCTCGTGTCGTGTGAGTAACAGCTCTAGTCACATCTCTATCTTCCGCCATTAGCGCTTCGACCAACGTTGTTTTTCCGCCACCTGATGGCGCAGAAATAACATAAACGGTACCTTCACCTAATGATTTCTCTTTTACTGACTGCATATTCACCTAATCTCTCATCTTCAATTTATATCAATCACATCAAGGCTTCTCTTGAAGGATTAGCTAACTAGTATATAATAAACCACTTGCAATGTTATTCTATTTAATTCAAATAGAAAATATTGAAACAGAAAATGTTCATGTTCCTAAAAGCAATGGAGTAAAACCCAATTATGTTGAAAAAATTACTATTAAGCGCAAGCGTGGCTCTCCTCTTAGGTGGCGTAGCATCAGCGCAACAAAACCAAACAGAAGTTGTTTACCTCAAACAACATGGCGATTGGAAAGTTGAGTGTCTTCAGGATGAAACGCCAGAGGGAACTTTTGAAAACTGCTTAATGTCTACAACAGGCGACATCGAACTGACTAATCCAGAAGATGCATCACAAAAGCAAAAAATTAAAGCGCTTAGAGCATCTGTAGTATATATCGACAATAACCCAACTTTAATCTTCAGCGCACTTCCTGGTGCTCTTTTAATCCCAGGGCTTGAGCTTAAAATTGATGGTAAACAACTCGAAATTGACGGCACAAAAGTAACAGGTCTTAGCTTCGAGCGTTGCTTACCTGATGGCTGTATCACGGGTCTTCCAATCAATGATCCTAAAGTTCTTGAGACCTTAAAAGGTTCAGGTAAGCTCAATGTTAGCTATACACACGACTTCTTAGGACCAGAAACCAATAACGTAAAAATCGACCTTTCTATGAAAGGCTTTACGAATTCTCTTGATGACTTAGCGAAGCACTCAACAACGAAATAAGTTTTCAAAGCTGAATTTCTTTTTAATAAAGGGATCAACATTGGTTTGATCCCTTTTTTAGATTATAATTACCCATAAACTTGTGCTTTATGCTCAAAATATGATGCCAACATTAACGCTTCTATGAGCGCCTAAGCATCATTATAAAATTCGTCCTATCAGAATCGTTCTATCAGATGATTTTTATCATCATTCTCGATAATTCGCTGGTACGACTCACACTCTCTACTCACCTCTTACTAAAAGCTGTTTTATTCTATGGACTATCCACAACATTTTGGCGTCATTGTTATTGGTGGCGGACACGCAGGAACAGAAGCGGCGCTTGCATCTGCACGCCTTGGCGTTCCTACTCTTTTACTCACGCACAATATTGAAACTTTAGGGCAACTAAGCTGTAATCCTGCGATCGGTGGAATCGGTAAAGGCCAGATCGTTAAAGAGATCGATGCGATGGGTGGTGCTATGGCCCATGTGACCGATCTTGCCGGCATTCAATTTAGAGTATTAAATGCCTCTAAAGGACCTGCGGTGAGATCCACTCGCGCACAAGCGGATCGTACACTCTATAAAACAGCGATGCGTAAAATTTTAGAGAATCAACCAAATCTCTATCTCTTCCAACAAGCTGCGGATGACCTCATTTTAAAAGGGGATAAGGTTTGTGGCGTGATTACCCAAACGGGTATTCGTTTCCATGGTGAAACAGTTATCTTAACTGCCGGAACATTCCTCTCTGGATTAATCCATATTGGTATGGAAAATTATAGCGGTGGCCGAATGGGCGATACCGCGTCTATTTCGCTCTCGCATAAACTTGCAGAGCTTAACCTCGGAAAAGGCCGCCTTAAAACAGGAACCCCGCCTAGAATCGATGGTAAAAGTATCGACTTTAGCAATATGACTGAGCAACCAGGAGATACACCTACACCAATCTTCTCATATCTTGGTTCACGTGATGAGCATCCTAGACAAGTCTCTTGCTGGACAACTTATACAAATGAACAGACCCACGATATCATTCGTGGTGGTCTTGATCGTTCACCGATGTATGCAGACAACAAAACCATCGAAGGTTTAGGCCCTCGTTATTGTCCATCCGTTGAAGACAAGATCATGAAGTTTGCTGACAAGAATCAGCATCACGTGTTCTTAGAGCCAGAAGGCTTAGATACACACGAATACTATCCTAACGGAATCTCCACGAGCCTACCGTTTGATGTACAAGTTAATCTTGTCCGCTCTATCCCAGGGATGGAAAACGCACATATCACACGCCCAGGATATGCTATCGAATATGACTTCTATGATCCGCGTAATTTAAAATTCACACTTGAAACTAAAGCCATTAATAACCTCTATTTTGCCGGACAAATTAACGGCACAACAGGTTATGAAGAAGCGGCAGCACAAGGCCTTCTTGCAGGATTAAATGCCGCTCGCCGCTACCTTGAAAAAGATGCTTGGTACCCTAAGCGCCACGAAGCTTATACTGGCGTGATGGTTGATGATCTTATCAATCTTGGCGTTCGCGAACCTTATCGCATGTTTACATCAAGAGCGGAACATCGCCTTATTCTGCGTGAAGATAATGCTGATGAACGCTTAACGCCTATCGGACGCGAACTTGGTTTAGTCGATGATTATCGCTGGGAGAAATTCCTCGAAAAACAAGAAGCCATCGTTCAAGCTGAACAGCAATTTAAAGATTGGATGATTCGTGTTGAATCACCTGCCGGCAAAAAAGTCCAAGAAACACATAATGTAGAACTTAAGCAAAACATTCGTGCTATCAATCTTCTTAAACGCCCTGAAATCACACTCACTAAACTCATTGAGCTCCATGACGAAAGTGGACCTGATCTTTCTAGATTTGATGATGAAGTCCTACAAAAAATTGAGATTCATACTAAGTATGAAGGTTATATCAATCGCAGTATTGAGGATATCAAGCGCAATCAGAAATTTGAAAATGCAGCGCTTCCTCAAAATGTGGATTATAGCCAAGTCGAAGGGCTTTCAATCGAAATTCAAGAGAGACTCAATCAAGCACAACCTGAAACTTTAGGACAAGCTTCTAGAATTCAAGGGGTCACACCTGCGGCGACATCTCTCATTTTAGTACATTTAAGAAAAGGGAAGCTCCCTGTAAAAAATAGCAAAAAGGATTAATAGCATGCGTAAAGCGATACTGAGAGTCGCACTATCCTCCATTCTAGCGCTCTCAATTAGTGCAGCCAATGAACCTATAATCGTGAAGGCTCCTCCAAGTAGTGAGCAGTCTTCCGCTCAAACAGCTTTTCAAACTTACTTTAACCTTTCAACGAGCGAAATAAAATCGCTCATTGATAAGGCTCGACAAAATAAGATATTAACGCTACAAACATGGCTCAGAATCGCAGGCTTTTATCCCCCTTCCTTAAAAATTGATGGACAAACGGGTCCTACAACGCGCGCGGCTTTTGGTGAATATCAAAAGACGCTCGGCTTAACACCTGATGGGATTCCCCACGCCAATTGGGAAGGCCCGTTGGAATCAGTTGTCCGTGAAAAAGTACAAAAACAGTTATCACTATTAGACTTTTATACTGGTGATATCGATGGTGTTAATGGCAGAGCTACGGAAGATGCTATTAAACGTTATGAAAAAAGCATTCAAATCCCTGAAACAGGGACTTTATCCCCCTTCATGCTATTTCATCTCTTTAATCCGGCTTTCTTACCTCAAAAAGTTGCCATTAGCACTCCTGAAGCCATTAAAACAATCGAATCAAAGCCTCTGAACACAGAGAAAACGTTGGTTATCACCAAATCTGATAATGCTCCCTCAGAAACCCAACCTCATACGGATTCTCAAACCACGATTGTTGCCGAGATTGCTGAACCTATTTCAGCGATTGAAGCCCCGAGCAATCTACTTGAATCCCAAAAGAGCAGTGATATCGATGAGGCTTTCATTCTATTACCTCCCCTTCCTGAAGCGGTTGCCGAACTTCAACAAGAGGCTGTAGAGATAGCGAAACAACGAGCAAAAGAAGCGGCTATTGCTGCTAAAATTGCTGCAGAAAAACAAGCGGAGCTTGATAAGGTGAAAAATCTTATTCAACTAGATGAGCCCATCAAGCCATTTGCGTTAAGCCAATCTGAAGTTGATAATTTAGTCATTAAAGCAAGACGACCTAATACCTTCTTCACCCAAACAGCACTTGCCCTGTTAGACCTCTATGATGGCCCACTCGATGGATCAACCGGTCCTGCTACTCGTGATGCAATCCGCGCCTTTGAAAAAGCCATCGGACAACCCGAGACAGGCAAGCTCCTACCTCGTTGGGAAAATCCACTTAGACAAATTATGTATCGATTAGTACAAACTCGCCTAAAACAAGATGGTTTCTATCAAGGCGATATCGATGGTCTTGGCGGTGCAAGCACTCGTAATGCAATCAAAGCCTACGAAGAAGCCTCTAATACTGAAGCTGTTGGCCAATTAACGCCGGCATTATTACTGACCTTATTCAACTCTTCTATTGAAAACAATATTGCCACTAACCATCATTCTGAAGATATCCCAAGCGATTCTCCTGAGGATGTCACAGAAGATGGCACAAAACCTGTTTCAAGCGAAGAAGACCAAGAGCTTCAAGCAGACAGTAATAAAGATGAGGAACGATACCGTGCATCAGTGAGTGCCTTTGATCTATCTCATGCGAAAAGCAACGAGGAAACTGCACTCACGCAATTACAACTAGCATATCTCGGCTTTTATAAAGGGAAAGTTGATGGTGTTCCCGGACCAGGCACGACACGCGCAATAACAGCATTCCAAAAGGAATTTGCACTTCCTCAATCAGGAAAATTTGATCAACGAACACGAGCAGCTTTGGAAGTCGAAAACATCAATAAATTCCAGCGCTACTTACAACGCACCGGTTACATGAAAGATAAACCCACCGGAACCTGGGGACCAAAAACCCGCCGTGCCGTTGGAATCTTAAAAAATCGTTATGGCTACCAAGTCAGTGATAAGCTCGATATCCCGGCATATCTGATCTTAATTGATGAAGAGCAAGGATCTAAATTTGCTAAAACATACTATGAAACAGTCATCAAGGAACGTGAAGCCGCGGCAGCTGTTCAAGATACGCAAGCATACTTAATCGGCTTTGGGATTTTAAATGGCAAAGCTGATGGGAAAATGGGTCCTGCGACACAAGGCGCTATTAGTACTTATCGTTCACAACAAGGGCTCAGAAAAGGCAATCAAATCGATACAGCCTTACTTGAATCCTTTAAAAAAGTGGCTCCTAAACAAGCACAAGCTTACCTACAACAACTCGGGTACCCGATTAAACCTGATGGTATTTTTGGCAATAACTCTAAAAAACAGCTGAATGCTTTTTTAACTAAAAACAAGAAACCCCAATCAGATATTGTCACAGCTGAGATATTAATGACGCTTAAACTCGCAGTTAATACAAAACTTGCAAATGAACGAAACCAAGCTTCTACTCAACGACAAAGTAGCAAGCAAACGGCAAATACATCCGGAGCGAAAACCGGGGTAGCACCACGTTTACAGAAGGGATTACAACAAAATGCTGCTATCGGAAATGCCCCTAAAGGTACTGTCAATGGGAAATTACAGATTATGCGCAATAATGCCGGCAACGTGGTCGGATGTAAAGTCAATAATATTCAAATGGCAGCTGATTGGTGTACCGGCAAACGTAATGGTCAAAGTTGCCGAGTACTCTATAAAAATGGACGCGTTCTCTCTATGAGTTGCCGTTAACACTACGCCAAATGAACACTTCCTTCTTATAAAAGTAAAAGCAAAAGTAAAAGTAATGATCTACACATGCAAATGCCCATCTCTAAAAAAGATGGGCATTTTATTGATCACCATATTTTGATCATAGTATTGTACTGTTCAATACTCGCTGATTCAGCGCCAATCATTTTAACAATAGGCTCTTAATGAAAGATCCCCAGAAAATAGTGCTCTCACTTCGCCACTTTCTAGCCTAATCATTAATGCACCATTTTCATTAATACCGACTTCTTCCCCAACAATCAAATCATTATCGGAATGTAATTGTACTTTCTGCCCATAAAAATAACTATGAGCTGGCCATAATAACATTAAGTCAGGCAAAGTAACTGGCGCATACTCCATCTGTTCACATAACCGATAGAGCTTTACACCAAGCAATGCTACCAAGCGATTACGATCAAGTGCCTTTCCTAGCTCTGCCTCACAGCATGTCGGATGATTTCCAATCACTGACAATGATCGATCATATTGATTATTAACACCGATTCCAATGATGATATCAATACCACTTCGCGTTACTGTGCTTTCAACTAAAATACCGGCTAATTTCTTACCATCAATCCAGATATCATTCGGCCATTTCAGTTTTGCGCCCTGCAATCCTAAATCCTTTAAGGCCTCTAATAAAACAATACCGGCACGCATACTTAAAGAACTTAAGTGTGGTAAGACCGATTGTGGGAAGTGGTATTTAAATGAAAAGTAAAGGTTCTTAGCAAGCGGTGAGACCCAGCGTTTAGCGCGTCTGCCTCTGCCACCTGTTTGCATTTCAGCAACAGCAATCGCAGCCTTTTTTTGAGTAGTCTCATTCCCTTCGGAATCTTCCTTATCATCAAAGCGACCCAAGTTATCAAGTCGGTGTTTTTCAAGAATAGTATTCGTAGAATCCGTGACAAATTGGCAATCGATAACGAATTTACGCTTTAAACCCGCATCCATCCCTGAAAATATTTGCTTTGCGGATAAAGGCGTATACTCATGATGTGTTACTAAATCGGCTAAATCCTCAGACAATGTAAAAAGATCGCTCGCATTCACTAATGTTTCTGCACCATCAATCACATCATCAAGAGATATTCCCGAAAACCGAGCATCATGACTGATTTGATAGTAAATATCTGCAATACTATAAACACCAGCTTTATTAATTAATTCAAAGATTTTTTGAGTAATTTTTAAATCATCTTGAGAATGTGTCATCGAAACTCCCCTACTTCCACGCTATATTTTTAGTTCATTAGTTAAATCAGCTATTGATGAATTCATTGATGCAAATCCCTAGCCATTATTATTCAAGACAATAAAAAAGAGTGCCTAAAGCACTCTTTCTTCTCTCAACAGCAATTAGCTGAAGAAGATTACGCCGAACAATAATACCCAGCCTGTCATACAGAGTAAGGCAATAATGTAGAGCGGAAGCTTATATATAAATACACTTTCTGACATAAAACTTTCCCCTTACCTAAAATTCATCTACTAAATGGCTCTATAGTACATTAACAACCGCATCCGCCGCAAGCTCAATGTTTTGATCATTGAGTGCTGCAATACAGATTCTTCCTGTATCTACCGTATAGATAGCATAATCCTTTTTCAATTTTGTCACTTGATCTGCGCTAAGTCCTGAGTAAGAAAACATCCCAGCTTGATTATTGATAAAACTAAAATCAACTTTATCTTGTTTCTCATTTAAAAGAGAGACAAATTTTGAACGCATATCTTTAATGCGATCACGCATTTCCGCAAGCTCAGCTTCCCATTCTGCACGGAGTTCATCATCTGCTAACACATAATGAACAAGCTGCGCTCCATATGAAGGCGGTGATGAGTAAATCGCACGAACCATTGTTTTAAGCTGAGAGGTAATACGTTCTTGCTCTTCTTGATCACTCGTAATAACCGTTAACGCCCCAATTCTTTCACTATAAAGTGAGAATGATTTTGAGAATGAAGTTGCGATAAATACCGGCATATCTTTTTCTGCAAAGATATGGATTGACTCAGCATCTTCTAAGATCCCTTTTGAGAAACCTTGGTATGCCATATCTAAAAATGGAATAAGATTGCGCTCTTTAAAAAGATCCGCAACTTCTTGCCACTGCGCTGTTGAGAGATCCGCACCCGTTGGGTTATGACAACATGCATGCAATACCACAATAGACTCTTCAGGAATCGATTTCATCTTCTCAATGAAAGCATCAAAAGCAACGCCTTTTGTTGTTTCATCAAAGTATGGATAATCCTCAACCTCAAAGCCGGCACCTTCAAAAATCGCAATATGATTACTCCAAGTCGGATTTGAAACATACACTTTACTATTTGGCACAATCGTATGTAAGAAATCAGCACCCACTTTTAATGCACCGGTTCCACCTAAAGATTGGACTGTTGCAAGGCGTTTTTCCTCATAAAGCGCATGATCTTTCGTGAACAGTAATTTCTGAACACAATCAATATAGCTACCGAGCCCACTCATCGGTAAATAAACTTTCGGCGTCGGATTTTCAAAAAGAAAGGCTTCAGCTTTAGCAACGGCTTTTAATACCGGTACTTTTCCATTTTTATCAGAGTAGATACCAATACTTAAGTTGACTTTCTCTTCTCTAGGATCTTGTTTAAAGGACTCAACAACCCCTAAAATCGCATCTTCTGGTGCGAGTGGAACACTGCTAAATAGTTTCATTCTGATTCCTTATATATCTTCTCGTTATCGTTATAGTGGCCAAAAATAGATCACTGCTGGCACAACAGTAATAATCAATAATAGATCAAGTAGCAATCCCATACGCCAATAATCTCCAAACTGATAGCCTCCCGGCCCCATTACTAACGTATTAGAGTGGTGCCCTATCGGAGTATTAAAAGCGCAAGAACAGGCAATTGCAATGATCATCAGGTAAGGATCAATATTATGACCCATCATCGTGGCAACGCCTACCGCAATAGGTGCCATGATCACTGCTGTTGCCGAGCTATTAATAACATCTGTTATTAGCATCGTGATAAGCATGACTATAGCTAATACTAACATAGCAGGCAACCCTTCTAAAAGGGGAACTATCGATGTCACAATAATATTTGTCGCACCTGAAGACTCAAGTCCTGCACCCACGGTAATAAAACACCCTAACAAGATGATAAGCGGACCATCAATACTTTGATAAACTTCCCTTAAGGAGATCAGTTTAAAAATCACCATTAAAAATATCGCAGCTGGAAATGCAATATTAGGTGGTAAAATCTGGAAAGCGACTGCCAAAATAGAGAGAATAAAAATTCCAACCGTTGGGAGCATTTTCGAGGAGGGCTTCAACCGAATATTTCGCTCAGCAAGCGGTAAACACCCTAAATGATTCATTGTCTCTGGCAATTCTCGCTTATCACCTTGAATTAGCAAAATATCGCCGGCTTTTAGCGTCAATCGAGAGAATCGCTGACGAATACTCTCACCCTGCCTTGAAACCCCTAGAATATTAATTCTATGGCGCTCACGAAGATAGAGTTCAGAAATCATATGACCTGCAATTCTTGCACCCGGATTAACGACAACTTCTAAGGTTTGCAACGAATCAATCGTATCGCGCTCTTTCCCACTCTTAGTGAATTTAATATTGACACCTGAAAGTAGTTCTAACTGCTTAAGATCCTCCGGTTGCCCTTCTATCAAGAGAACATCATTCTCCTTCAAGATCTCTTCTTTACTCGGTGTTAAGAGTCGTCTTGCACCTCGTATTAATGTCACAACATTGACATGATCTTCAGTGACCTTCTCAAGCTCTGCGATTGTTTTTCCGACAAATTTATTATCTGGCAAGATCTTTGCTTCGAGCAGATAATCATCGGTTTCAAACAATTGACTATTACTCTCTGTGCTTCGCACCGGAATTAAGCGCCAACCAATAAATGAGATGTATAGCAATCCAACGACCACAACCACGATCCCAACCGGCAAGAAGTCAAACATCGCGAAAGGACCTGCTGAAGGATCCACTGTTTCTCGATATTGCGCGATCAACATATTGGGGGGCGTACCAATCAACGTTGAAGTCCCACCTAAAAGAGAGGCAAATGCCATAGGCATTAACAGCTTCGAAGTCGGAATCTTATAACGCTGAGATACTTGAAGCGCAACTGGCATGATGAGTGCTAGCGCACCGACATCATTCATAAAAGCAGAGAAAAATGCAACTAAACCCGTCAATGTTAAAACAAGTAAAACAGGCCGGTCAGAGAAACGACTCAAATGCTGAGACAAATGATACGTCACCCCTGTATTCCCTAGCGCATTACTTAAAACTAAAACTGCCGCTACTGTAATCACAGCAGGATTACCAAAGCCATTAAAAGCATTTGAAGGGGTGACAACTCCCGCCAAAATCATTGCCAAAAGCGCACCAAGCGCAACGACATCAAAGCGCCACTTACCAAGCATAAAGGCAATAAAACTACAGAACAAAATCACCAACGCAAAGAGTTGTACGTTGGTGATTCCATTAATGAGTGGTTCAGAAAATATTGTCAGCATGTGACTCCATTTACTTTCGAGATATTAATAACTTTTCCTGTGCTGAAAGCATAACCTCTCTCTGTTCTGTTGTAAATGATTGTTGGTGGTATTCACCTGTTTTCCCATCTAAAATCCACGCAGTATGATCATCAAAGTAAGAGAGCAGCCCCTCATTAATGATATGCGCTCGAATTGACTCATGATGAATGGGCACCGCGACTTCAATCCTTCTAAAGAAGTTTCGATGCATCCAGTCTGCGCTTGAAATATAAAGTTTCTCATCACCCGCATGATGGAAGCAGAAGACTCTTGAGTGCTCTAAGAATCGCCCTACAACTGAAAATACACGGATATTTTCAGAGAATCCTTTAAGCCCAGGACGTAGTGAACACGCTCCTCTAATCAAGAGGTCAATCTTAACCCCAGCATTCGATGCCTCATAAAGCTTCTCAACAATGCCCTTTTCAAGCAGAGAGTTCATTCTCGCCATAATAAATGCCGGACGACCTGCTTTTGCTTCCTGAATCTCAAACTCAATATGAGACATAATATTATCATAAAGGGTGAAAGGTGCTTGCCACAACTGCTTAAGTGCTGGCGGTCTTCCTAAACTCCCAAGATTAACGAAAATATCCGTCACGTCTTGTGCAATTTCACGATTACTCGTCATGATCGCAAAGTCCGTATATACCCTTGCCGTACCAGTATGGTAATTACCTGTACTCAAATGTGTATAATACTCAAGATGATCTGGGTTTTTAGTAGTCGGCTCATTACGAACAACCAATAACATCTTCGCATGGGTCTTGTAACCAAAAATACCATAAACGACTTTAACGCCTGCCTCTTCTAAAATAGAAGCCCAAGCCAGGTTCGTCTCTTCATCAAAGCGTGCCATGAGCTCACAAATAACATTCACCTCTTTGCCATTTTTAGCAGCTGTTACAAGGTGCTTCATCAATTGTGAGTCATTACCGGTACGATAAATCGTCATACGAATCATCTGTACCTTAGGATCTTTTGCGGCAACCTCTAACAAACGCACTGTTGGTGCAAAGCTATCAAAGGGATGGTGAAAGAGTTGATCTTTGTGCTTGATGATTGAAAAAATGTCATCGGTATCGACCCATTTTTCAGCATACTTTGGCAAAAACTCTGGATAAAATAGTTCTGGTCGTCCTTTTAAGAAATCTCGAAGCTCTCTAAATCGACCTAAATCGATAAAATGCTCGATTGGATACACTTCTGTATCTGGTAATTCAAACTCTTTAGATAAGAAGGCAACAATCTTCTTCGGCATATCTGCGCTAATTTCCAAGCGTACAGCATGTCCAAAGTTACGTTGATGCAGCTCTCCCTTTAAAGCTTGGTGCAAGTTCGTCAGCTCTTCTTTATCGATAAAAAGATGACTATTACGCGTAACTCTAAACTGATAAGCCGCTTTCACTGTAAAACCATCAAAAATCGTCTTTAGCTGATCACGAATCACTTCTGCTGTTGACGTAAAGCGAACTTTATCTCCATCATTACTAAGTTGTAACAATGCTGGTAAATTTTTGGGAATAGACAACATCGCCGTATCAACTTCACGGCCATAAATGTCTTTTCCTTTAAGCTCAATAATATAGTTTAAAGATTTGTTATAGATATGCGGAAAAGGATGTGCAACATCAAGCGCTATCGGCGTCAATAAAGGATTTACCGACTCATGAAAATAAGCGGTTAACTGTTTACGATCCGCATCTGTCCAATCACTTCTAGGAATAAATGCAACATTCGCCTCTTTCTTTAAAAGCGGTAAAATTTCTTTGTCGAGTACAGCATACTGATCACTCACAAGTTTTGTAACACGCTTATTAATTGAGTCTTGCCATTCCTGAACCGTTTCACCATCGATCATATCTTCACCAGCAAAGATTCGCTCTTTGATATTGGCAAACCTCACCTCAAAGAACTCGTCTAAGTTAGATGTAACAATCGTAATAAAATTAAGTCGCTCTAAAAGCGGTGTTTGCGGATTTTCAGCCTGCTTAAGAACACGCTCTTGAAATGCTAAGATAGATTTTTCTCGATTTATTAAGGGCAATTCCATGGTTTTTTATTATCCTATCGCTCAAAAAAAAGCCCGTCTATAAGACGGGCATCTATTTATTTTTAAAGATTCTTTAATCTATTCACTGCATCTAATTGAGACTTCGCTAGATTGAGTTCAATCAAGGCCTGCTCGATATCGAGTTCAGGTTTGCCCGATTCAATCGCAGCTTTTGCTTCAGCTTTGGCCTTTTCAACCGCTGCTTGATCAAGATCTTCAGCACGTTCAGCAGAATCTGCTAAAACGATCACCTCTTGAGGTTGAACTTCAAGAATACCGCCTGAAATCCAGAATACCTCTTTAGTACCATTTTCAAGTTCAATGCGAACTTGACCTGGCTTAAGGTGCGCTAAAGTTGGAACGTGACCAGGATAAACGCCTATCTCACCTGTCACTGCAGTGGCAGCAAAGAATGCCGCTGTGCCAGCATAAAGCTCTTTATCAGCACTTACAATAGTGACTTTGATAGTTTTCATATTATCCCCTTATTACTTATTCTTCTCTTTCGCAAAACGATCAAGAACTTCGTTAAAGTTTCCTGTCATATAGAACATTTGCTCAGGAA